>NZ_LT907982.1:0-320500 GCF_900230215.1 Jatrophihabitans sp. GAS493 | reverse complement strand
GCTTCGATGCCCGTCGGCCGCCGACCACTGTCGGTGACATGATGCTCGCCCGCCACCACGGTGATGCCCGTCCATCGGTGCGGGCGGTGTTCGACCACTACAGTTCCGCAGTGACGGTCACCCCTCGGGACACCTGGCGTCACGGGCCGCCCGGCCCGGAAGCGACGATTCATGATCTGGCCTACGCGCGAATGATGCTAGACCGGTCGACGAAGGACGAGTCCTACGTCGACTGCCATGTCTGGCTCTTCACGCCCATCACCTTCGTTCAGCAGATGCGGACGTTGGCCGACCTCGGCCTGTTCGACTACACGATCGAGTCGATCACCCCTACGGCCGTCGATGACATGGAGTTCTTCGTTACTCTTCGTCGCGTTCCCCGCAATCTGGATGAACCGGGCCGCCGGGCGCTCTTCGCTGAAGGCTTCCCCGAACCGGAAGAGAACGTGATCTCCGAGGAGCAACTGGCTGCCGAGAATGACGAGCCCACTGAACTCGGGGAGAGTTCGGTTCCGGACGGTCATGACCTCTTCTTGGTCAGTAACAAGGAGCAGCGTCTGATCGAAGGTAAGCGGGCTGCCCTGCTGCGCCTGCGCCGTCTGACGGCTCGGTTGCGCCGGAGCTAGCTCCGCCCGTTCCAGCGATTAGAATCGAGTTATTCCGGGATTAGCACGACGACGACTTAGCGAGAAGAGACAAGCCAGTGGCACTGTCCAAGTACGACATCGATGAGGAGCTCGTGAAGTGGCCCGGTTCGAGTCACACTTTCATGGTCGAACTGGTCGGGTCGAACAAGCGTGTGCTCGATGTGGGCTGTGACACGGGCTACCTAGGGACCGTGCTTCAGGCGTTGGGCAACAGGGTCTCCGGATTCGAGGTCGACCCGGTGACGGGAGAAGAGGCCGCGAAGCATCTGGATCGGGTTGTGATCGGTGACCTAGAGCGGACAGACCTGGTCGAGGAGTTCGGCGCCGGTAGCTTCGACGTCGTCATCTTCGGAGATGTTTTGGAGCATCTGCGCGACCCGCTGCCGGTGCTACGACAGGCAAGACCGTTGTTGGCTCCCGGTGGCAGCGTCATCATATCGACCCCGAATATTGCGCACGGCGATATCCGGATGGCGCTGCTGCAGGGGAAGTTCGACTACACGCGGGTGGGCATCCTTGACGACACACATACCCGATTCTTCACCCGGAAGACGCTGGTCCAGTTCCTCACCGACGCCGGGTTCGTCCTCACCGAACTGCGCCGCACTCAGGCTGAGCTCTTCGAGACCGAGGTCGCGATCGTCGAGTCCGAGATAGATCCGGCCGTCGTGGCGAAGCTGCGTGGCGATCCGGAGGCAACCACCTATCAGTTCGTGTTGCGGGCAGTGCCGGATGACGCAACTCGCCTTGACACCGAACAGGCGCTGCGTATCGACGACCTGTCGACCGAACTGCACAGTGCCAAGAAGGAACTGGTGGCGTTGCGTGCGGCCTTCGCTGAACTCAGCGAGCAGGAGGCGCTGGCCCGATCGGAGCTGCTCTCGTTGCAGGCGGTGCGGACCGAGGTCCAGCGCGCCCACGATCAAGCCGTCGCGGAGCGGGACGAGGTGCGCCAGCAGCTCCGTGCGGCCAACAAGCGATTGGCCAGCACGAGTGTGACGAGTCGGGCAGTGCGATCCCTGCGCCGCAAGATTCGTGGTTATTAGGTACCTGTGCGCAACAGTTCCTGTGGACGACCCAAGCAGACCGACCCGATCGCGTCGTCATCCAAGGTAGGCTGCACAGTCGTGACCAGCTACGTTGTCCGAGGGCTCGCTTCGTGACTGCTCTGACGGATCTGAAGTCCTCTGGCGATCTCATCCGCAATTTGACCCAACGCGAGATCAAGGGGAAGTACAAGCGCACGGCGCTTGGGCAGGTTTGGTCGCTCGTCAATCCGATCGCCTTGATGTTCACCTATTCGATCGTCTTCGGCACCATCATGCGGGGCAATCGTCCCCTACCTGGCGACCCGTCCGGGCTGGACTATTTTTTCCTCTGGCTCTCCTGCGGATTGCTCCCCTGGATCTTCGTTCTGAACGTACTGATGTCTGGAATGGGCTCGATCGTCGGCAACGCCAACCTGATTCAAAAGGTTTACTTCCCGCGCGAAGCGCTGGTTCTCTCGAATTCACTCGCGCTGCTGTTCACCTTCTGCTTCGAGATGACCGTGTTGGTGGTCGCCACTTTCCTCTTCGGTGGCGAGCCGTTTCTGTTCCTGCCCGTAACCATCGTCCTCATGGGTCTGCTCTTCCTGTTCGCCACCGGTATCGCATTCTTCTTGGCTGTGGCCAATGTGTTCTTCCGTGATACGCAGCATTTTGTCGCGATCCTTCTGAACCTCCTGTTCTACGCGGCCCCGATCGTTTACAGCATCACGCTGGCGCAAGCGCACCGCGCAGAACACCCGATTCTCGTCGGAGTGATCGAGTGGAACCCGATCACCAAGTTCGCCGAGGCGTTCCGGAACACGATCTACGACGGCCGCATGCCGGCGGTCGAGACCCTCGGCTACATCATCACGGTGTCCGTGATCCTGTTCGTCGCCGGCTACATGTTCTTCCGACGCCACACCGCTCGCATGGCCGAGGAGCTCTAGTCCCATGACGAACGACAACGCAATCGTGGTCGAAGACGTTTCCAAACGGTTCCGCCTGTATCGGGAGCGCAACCAATCGCTGAAGGCCGCACTCATGCGTGGTAAGCGGGCCCGCTTCGACGAGTTCTGGGCGCTGAAGGATGTTTCGTTCGAGATACCGACAGGTTCGACCTTCGGCCTGGTCGGGGAGAACGGGTCTGGTAAATCCACGCTACTGAAGTGCATAGCGAAGATCCTCACTCCCGACACCGGATCAATCCGTTCGGTCGGGAGTCTGGCGGCGTTGCTGGAACTCGGATCCGGGTTCCATCCCGAGATGTCCGGACGAGAGAACGTCTATCTCAACGGCGCAATCCTCGGTATGCGGAAGTCCGAGATCGAACGCAAGTTCGACGCGATCGTCGATTTCGCCGGAATTGAGACCTTCATCGATCAACCAGTCAAGAACTACTCCTCGGGCATGTATGTCCGTCTTGGGTTCTCGGTCGCGATCAACATTGATCCGGACGTTTTGTTGGTCGATGAGGTATTGGCCGTCGGCGATCAAATGTTCCAAGAGAAATGTATGGAGAAGTTCGCCGAATTTCGCCGGGCCGGAAAGACGGTTGTCATCGTGAGCCACGCGATGGGTTCGATGCGCACTCTCTGTGACAAGGTCGCCTGGCTCGAGCATGGCCGGTTGCTGGACGTCGGAGACGCCGGCGCGATCGTCGACAAGTACGTCGATGACGGCCATGAAGAACGCGTCGAACTCGAGACGGGTGCGACGCGCTGGGGCAGTGGCGAGGTGGTTCTTACCAACACCGAACTACTCGACGCAGAGGGTCGCGCGACTACTCGATTCTACCCGGGGGACAAAGTGACCCTGCGAACTCATTTCTCAACGACAGAGCCGATCGACAAGCCGGTCTTCGGATTTTCCATCGAGACACTCGAGGGCGTCTACGTGTGGGCCCACCACAGTCGCGACGGCAATATGGTGCCGGATAGGCTTGAGGGCGAAGGCTATGTGGACCTGGTCTTCGATTCGTTGCGATTGCAAGCGGGGACCTTCGACCTGAACGTCTCGGTCGCCGACTACACAACGACGCACACCTATGACTTTCTCCGCGGCGCGAAGCGATTCGACGTCCTCATGCGCGCACCGCACGAATCCGGCGGTCTGGTTGAGTTGGGCGGCCATTGGCAGCAGCCCCGATACGAAGGACCAAAGCAGACATTATGAGCATTCCGGCCTCGTCGTCCCCCGCCGTTCGCACGGGCGTGGTCTCCGTCGTCATCGTGAATTATCGCGGTCCGGCGGACACGAACGAGTGCCTTAGCCGTCTGGGCGACCTCAATTGGCCGACGGAACGGCTCGAAGTCATCGTCGTGGATAACAACTCCGGCGATGACAGCGTGCCGCTGATTCGTTCGGCGCACCCGGACATTCTGCTCATCGAGTCTGAGAAGAACACCGGATTCGCCGGCGGCTGCAATCTCGGCATCAAGCATGCGTCCGGTGAGTTCGTCGCGCTGATTAACAGTGACGCCAAACCCGATCGCGACTGGTTAAGCGAGGCGGTGCGGACCCTCTCCCTGGACCAGACGGTCGGTGCTGTCGCGTGCAAGGTTCTGGACTGGGACGGAACCCACGTCGACTACGTGGGCGGGAACGTCAACTTCCTTGGTCAGGGTTACAAGCTGGAGGCGGAGGAGCCGGACTCGCAGGCGTACAACACCCCGCGGGATGTGCTCTTCTCGACTGGCTCGGCGACCGTTTTCCGGACATCGGTCTTTCGTGAGGTCGGTGGCTTCGATGAACGCTTCTTCATGTTCTTCGAGGACGTAGATCTGGGCTGGCGCCTGAATATGCTCGGTTATCGAGTTCGGTATGTACCCACCTCGCTCGTCTACCACAAGCACCATGCGGCAATCGCGAAGTTTGCGAACTATCGTGAGCGCTACCTGTTGGAGCGCAATGGACTGCTCATGGTTTACAAGAACCTGGATGGCCCAGGGCTTGAACGGGCCCTCGCGCCGGCGCTGTTGATGACCCTGCACAATGCGATGCTGCTCGGGGGTGAGGACAACTCCGCCCTGGATCTTGAGGTCAATCCGGTAGGCGATGACGAGCCGAACCTCTCGGTCAACAAGCTCACCATGAGCGCCGTACACGCGATCGACTACCTCGCCACCAATCTTGAGGAGATCGAGGCCGAGCGCGTTGAGATCCAGAGCCGACGAGTGGTTAGCGACATGGCCATTCCGGGTCTGGTGAGCGGGTTGTTGCAATCCACCTATGGGCTGCCCGGCTTCCACCGACGCTGGCTGGCCGCGACTGAGATCTTCGGTCTCAACGACATGTGGGCCCGCCGTCGGCGGGTCGCCATCGTGACGGCGGACACCCTGGCTGATCGGATGGCCGGCCCGGCGATTCGCGCGCTTCACATCGCGGAGGAGCTGTCTCACGAGAACGACGTAAAGCTGGTGTCGACGACCCGCTGCGATCTGACTCGCGAAGGAATCGAGTGCCTCTTCGCGAATGATATGCAGCTCCGCCAGATCGTCGACTGGTGCGACATCGTCGTCTATCAGGGCTTTGTCGTCGCCGTGGCACCGTGGATTGCGGATACCGACAAGGTCCTTGTCGTGGACATCTACGACCCGATGCATCTAGAGCAGCTCGAACAAACCAAGAACGAGCCGGGTGATCGTGATGCGGTGATCGAGGGAACCACGAACGTTATCAATCGCGATCTTGCGCGAGGTGACTTCTTCATGTGCGCAAGCGAGGAGCAGAGGCACTTCTGGCTGGGGCAGCTTGCTGGAGTCGGACGTCTGAATCCACGCAATTACGACCGTGACTCGAGTCTTGCGTCGCTGCTAGCGGTCTGCCCGTTCGGGCTATCGGCCACCGACCCGATTCATACGCGCCCGGCGCTGCGCGGCGTGGTGCCCGGGATCTCGGTTACCGACAAGGTCATCATCTGGGCGGGTGGGGTCTACAACTGGTTCGACCCAATCACCCTCATCAAGGCCGTCGATCGGCTTCGACACGAGCACGCCGACGTCCGGCTCTTCTTCCTCGGGATGAAGCACCCGAACCCGAACGTGCCGGAGATGAGCATGGCCTGGGACGCCCGCACGCTCTCGGATGATTTGGGTCTGACCGGGAAGTTTGTATTCTTCAATGAGGACTGGGTCGATTACGACGACCGCCAGAACTACCTTCTGGAAGCTGATGTGGGCGTCAGTACGCACATGTTGCACGTCGAGACGACCTTCTCATTCCGCACCCGAATGCTCGACTACCTCTGGGCTGGCCTGCCGATGGTGGCTACGGGTGGCGATGCCTTCGGGCGGATGATTGTGGCCGAAGGTCTCGGTGTCGCTGTGGACGAGCGAGACGTAGACGGCTTGGCGGAGGCGCTGGAACGGGCGCTCTTCGACGAGGAGTTTGTGGCTGCCTGCCGAGCAAATGTGGCTCGCGTGCGGGTGAACTTCCACTGGGACCGCACGCTCGCACCGCTCGTACAGTTCTGCCGTCAAGCCAGTCGTGCAGCGGACTTCGGGATTGTTGCAGCCAAACGACGGGGGCTCACCCGATCGCCGTCGCTGAGTTCCGCAGGTCCTGTGGCTCGCAACCTCCATTACGCCCGCCAGCGGTACAGCGAGGGCGGGGTTCGCGGGATGGTGAACTTCGGGGTCGCCAAGGCTCGGCGGTTGGCCAAGTCCGGCGTCGACAAGGCGTAGGCCCCCGCGCCGTCGGCAGCTCATTCCGTGTGCGGGACCGCGCGTGAGCGGACCTGACCCCAGGCCGCGCGATCGGCGGTTTGAGATCGACGCTCGCGTGCTTGGCGCGAGGTGAAATGAAGCGACATGTGCGCTCAGATCGCTGGTCCGAGCGCCGATGGGTAGGAGGTTGGGCCTCGCTGTGGGTCATCGCCTGGCGTCGCTCAGCTATCGAACGAACCTCCCGGTTTTGCCGACTTCGGGTCGAAGTACGGATACTTAATCCAGCCGCAACCTGGCTACGGGGTCAGACGCCGACTCTTCGGTTTGCCGTACGTACCAGTAGGGATCACAATTCACTTTAGTCACACGAGCACCAGGAGCACCGCCGCTCGGCCACGCGCCGCGGCGGCCAGGTTCGAATTTTAAACAGATCTGCGAGGCAATCCCCCTGAACACCAAGAATTGGCGACTAGGTCGCCGTCTGTCCATCGGCACCTGCATCGTGTTGCTCATTGCCGGCCTCACCGCAGTGCTGGCCACGCCGGCCTCAGCGGCTTCAGTTCCGGCGGGACGTGTTGACGTCCTTGACGCCGGGCAGGGCAACGGAATCCGCATAGGCGGCTGGGCCTTCGATCCGGCGGCGCCCTCCTCGTCGATATTCGTGGACGTCTACATCAACGGTGCAGGGCATCGCATTACGGCCAACAATCTCCGCGCCGATGTGAATGCGGCGTTTCGGATCGCCGGTGCCCACGGGTTCGGGGCCACCTTTGCCGCGACGCCCGGCACCTACTCCGTCTGCGCGTACGCCATCGGCGTCCGAAATCCAGCTGCTCATACCACGCTCACCTGTCAGACGGTCGTAGTGCCCTTCGGGCGAGCTTCGCTTGATATTGCAAGGATGACGCCAGGCGGCATCTACGTCTCCGGCTGGGCGTACGACTTCAGTTCTGATGCGGCTACCCACGTCGACATTTACGTCAACAGCAGCGGTCGGAGACTTACCACCGGAGCAGCGCGACCGGACGTCGCCTCGGCCTTCAACGTTGGGTCAATGCACGGGTTCAGTGCGACCGTGCCAGCAACCGCCGGTACCTACAACGTCTGTGCGTATGCAATACCGCTCAATCCGATCTATAAGCCTGTGCAGATCAGGTGCATTCGTGTCGTGCTTTCGGACCTCCCGTTCGGGTCGGTCGATTCCGTTCGCCAGGTAACTGGCGGAATCCAGGTCACCGGATGGGCGATCGACCCCAACGCCGACACTCCGTTGACAATCGCCGCTTACGCCGGACCCGTCGGTAAGGCTCTGGTGGCCAACGTCAGCCGACCTGATCTTGCCGTGACGTTCCCAGGTTTCAGTGCCGCCCATGGCTTCAACGGGATCATCGCGGTGACGGGCCTGCCGAACGTCTGTGTTTACGCCATCAATGTGGGACCGGGAGCACCCAACAAACTACTGGCCTGTGTGAACGCGCTGCCGCCGGTTCAGACCACCTCGCCACCGGTCTCGACCAGTCGATACGTACGCAATCTCACCGGTTCTGCGTCGGACGTGGCATTCTGGCAGGCCGCCGGAATAACTGATGCGCAGCACAATCCGGGCGGCCACGAGTACACAACTCTCCTAGACATCGGCGGCCAACGCGGAGGCGGCATTGTCGGCCTCTCAGCTACCAGCATCCGCGTGACCTACGCCCAATTGGTCACCGCGATGAATGCGTACGTCGACGGGTACGCCAGCGCCCAGCAGTATTCGGCACCGGCGACGATCGCGATCGGCACGAACAACGATGTCTCGGTCAGCTACGCCATGGGCGTCGAGTGGGCTCAGAAGGTCATCGCCCCGGTCGCGGCGCACGCCGCCGGCTACAGCCGGTTGACCATCGCCGGGGCCGATGACATCGAACCCGGGTTTCGGGGCACGCCGGCCAACTCGCTGGCCTGGGTGCAGGGATTCCTCGCCGGTGGAAGTGCACCATTCGTCTTCAATGGGTCTGCGGACGGCTGCAACTGGACCGTGATCAACGGCAAGTGCAACAACGGCTGGACCGCGGCTGGGTTGTATCAGATGAGCGGCGGCCTCAGCCCGACCAGGATGCGTGCCCTGCCGCAGATCTACAACACCACGATGGCGGCGCAATGGAAGTATATCTCGCTGACCGGTGTGGTCGGCGGCCACCCGAAGGTCTCCTTCGGCGGCGTCCTCACCGAGCTCACAGCCTGCGCCCAGGCCGGTGGAAGCTGTTACTCAATGCCCGGCGTCTCGGCCTGGAGGAGCCTGTGGTCCCAGCTGAGCTCGGATCCACGCTCATCGCTGTCGAGCATGCCGTGGTCGACCGATCTGCGAATCAACTAGTGAAGTGGACAGCCACATGAGACTGATGAACGCCGCCCGCCGCCGGCTCCTGCCTACGCTGGCCGCGCTGAGCATCGTACTGGTCGGCGCCGTGGGGTGCGCGGACGCGACCTCGACCGCCGGGGCCGGAGAATCCTCCTCGGACGACCTCTCGGCGACCTCGATCGTGAACAGCCCGACGGCCACGGCCACCGCGTCTGCGCCGGCGACCGCCACCGGTTCGCCCACGTCCCCTGGTACGCCCACCTCAACCGTTTCGCCGACCGATGTGCCCGCCACCCCGAGTGCCCCGGTAGCGGCGGCCTGCGCGACTTCGGCGCTGAAGCTCTCGGTGGATGACCTCGGCGGCGGTGGTCAGCAGGTCTTCGCGGCGATCACGCTCACGAACGTCTCGACCTCGACCTGCTCGCTCGTCGGCTTCCCGGATGTCTCACCTTATGCGGCCGGATCTCAGATCGGAACGAAGTCCGAGGGTTCGGGTGCCGTCGATGCCCCGGTTCTTCTGGCTCCGAACGCTGCCGCAACCTCGAAGTTGACCGACGCCACGTCCTGCAACGCACCCCTCTCAGACACCATCAAGGTGACGCCGCCCAACCAGCAGACGTCACTCGCCGCGCCCTTCGTGCTTCGGGCCTGTGCGCTCCAGGTCACGCCGCTGGTCGCGGCCTAGATTCGCGGGAGCGACGGGGCTCTCAGCGGTCTCGTCGCCCCGGGGCCGGCTTTCGCCGGTCGCGTACCCTCGACCCATGGCGATGACGCAACTGCGCAAGGATGAACTCACCGACAAGGTGAACAACGGCGAGCGACTCACCCGGCAGGACGGCGAGGACCTCTACGACAGCGATGATCTGGCGTGGCTAGGTGGATTAGCCCACCAGGTACGGCAGCAGAAGAACGGTGACGTCACCTTCTTCAACGTCAACCGCCATCTGAATCTCACCAACGTCTGTACCGCCTCCTGCGCCTACTGCAGCTTCGAGCGCAAGCCCGGGCAGAAGGACGCCTACACGATGCGCGTCGAGGAGGCCGTCGAGAAGGCCGTCGCCATGCAGGGCGACGGGCTCACCGAACTGCACATCGTCAACGGGCTGCACCCGACGCTGCCGTGGAAGTACTACCCGCGGGTGCTTCGGGAGCTGAAGGCCGCGCTGCCGGACGTCGCGCTGAAGGCCTTCACCGCCACCGAGGTGCACTACTTCGAGTCGATCTCGGGCCTGAGTGCCGACGAGATCCTCGACGAACTCATCGACGCCGGTCTGGAGTCGCTCACCGGTGGCGGCGCGGAGATCTTCGACTGGGAGGTGCGCAAACAGGTCGTCGACCACAACACGCACTGGGAAGACTGGTCGCGCATTCACCGTCTGGCCCACCAAAAGGGTTTGAAGACGCCGGCCACGATGCTCTACGGCCACATCGAGGAGCCCCGGCACCGGGTCGACCACGTGCTGCGGCTGCGCGAACTGCAGGATGAGACCGGCGGCTTCCAGGTCTTCATCCCGTTGCGCTTCCACAATGACAACAACCGCCTCAGCCACCTGTCGATGGCCCAGCCGGCCGACGTGCTGAAGACGTTCGCCGTCTCCCGGCTGATGCTCGACAACTTCCCGCACGTCAAGGTTTTCTGGGTGATGCACGGCCTCTCCACGTCGCAGCTGGCTCTGAACTACGGCGCCGATGACATGGACGGTTCGGTGGTCGAGTACAAGATCACCCACGACGCCGACAACTTCGGCACGCCCGACAAGCTCACCCGCGACGACCTGCTCGACCTCATCCGTGACGCGGGTTTCACGCCCAAGGAGCGCAACACCCGCTACGAGGTCATCCGCGAATACGACGGGCCGGTGTCGCTGGCCGAGCGCCGCGCCGCGCCGCAGGCCATCTGGGCGTGACGCACCGGTGAAGCGCCTGGGAGCGATGTGGCTCTACACCCTGCTTCGGGTGCTGATCTTCGCCGTGCTCTTCGGTCTGCTCTGGCTAGTCGGTGTGAAGGGGCTACTCGGCGCGCTCATCGCCGCCGTGCTCTCCATCCCGGTCTCATTCGTACTGCTCGCCCGGCCCCGGGCCATGTTCGCGGCGACGATCGAGGAGAACATCCAGACCAGGCTGGAGAAGAAGCAGGCGCGCGCCGTTGAACTCGACCCCGACGCCGAGAGCGGCGAATTCGACACCGGCGAATTCGAGAGCAGCGAAGATGAGCCGGCCCAAGACGGCGGTGCTTACGACGATGCTCACGACGATGCTGACGGCGATGCCGGGAGCGAGCGGCTCAACCCAGAATCAGGCCGGTGATCTCGTCCACGGCCTGCCGGGACCCGGCGATGTGCCAGCGGTGCCCGTCCAGTTCCACGACGTTCGTCGCCCCGCCGGCCGCCTGAACCAACGCCACGCCGGGCAGCCAGTCCCAGTCCTTCGAGTCGTGCTGGACCCAGGCCCCAAGGCGCCCAGCGGCCACCGACGCCAGTTCCACCGAGCCTGAGCCGAGCGAACGCATCGTCGCCGCGCCGCCGATGGCTCGCAGCAGCGGCAGCCGGGTGCGGTCGTTGGGCAGGGTCTCGGGGTGGATGTAACTGGCCACCGAGATCGCCGCCAGCGGCTGGTTGCGCAACTTGGGCAACGGCTGCCCGTTCAGCGTCGTCGGATGATCCACGCCGCCCAGCCACAGTTCATCGGCGGTCGGGTGATAGACCGCGCCGAGCAGCGCATCGCCGGAGTCCGCCAGCGCCAGCGCCGAGCACCAGTACGGAAGACCCCATAAAAAGTTGTACGTTCCGTCCACCGGGTCGATGAACCAGGTCCGCTCACCCGGGTGGTTGGCCCCCTCCTCGCCGACGATGCCGTCCTGCGGGCGTTCATCGCGCAAGCGCTTCACCACGAGCTTCTCAGCGGCGATATCGGCGGCCGAGACGACGTCGGAGATGGAGGTCTTGTGTTCGGTGACCAGTCCCTCACGACGCATCTGCGCGGCCAGAGCGCCGGCCTCGCGGACCAACTCCGCGGCAAGTTCCAGGTCGGTCAGCGAATCTGTGGGGGATGGCACGCCTTTAGATACTAGGGTTTCAGGCGTGACCGTAGGACGACGCATCGCCATCATCACCTCCGATGTGCTCACCGCGACGATGGCCGGCCCGGCGATCCGGGCGGTGAACGTGGCGGCCGTTCTCGCCGCCGAGGGACACGACGTGACGCTCGTCTCCACCTCCACCTGCGAGATCGAGCGGGCCGAGTTCCGCTGCCGAAGGTTCGGCTGGGACGAGCTGCAGGCCGGGGTGGCCGAGGCTGAGATCCTCATCGTCCAGGGCTTCGTAACCCGTGACGCGCCCTGGCTGCTGCGTTCGGAGCAGATCCTCGTCATCGACCTCTACGACCCGATGCAGTTCGAGCAACTGGAGCAGACGGCTGAGCTGCCCCGGCTGGCGCGCACCGCCGCGCTGGACCTGACAACCCGGATCTTCAACGATCAGCTCGTCCGGGGCGACTTCTTCCTCTGCGCCAGCGAGCAGCAGCGGCACCTCTGGCTCGGGCAGCTGGCGGCCATGGGGCGGATCAACCCGGCCAACTACGACCGGGACGCCACCCTGGAATCGCTCCTCGCGATCTGCCCGTTCGGGCTGGCCGAGGAGCCACCGGCGCGCACCGGACCCGGAATCCGGGGGGTTGCCGGGATCGGCGAGCACGACAAGGTGCTGCTCTGGGCCGGCGGTGTCTACAACTGGTTCGACCCGCTCACCCTCATCCGGGCGGTCCAGCAGGTGAGTCACCAGCATGCGGATGTACGCCTCTTCTTCCTCGGTATGAAGCATCCGAATCCGGGGGTGCCGCAGATGCAGATGGCCTGGGATGCGCGCGAGCTCTCCGATTCCCTCGGCCTCACCGACCGGCACGTCTTCTTCAACGAAGGGTGGGTGCCCTACGACGAGCGGGCCAACTTCCTGCTCGACGCCGACGCCGGCGTGAGCACTCACCTGATGCACGTGGAGACCTCCTTCTCCTTCCGCACCCGGATCCTCGACTACCTCTGGGCCGGTCTGCCGATCGTCTCGACCGGCGGCGACAGTTTCGGAGAGCTGGTCGCCACCGCCGAACTCGGGGTGCGGGTCGAGGCCGGTGACGTCGCGGGTCTCGCGGACGCCATCAGCCGAGTGCTCTACGACCCCGAGTTCGCCGCCACCGCCGCCGCCAACGCGGTCGCGATGCGCGAGCGCTTCACCTGGCCGGTCGCGCTGGCCCCACTGGTGCGCTTCTGCGCCGAAGCCAAGCGCGCGGCCGACGCCGACGGAGATCTGCGCCGGCTGGCCCGACAGCCGGTGATCCCGACCAGCGCGCTCGGGCGTCAACTGATGCGAGCCTCCACCCTGCGCCACGAGGGCGGCCTGGGTCTGGTCGCGGGCCGAACGCTGGCCCGCCTCCGTCGCGTCTTCGGGTCCTGACGATGACCGGTGGGCTAGGGTTTCCTGTGCCTGATTCGACCCAGCGGAGCGAGCCCGGCCCAAGCGGAGGAGCCCGGCAGCGCGTCGTCGTCGCCACCGCCGACGTCCTCGGCCAGCGGATGGCTGGACCGGCGATCCGGGCCTGGAACATCGCCGGGGCGCTATCGGCCGAGCACGATGTCGAACTGGTGACCGTCGCCGGCTGCACTCGCGAATCCGACCGGCGATTCGCCGTCCGGGGAGTCGATGCCGGTGGGATCTCCGAGCTGGCGACCCGCACCGACATCTGGATCACCCAGGGCAATCTCCTCGACTCCTTCGGTGCCATCGCCGCCTCCGACGCCATCGTGGTGGCCGACCTCTACGACCCGTATCACCTGGAGAATCTGGAGAGTTCTCGCGGCCACACCCTGGCCGAACGGGGCGCGATGGTGCACAACGCGACCGCCAAACTCAACCAGTTGCTCGTCCGGGGGGACTTCTTCCTGGCTGCGAGTTCCCGTCAACGCGACTTCTGGCTCGGCGCCCTGGCCTCGCTCGGACGGATCAACCCGCGCTCCTACGACGACGACCTGGCGCTCACCTCGCTGGTCGGGGTGGTTCCGTTCGGCATCAGCCCGCAGCCACCGCAGCGCCAGCGGCCGGCGCTGCGTGGTGTGATCGACGGCATCGGCCCGGATGACGTCGTGCTGCTCTGGGGCGGTGGGCTCTACAACTGGTTCGATCCGCAGACGCTCATCGAAGCGGTGGATCGCATCCGGCACGAGCACGACACGGTGCGGCTGGTCTTTCTGGGGGTGAAGCATCCAAGCCCTGGCAACCCGTCGCTGCGGACCGCAACCGAGGCCCGGGCGCTGGCCGAGCGTCTCGATCTCGTTGGCAAGTACGTCTTCTTCGTCGAGGAGTGGATCCCCTACGACGAGCGCGGCAGTTTCCTGCTCGAGGCGGATATCGGGGTCTCGACCCATCTCGACCACGTCGAGACGGCGTTCTCCTTCCGCACCCGGATCCTCGACTACCTGTGGGCGGGGCTGCCGATCGTCTCGACCGAGGGCGACGTCTTCGCTGAGCTGATCGCCGCTCGGGGGCTGGGCGCGGCGGTGCCGCCCCGGGACGTCGAGGCGCTGGCCACGGCGCTGAGCGAGCTGATCGCGGACCCAGCCCGGCGAGCGGTGTGCGCTGAGGCCTCTCGATCGGTCGGACGCGGATACGTGTGGGAGACCGCACTGGCGCCGTTGGTCGAGTTCTGTCGCTGCCCCAAGCGGGCCTCCGATCTGCTTGACGGGCAGATCCGCGGCTATCTGGCCCGACCCTTCGACACGGTTCGGGCGCCGACACCGGGTCCGGGCGGGTGGCGGGGCGAGGTGGCACTGGCCCGCGAGTACGTGCGGGCCGGCGGGGTCGGGCTGCTGCTGCGCCGAGGCTTCAACCGGCTCGGCAAGATGCTCCGCGGCCGGCGCGACTGATGGCTGCCCCAGCTGTGCCGAACGAGCCAGCTGTGCCGAACGAGCCAGACGAGCCGAAGCCGAAGGGTGCCGCCAATCGGCTAGGGTCGGATGCCATGGAGCCAGCGGCCATCCCCGATCGCCCCGATCAGCCGGATCAGATCGCCTACCTCTCCAACCGGCCGGAGATCCTGGCCGAGACCCTCAGCTATGTGGGGCATTTCATGCCCTGGGTTCGGGAGGCGGTGGTCCTCAGCCCGTCGACGTCCGTTCCGCTGCTGCGCCGGGCGGTGGCTGGAGTCGGCGGGCCGTCGGTGTCGATCGTCGATGAGACCGAACTCCTCTCCGACGCCGAGCGCGACCGGCTGCCGGCCGCCCACTCGGCCCGCAATGCGTATCTGCGTCGCGCCTTCGTCAGCCGCGGGCCGCTGGCCGACGTCTTCATCCAGTCCGACGACGACTATCGCCCGCTGCGGCCGGTGCCCCCGGAGACCTTCGTCGAGGGTGGCCGCCTGCACTCCTATGCCTGCCATGACCTGGCCCTCTGGCGCCGAAACAGCAGCACCTTCGACGAGGCGCAGCACGCCAGCTACCTGGCCCTGAACTACCTGGGCGCCCCGCACCTGCTCTACGCCTCGCACATGCCGCAGGCGATCGACCGCCGCCTGTACCTGCAGGCCTTCGATGCTGCGCTGGCCCTTGACCCCTCGGCCGCCTTCTGTGAGTGGTCGCTGCCGCTGAACCACGGTCGACTGGTGGCGCCCGAACGCTTTCATGCGCCGCGCACTTTCCGCACCATGTGCTGGCCGCGTTACCCGCACGAGTGGCCGTTCTGGCGGCGCCCGGAGGAGCTGACGTTCGAGAATTTCCACCCCGAGCTCTACACACCGGGTGGCCTCTTCGCCGGCATCGCGACCCAATTGGCGGTGACGAACCCCCAGCAGCAGGCGTTTCAGAAGATTCAGCGCTGGTACAACTTCGATCTGGAGGCCGGCTCACTGCGATTCGTCCCCGGGGTGGACGACCCGTGGCGTACCGGTGCATCGCCGGTGAGCTCCTTCCTGCGGCGCCGATTCTTCTCGGCCGCCCGGCGGGGGCGCCGCTACTGGGAGTACGTGGCCCTCGAGGAGCGCACCCAGCTCATGCAGCTGGCGGGGGAGTCCCAGCGACGGGGGCCGGACCCTGACCCACCCCGGTCGGCGGTGCCCCCTGAGTAGCGACGCCTCTGCCGCTCCGCCCGTCCGGCCCAGCGACGCGACCGTGGTGATCGTCACGTGGAACGGCGCCCACCTACTGGCCGAATGCCTGGACTCGGTGCTTGATTGCGGCGCGAAGATCCTGGTCGTCGACAACGCATCGATCGACTCGACCACTGATCTACTGGCTTCCGACTACCCCCAGGTGCAGAGTGTGCGGCTGCCCACCAACACCGGATTCGCCGGCGGGGTGGCGCACGCCCTGACCCTGATCAGCACGCCCTATGTGGTGCTGCTCAACAACGATGCCGCCGTGCGCCCCGGGTGGCTGCCGGCCTTGCTGGCGCCTCTGTACGCAGAGCCGAGAGTGGCGGCGACGTCGAGCAAATTGCTGCTCCCCGACGGCCGGATGAACAGCGCCGGCGGTCTGGTGACGGCGGCCGGCTATGCCCATGACCGGGCCTTCGGCCAGCCCGACGACGGCCGCTGGGACGAGCCGGTGGAGCTCATGTACGGCTGCGGAGCGGCCTTGGCGCTACGGGTCGAGGCGGTGCGGGCGGTCGGCGGCATCGACCCGCGATTCTTCATGTACTACGAGGATGTCGATCTCTCCTGGCGTCTGCACCTGGCCGGTTGGTCGGTGCGCTACGTCCCGAGGGCGGTGGTGGTTCACCAGCATTCGGCGACCGCGGGCTCCGGATCGCTGCTGCACACCTTCTATACGGAGCGGAACCGGCTGGCCACGCTGGTGCGCTGCGGGTCGGCCGGCATGGCGGTGCGGGCGATCGCGCGCTATCCGCTGACGACCCTGTCGGTGGGGCTCTTCGAGTCCCGGCCCAAGGCGGCCCGGCGGGTCAGGGCCTACCTCTCGTTTCTGCGCTGGTTGCCCGCGCTGTTGGCTCAGCGGAGGCGGCTGGGGGGCCGCAGCGCCCGGCTCGAGGTGCAGCGGCGCCTGCTGGAGCGGGCGTAAGCGAGTCGATGCGTTACCTGGCCCGAGTAGGCTCGGAAAGCGTGACTGGCCACGAGAGCACCAACGGAGGGCGACCGCGGGTCGGGCACATTCAGTTTCTGAACTGCCTGCCCATCTACTGGGGTCTGGTCCAGTCCGGTGCCCTGCTCGACGTCGAGCTGACGAAAGACACCCCCGATCACCTGAACGAGCTGCTGGTTGGCGGCCAGTTGGATATCGGCCCCATCTCGCTGGTCGAGTATCTGCGCCACGCCGACGAGTTGGTCCTGCTCCCCGACCTCGCGGTCGGCTCGGACGGGCCGGTGCTCTCGGTGAACCTGGTCTCGCAGGTGCCGCTGGAGCACCTGGACGGCCGCCGGGTGGCCCTCGGCTCGACCTCCCGAACCTCGGTGCTGCTGGCCCAGATGTGGCTGCGCGAGGTGTACGGCGTGAACCCCGAGTATTTCGTCTGCCCACCCGACCTGACGACGATGCTGCTCGAGGCCGACGCCGCCGTCCTGATCGGTGACACGGCGCTGAGGGCGACCTATGACGCGCCCCGTCGCGGGCTGGCCGTACACGACCTGGGGAGTGCCTGGCGGGAGTGGACCGGGCTGCCCATGGTCTTCGCAGTCTGGGCGGCGCGACGTGATTTTGCTGACTCCAACCCGGGTCTGGTGAAGGACGTACACGCCAGTTTTGTTGCCAGTCGTGACGAAGCGCTGCGGCATGTGGCACAGATCGCCGCACAAGCGGCTCGCTGGGAGGTATTCGATGCCGATACGCTTTCCCATTACTTCCGAACCTTGGACTTCTCGCTGGGTGATCGTCAGATCGACGGAGTGATCGAGTTCGCCCGGCGCGCCGCGCTGGCGGGTGCCATCGACGCTCCGGTCACTCCGACTTTCGCCGAGATCTAAATTGACCGAAAATAGGGCATAGCCAAATATGGCCTAGCCCCGAAGGTGCGACGGAGATCCCGTTACGCCCCAACTGCACGACGACGACGGCCGCTCCAGTAACCACACTGACGGCACTATGAAAGGCCCTACCTTGACCGAAGCCCGTGACCCCGCCCTCGTTGTCGACCCGGATATCGCCGGGTGGCTGCTGCGCACCGAGTCCGAGGCCGAGCCGACGACGGTGGCCGAGGTACGGGAGCGCAGCCGCCGCAACAACGCGCTGGCCCTGAGCGAGATGGGGGCGGCCCTGCTGCCGGCCTCGGAGACCGACCAGCAGATCGATGGACCGGGTGGCCCATTGTCGATCCGGGTGCTGCGCCCGGTGAGCACGCCGGAGCACGCCGGTGTTCGGCCGACGGTCGTCTACTTCCACGGTGGCGGCTGGGTCATCGGCGACATCGACACCCACCTCGGCCACGCCCGCCGGATCTGTGCGCAGGTCGACGCGGTCGTCGTCTCGGTCGGCTACCGCCTGGCCCCGGAGAACCCCTTCCCGGCGGCCTTCGACGATGCGGTCGCCGCGACCGAATGGGCCGCCGCGCACCAGGGTGAGCTCGGCGGCGAAGGTGCGCCGCTGATCGTGGCCGGAGACAGTGCCGGTGGACAGCTGGCGGCATCGGTGGCGATCGCCCGCCGCGATGCCGGTCAGCGCCTGGACGCCCAGTTGCTGCTCTACCCGGTGACCGACGCCGCCGGTCGCTACGGCGACGCCGCGATCAACCAGCAGTACATGTCACGCCGCACCGTTCGCAGCGGCTCCGGCCTCACCCTGCAGGGGATGGCCAACTTCGCGACGCACTACGTCGACGCGGCCTCGGCCGCTGACTGGCGGGTCTCGCCGATCCGCTGTGCCGACCTCTCCGGGGTCGCCCCGGCCGTCATTCACACGGCAACGCTGGACGTCCTGCGAACCGAAGGCAACTTCTACGCCGACGCACTCCGGCGTGACGGTGTCGAGGTCATCAGCCGGGAATTCCCGACGTTGAACCACTCGTACTTCGGTCTGGGCGGCGTCTCCGCGGTCGCGAACAGCGCCGCGGCGCAGGCCGCGGAAGACCTAAATTCCGTACTGCATGTAAGCGTCTGAACTGCGGCTTATTCGGCGTAAATTCCGCGGATCGCGACCGTGTGACTGCGTGTGACTACAGACGGCTCGCCGTGACGCTGATCTCGTAGGTGTCCGGTAAGAACGGTGTTAATGTTCGCCCAGTCATTTCAGAATGCTGGGGAGCATAACTTGATCAAGTCGGTCATCGCTGCGTCTTTCGTGGGTCTTTCTCTCGCTGGCGGGCTGGCCGCGGCCGCCCCGGCCGACGCGGCGACACCGGACCTGAAGCTGAGCATTCCCGCCGGTGGCGGCTCGAGTTCGGCGTTGGTTCAGCGCGGCGGCGCGATCGCCGACGTTTCCTTGCAGCTGGACGGCCCTAGCAGCTACGGTGCGACGCTCACGCTCACTGTCCAGGCCGGCGCAGCCATCTACGAAGTCGATACCAACGGCGACGCCGCCACCTGCACGAAGGCGGCCAACGTCTATACCTGCACCCTTGGCACGCTGCACGGCAGCACCGACATCGATGTCGGGCTGCAAGTCGCCGCGTCAGCCGCCATCGGCGCCACCGGTTCGATCCACGCGGTGGTAGCGCCGGTCGGTGGCAGCGACCCCAAGCCGGCCGACAACACCGTCAACGCACCCTACGAGGTAGTCGGCAACGCCACGCTGCACCAGAGCGTGACACCGAGCTCGGCGACGGTGGCCGTTGGCTCGACGACCACGCTTACCGCAACGCTCCGCAACGATGGTCCGGATCCAGCCACCAATGCCGTGATGGCGTTCTTCCTGGGCGACCCCGACAGCTTCCTCGTCACCGACTCCAGCGCGCCGCACGATGTCGATCTCGAGGATCCCAGCTACTTCGTCTGGTACCCGGCCACCATCCCGGCCGGCGGCAGCGTGACGCTGCAGATCACGGTGAAGGCGCTGCAGCCCGCGCAGGCGTCCGAGCTGAGCTACTACACGATCGCCGACGGGATCGACGGCGTCTGTGACGGCGAGGACGACTCCTGCATCGGCACCGTGCTGCTGAAGGCGACGGCCGGAGGGAGCACCAGCCCAGCGCCGACGACGGCACCGAGCACGTCTCCGGCGTCAGACCCGGCCGGCGGAGCACCGATCACTTCGAGCGACCCGACCTCGGCCGACCCGACCACGGGCGGTCCGACCTCGGCCGACCCGACCACGGGTGCCCCGTCCAGCGACCCGGCTTCAACCGACCCGACGACAAGTGACCCGACGACAACTGACCCGGCTTCAACCGACCCGACGGACTCCGCCTCGGCCGATCCGACCCAGGACGTCGACGCGCTCTCCATCACCGACACCGACGGCGTCGCCACCGACACCACCCTGGCCAGCACCGGTAGTCCGACCAGCAGGCTCTCGCTGGTCGCCGCAGCGCTGCTCATCGGTGGCACCGCGCTGACCCTAGCCGGGCGCCGTCGCCGTGGCGCCGAAGCTCGTCGTCCCCGACACAGCCTCTAGCCTCGGCCGCTAGCCTGCAGTAATGCTGGCCGCCTACGACGCCGAGGTACGTCTCTCCCTGGCCCGCCGGCTCCCGGCCGGCTGGAGCGCCAGCTGGGACGGTCCGCTGCTTCGTTGCACGACCCCGCACGCCGGCTTCGTCAGCTACCGGTCACTGTCGTCGCTGAGCTCCGACGAGCTGGACGCGCTGATCGGGCGGACGGTCGCGTTCTATGCCGAACGGGGCGAGAAGTTCGAGTGGAAGACCCACGGCCACGACTGGCCACCGGATCTGGCGCAGCGCCTGACCCGCTCCGGGTTCGTCGCCGAACCGCGCGAGACCGTGGTGATCGGCTCGGTCGCGCAGATCGCGACCGAGCCCGTCCTGCCGAGCGGCGTGCGCCTGCGCGAGGTCGACTCCGACCAGGACCTGCGCCGCATCGCCGCGATGGAGTCCGAGGTCTGGGCGGCCGACTGGAGCTGGCTGGCCGACGACCTCATCAGCCGGGTCCGCAGCGACCCCGAGCTCATCACCGTCCTGGTCGCCGAGACGGACTCGGCCGAGCTGGTCAGCGCCGCCTGGCTGGTGCGTAACCCGGGGACGGCCTTCGGTGCGCTCTGGGGTGGGTCGACGCTGGCCGCCTGGCGCGGGCGTGGAATCTACCGGGCCCTGGTGGGCCGCCGGGCGCAGCTGGCCCAGGCCGACGGGCTGCGATACCTGCAGGTCGATGCCTCCGACGACAGCCGGCCGATCCTGCTGCGGTTGGGCTTCGAGGCGGTCACCACGACCACGCCCTACCTCTGGAGTCCGCCCTCGGTTTCGGTGCGGGCGGCAAAGTAAGCTGACGCCCATGACGCGTGAGATATCTGAGCTCCTGCAGCGTGGTGCCGACGGCGGGCGGATCAGCCCGGAGGAGGCCCTGTACCTCTACACCGATGCGCCGCTGCACGCCCTCGGTGAGGCGGCCGACGCCGTTCGCCGGCGGCGCTACCCGGACAACATCGCGACGTACATCATCGATCGCAACATCAACTACACGAACGTATGCCTGACTGCCTGCAAGTTCTGCGCCTTCTACCGCGCACCCAAGCACGCCGAGGGGTGGACCCACCCGCAGGAGGAGATCCTGCGCCGCTGCGGCGAGGCGGTCGACCTGGGCGCCACCCAGATCATGCTGCAGGGCGGCCACTCACCGGAGCTGGGTATGGAGTGGTACGAGGAGACCTTCTCGGCCATCGCCCGCGAATACCCGACGCTTACCCTGCACTCGCTGGGCGCGTCCGAGGTCATGCACATCTCGCGTACCTCGAACCTGCCGATCGATGAGGTGATCACCCGGCTGCACGCCGCCGGGTTGGCCTCCTTCGCCGGCGCCGGGGCCGAGATCCTGGTCGCCCGTCCCCGCACCGCCATCGCGCCGCTGAAGGAGTCAGGCGAGAAGTGGCTCGAGGTTATGGAGACCGCGCACGGTCTCGGTGTCGAGTCCACCGCGACCTTCATGATGGGCACCGGCGAGACGAACGCCGAGCGCATCGAGCACCTGCGGATGATCCGCGATGTGCAGGACCGCACCGGTGGCTTCCGTTCCTTCATCCCCTGGACCTACCAGGCCGAGAACAACCACCTCAAGGGACGCACCCAAGCCACGTCGCTGGAGTATCTGCGGATGATCGCGGTGGCCCGCCTCTTCTTCGACAATGTCAATCACCTGCAGGGTTCCTGGCTGACCACCGGCAAGGACATCGGGCAGTTGACGCTGCATTACGGCGCCGACGACCTCGGTTCGGTGATGCTGGAGGAGAACGTCGTCTCCTCGGCCGGTGCCCGGCACCGCTCGAACCTCAACGAGCTGATCGATCTGATCCGAAGCGCCGGGCGCATTCCGGCCCAGCGGGACACGCTGTACCGCCACCTGGTGGTGCACACCGACCCGGCCGATGACCCGGTGGACAGCCGGGTGCACTCGCACTTCGCCTCGACCGCGCTCAATCCCGCCGAGCGCACGCTGCTCCCGGTCAGCGCCGCCAGCTAACGATAACGTTGCCGGGTGTCGCTGGCCGTAGCTGTTCCCTGCGCGATCGGCGCTGCCCTGGCCTACGGTGCCTCCAACGCCGTCCAGCACTCCGCCGTCAACACCGGCGCCGGTGAGATAGACGCCCGTCGCCTGGTCGGTCTGCTGCGAAACCCGCGCTGGCTCGCCTCGGTCGGGGGTGACACCTGCGGGCTGCTGCTGCAGATCATCGCGCTGGCCACCGGGCCGGTGGTGCTGATCTCGCCGCTGCTGGTGCTCGCCGTGCCCGTCTCGCTGCCGGTGGGGTGGCTGCTCGGCGGTCCGCGGCCGACGCGAGCGGATTACCGTTCCTGCCTGGCCATCCTCATCGGTCTCGGCGTCTTCACCGCCCTGGTCGGTGACCCGGGAATCGGCCGACCCCTGCCCACCGGGCTGGCGCTGGTCACCATTCTGATTGCGCTGGCGCTGGGGGCGATCGCCTTCCTCGTGGCCCGTGGTCGCAGCGCTGTGGTGCGGGCGGGTGTCTACGGGGGCGTCTCCGGGGCTGGCTACGGCCTGGTGGGCGTGCTGCTCAATGCCACCACCAGCGTCTACCACGACGGCGGGCGGGACGAGCTCTTCTCGCCCCGCGGGCTGGTGCCGCTCTTCGGTGTCATGTTGGTCGGCGTGCTGTCGATGATCGTGCTACAGATCGCGTTCCAGGTCGGGCCGCTGGCCGCGAGCTTCCCGGCCAATGAGTCGACCGCACCGGTGGTGGCCGTGCTGCTCGGGGTGCTACTGCTGCACCAGGCCGTCCCGACGGGCGTGGTGCACATCGTGACCTATCTGCTCTGCTTCGCGCTGGTGGTCTTCGGGACCGTCCGGCTGGGGCAGGCCCAGGGGCGTCGGGCAGAATAGATGGCACGATGACGCGCGCAACCCTGGATAAGCAGCCCCATGAAGTGGCGACGATGTTCGACGGCGTCGCCCGCCGCTACGACATCACCAACACCGTGCTGTCGGGCGGCCTGGATCGCTACTGGCGCCGCCGCACCCGGCAGGCGCTGGATCTGCGACCGGAGAACCGGGTCCTCGATCTCGCCGCCGGAACCGGGGTCTCGACAGTCGAGCTGGCCCGCTCCGGGGCCACCGCGATCGCCTGCGACTTCTCGATCGGGATGCTGATGGCCGGGCGCTCACGCCGGGATTCGGTGCCCTTCATCGCCGGTGACGCGCTGCATCTCCCATTCGCCGACGAAGTCTTCGACGCCGCCACGATCTCCTTCGGACTGCGCAATGTCGCCGACGTCGATCAGGCACTGCGGGAGCTGGCGCGGGTGGTTCGTCCGGGTGGGCGGCTGGTGATCTGCGAGTTCAGTCGCCCCGTCTTCTCGCCGTTTCGTCATATTTACATGAACTATCTGATGCGATCACTCCCCGCGATCGCCCGCCGTGTCTCCTCCAATCCGGACGCCTACGTGTACCTGGCCGAGTCGATCCGCAGCTGGCCCGACCAGACGGCACTGGCCCAGAAGGTGGCGGCCGCCGGCTGGGGCGAGGTGCAGTGGCGCAACCTCACCGGCGGCATCGTCGCCCTGCATCGGGCTGCGCGTCCGATCGCGTCCTGATCGCCGGGACGTCGAGGAACTCCTGCGGCGTTGACTTCTGCGTTGAACCGGTGCGGTGACCGGTCGAGCTCGGCGGAGCCGTCGGAGGGGGTGCCTGTGCGGCGGGTTGACGGCGCACTAAGTTGGAAGGTGCGGCCGGATCTCGCCGGCCCGGACTCTCTCCCAGGAGCGCAGATGAGCATCAACGACGACGACATCACCACGGCCGACGGCGGAGCGGACGGCGGGGCAGGCGGCGACGGTGGCGCAGATGGTGCGGCCGACGCGGGCGGTGACGGCGGCGCCGGATTCCACGACGGTGGGGCCGATGGTGGCGCGGCCGGTGGCGATGGTGGCGCTGACGGTGGCGCCGACTCCGGCGACGGTGGCGCGGATGGTGCGGCCGACGCGGGCGGTGACGGCGGCGCCGGATTCCACGACGGTGGGGCCGATGGTGGCGCGGCCGGTGGCGATGGTGGCGCTGACGGTGGCGCCGACTCCTGAGCCGATCTGACCTGCCGCAGGTGACTGAGAATGCCCACGCCGACGGGTCGGCCGCGCAGGCGGCGACCGACCTCGTCGGTTCGGGTTCGCCCAACATGCTGGCCCGCTGCATTGCCCTGAGCAACGACGAATTCGCCGAAAATCATTGGGGAAACCGTCCGCTGCTCACCCTCGGCCGGGAGTTGCCCCGCAGCTTCGGGGACCTCTTCGACGCCGCCGCGGTGGACGAGCTCGTCTCCCGACGTGGGCTGCGCACGCCGTTCCTGCGGATGGCCAAGGACGGCTCTGTGCTCGACTCGAAGCGCTTTACGCGTAGTGGGGGAGCCGGGGCCACCGCCCCGGATCAGGTGGCCGATGACCGGGTCTTGGAGCAGCTGGCCGGCGGTGCCACCCTGGTCCTGCAGGCGCTGCACCGCACCTGGCCGCCGCTGGTCGACTTCGGCTCGTCGCTGGCCGCGGAACTCGGGCATCCGGTGCAGATCAACGCCTACATCACCCCGCCGCAGAACCAGGGCTTCGCCGCCCACTACGACGTCCATGACGTCTTCGTGCTGCAGATCAGTGGCCGCAAGCGCTGGCGTATCCACGAGCCGGTGCTCCGCGACCCGCTGCCGGATCAGCCCTGGGAGCAGCGCAAGGACGCGGTCGCCGAGCGCAGTCGCGAGGAACCGATCATCGACACGGTGCTGGAACCGGGGGATTCCCTTTATCTTCCACGGGGTTTCCTGCATTCGGCGAGCGCCCTCGGAGACACCTCGATCCACTTGACGGTGGGCGTGCACCCGGTGACTCGAGCCTCGCTCGTAACGGCGTTGCTCGCCGCTGCTCGGCGCGAGGAGTCGCTGCGGGCCTCACTGCCGATGGGCCGCGACCTCGGTGACCCGGAGACACTGGCCCCGCCGTTGCGGGCGACGGTGCTCGCCCTCCAGCAGTGGCTCGAAGGGGCCGATGCCGCCGACGTGGCGAAGGTGCTGGACGCTGACCTGACCCGGGCGATGCGTCCGGCGCCGCTGGCGCCGCTGGCCCAACTCGCCGCCGCCGACGCCCTCACCGCCGAAACCCCCCTGCAGCTGCGCCCAGCCCTGCGGGCCCGGGCCAGCAGCGAGGCCGATGCGGTCCGGCTGCAGCTCATCGATCGGAGCATCTCGCTCCCCCTGTCGGCCGAGGCGGCGGTGAAGTGGGTCCTCACCGGCAATGCCTTCACCCCGGCTGAACTGCCCGGTCTGGATGCCGACGAGCAGTTGGTGGTGGCTCGGCGCCTGCTCCGTGAAGCAGTGGTCGTACCGGCGCCGGGCCAGCCTGCACCGCGGGCATGACCGCCGCTCATCACACTGCGCCCCGACCTCGGGAGACGCTCGACCGCTGCGCGCTGCGGGCCCAGCTCCGGGGCGACCCGATGCTTGGGACCGCGTTTCCGGCCTACCGACTGCTGCTGGTTGAGCAGCCCGGCCCGTGGGGGCACTCGGGCTTGACCGAGTCACACTTCGACCGCGACTTGGCCCAGTCGCTGTACCGCCGCACCGACGCCGCCGGGGCCCGCCTGCTGGCGATCCGCCGTCCCGGACGTACGCCGGCCGGCGGGCCGCGCAAATGGGCCTACGTCGACGCCCGACCGGGCCGGGAGGTGCTGCGCTGGGGCGAGTTCGCCGACGATCGCGAGATGCTGGAGGTGCCCCTCGACGGCTCCGGCGGAGTCGCCGATCCCAGTCCCATCTACCTCGTCTGTGCGCACAGCAAGCACGATGCCTGCTGCGCCCTGCGGGGGCGGCCGGTCGCCGCGGCGCTGGCCGCTGCCCGTCCGGGGCGCGTCTGGGAGTGCAGCCATGTCGGTGGCGAGCGTTTCGCGGCCAACGTGCTGGTGCTCCCGTCCGGGATGCTCTACGGCCGGGTGCTCCCCTTCGCCGCAGCCGAGTTCGCCGATGCCGCCGACAGCGGTGAGGTGATCGGAGCGCTGCTGCGCGGCCGCGTCGGCTTCACCCCACAAGCCCAGGCCGCGATGGCCTTCGCCTACGAGCACCTGGCGCTGCGCGAGATCGATCAGTTACGACTGATCAGCGCCACGCCGGTGCGGGAGGGGGCCGCGGTGGCCCGGGTCGCCGGACCGCACGGGCTCATCGACATCACGGTGCGGGTCGAACGCCGCTCCGGCGACGGCCTGACCTGCGCCAAGAGCGGACCGGGCGCCTACCTGTCCTACCGGGCGATCAGCGCGACGGCCGTCGAGTAACCCCTCGCTTTTGGCACACCTGCAGGGATTATCCCGGCCGCTGTGCCAAAAGCGTGGTGGTAAATGGGGTCAGTGCGCGATCGCGTCGGGGTTGTCCTTCAGCCGCTTGATCGACAGCGCGATCTCGTCCTCGGCCTCCTTGCGCCCGACCCAGGAGGCGCCCTCGACGCTCTTGCCCGGCTCCAGGTCCTTGTAGACCTCGAAGAAGTGCTGGATCTCCAGGCGGTCGAACTCCGGCACGTGGTGGATGTCGCGCAGGTGCTCCAGACGCGGGTCGCTCGACGGCACCGCCAGCACCTTGTCGTCCGGGCCCTTCTCATCGGTCATCCGGAACATCCCGATCGCCCGGCACTTCACCAGCGTGCCCGGGAAGAGCGGGTCACCCTGCAGGATGACCAGCGCGTCCAGCGGATCGCCGTCCTGGCCGAGGGTGTCCTCGATGTAGCCGTAGTCGGCCGGGTACTGGGTCGAGGTGAAGAGGGTGCGGTCCAGACGGATGCGGCCGGTCTCGTGGTCTACCTCGTACTTGTTCCGGCTTCCCTTGGGAATTTCGATAAGGACGTCGAACTCCACGTGTGTACTCCCTGAGACAGGCCTCGGCGGGTCGAGGCGGGCCGCGGCGTTGCGGCATCGACCATTAGTCTGGCCCATTATGCGAGCTGGCAGAACCCGGACCGGGCTCGGTGTGCTTCTCATCATGCTCTCTGCCTGCGTACTGGGCGTAGCCGGCTATTTCGTGGCCGCCCGGCTGAGCGCCGTCACCGTGGTCGCCACCGCGCCGCCCCTACCCGCCGAGGTGGTGGCCGCCGGAACCGCGCCGGCCCCCACCGCGACGCCGGTCCCGGCCCCGCCGGCAACGCTGCGGGGGGTCGCCGCCGTGCTGGCCGCCCCGCTCGCCGACCCGCGGCTGGGCACCCGGGTGCTGGCGCAGGTGCGCGACGCCGGCACCGGGGCCGTGCTCCTCAGCAAGGGCGCGGCCACCTCGACCTCGCCGGCCTCGACGGCGAAGCTGGCGACCACGACCGCGCTGCTGTCGGTGAAGGATCCCAACGCCCGGATCATCACCCGGGTCGTGGCCGGGCCCCGGCCCGGGAGTGTGGTGCTGGTCGGTGCGGGCGACCCGACGCTCAGCGGGGCGAAGGGGGGCGCGGCGAGTGCCTACCCGGACGCAGCGCGGATCAGCGACCTGGCGGCCCAGCTGAAGGCGCAGATCGACTTGAACGTCACCTCGATCATCGACGACACGTCGCTGTTCAGCGGACCGGCCGTCTCGCCGGACTGGGACGCCAGTGACGTGCCGACCAGCTACGGCGCCCCCATCACCGCGTTGATGGTGGACGGTGGGCGCGACACTCCGACGTCAGTCATCCGCAGCGCAGACCCCGCGGCCGCGGCCGGTAAGGCGCTGGCCAGCGCGCTCGGATTGCCGGCCAGCGCCGTGACCAGCGGCGTGGCCCCAGCCGGTGCCCGGACCCTGGCCACCGTGCAGTCGCCACCCCTGAGCGAGCTGGTCGAGCAGGCCCTCATCGACTCCGACAACGTCATCGCCGAACAGCTGGCGCGCCAGGTCGCCCTGGCCACCGACAAACCGGCCTCCTTCGCCGGAGCCGCCGTCGCGGTGGCCCGGGTGCTGGGCCAGCTCGGGGTGAACATCACCGGCGCGCTGCGCGATGGGAGCGGGCTCGCCCGCAGCGACCGTCTCTCCCCGGCTCAACTGACGGCGATCCTGCAGGTGACGACGTCGCCCGATCCGGCCCGGGCCGCGCTGCATGATGTGCTGGCCGGGCTGCCGGTCGCCGGGTGGGACGGGACGCTGGCCGATCGGTACCTCACCTCGTCGCAGTCCGGTGCCGGGGTCGTGCGGGCCAAGACGGGCACGCTCACGTCGGTGTCGGCGCTGGCTGGGGTGGTTCACGATGCCAGCGGGCGGCAGCTCATCTTCGCCTTGATGGCCGATCAGGTCGGCCCGACGGCGGCCGACACGGTGTCGGCTGAGGCGGCGCTGGACGCGGTCGCGGCGGCTCTCGCGGGCTGCGGCTGCAGCTGACGCCCCCTATCCGGGCGGGAAGGTCAGCGGAATCGTCAGGGGGCGGGCCAGGCTCATCGTGCCGCCGCCGGGAGCCGCTGCGTGGCCGGAGATGGCCAGGGTGGCCGAGGTGACGTCGGCCGGCACCTGGAAGGCGCCGACCGCGACGTCGTAGGGATTGTGTACCTGGGTCGGCGCGTGCTGCACCTTCCCGCCGGGGAGGGTGAGGCTGAGCAGGTCTGGTGGCAGTGTCGTCGTGCCGGTCGGATCGGGGAGATCGGGGAGGCTGTACTGCACGTAGACGTCCAACTCGGCCATCCCGGGCGCGGCGCGCCGGCCACCGACCCCGGTGTAGGCCAACTCGGTCTGCAGCTCGAGAATCCGCAATGGAACCTGAGTGGTTCGGCCGTTTCGCAGAATCGAGACCGGCACCGTCGAGTCCACCCCGAAGGCCTGCACGCGATTGCGCCGGCCGAGGACGGCGACGTTGCTCGCGCCTAACTTTCCGTCCGGTAGCGAGATGGTCTGGATGAGGTCGTCACCGGTGAGGACGAGCTCCACATCGGTGGCACCGCTGGGCACCGACACCACGCCGAAGGTCGTCTGCTGGTCGCTGGCGATGGCCATGATCGGGCTGCCGTCGATGGAGATGCCGATCCGATCGGGTGTGAGTTCGTCGCCGGCGTAGCCGTCGAGCAGGCCGAGGCTGTCGATCTCGAATCCGAGCAACCGCTGACCGGGGGCCGCCTGCCGGGCGAAGTCGCCACTGCCATAGCTCGACACGTAGCCGGCCCGAGCCAGCGTGTAGGCGCCGGAGCGTCCACCCATCGTCGGCTGTCCAGCCACCTCCGGCAGGGTCAGCTGATCGACCCCGATGGCCAGGCTGCCGTTCTCCGCGAACGGTGTGGGCGGCGGCTTCAGACCACCGTCCCCATCGGGTGGGCGCCGATGGTCCGGGCGCTGCACCGAGGAAGGCAGCGCTTGTGGCTGGGAGGAGGTCAGATCTGCCGCGGTGACGTTGAGGCCCACCCCGCTACCGGACGGACTCGACTCAAGCCGGTAGGTCAGGTACTCCGACCCGGCGTTGCCCTGGATGAAGAGCACCGGCCCGCAGTAGGCGTATGGGTCGATCTCACTGCTCCCCTGGCCGGGCTGCGTCGAATGGGCCAGGTAGCAGCGGGTGTCGGCCGACGAGACCCCATGGCGGAGCGCGACCTGGGTGGTGGTGAGCTTCTCAGCCTGTTCCAGCACCCCTGAGGCGTTGGTGATGAGTTTGTGCTGCAGCGTCAGTTGCGCCGCCGGCCGGTGCAGTGCGGCGTAGAGACTCCCCGCGACCAGCACGGCGACGGCCAGGGCTGCGACTGCGAGGTAGGTCCGCCGTCGCGGCACGCTGGTCCCGACATCCAGACGTTCGGGCGTCTGTGGCAAGGCCTCGTAAGCGTCATAGGGCGCAAGCTCGAAGATCTCGACGTCTCGGGACGTGAGCAGCGGCGCGGCGAGCGGTGAATCCGGTGCCGTTGCGGGGGTGAGGCCGTCCCTGCGTCTGGGCAAAGCTACCTCCCGGCCGGGCTAACTCAGCGGGCGTTACGTACGTCGCCAGTCACAGTGTGCCCGGAAATCAGCACGCACGCCGCTGCGTGCCAGCCGGCCGTCCACTGCAGCGCGTCCGGCGAGAGCGCCGAAAGGGTGAGCGGCGTCTTGCGCTTTCCGACGTAGCCGGCCCGCTTCGGCGCGCAGGCCTTGACGGCGACCTGATTCACCGCGGCCGAACCGGCGAAGTTCGTGGTAGCCGGAAGCGGCGTCAGCGCGAACACCTGGGCGTTGTGGGCCTCACTGCAGGGCACTGCGGGAACCGTCTTGGCCACGGTGATCGAGGGGGCGAGGTTCAGGCAGTCGCCGGCTCGCAGTTGCTTCGGATCCATCGCCCCGGATCGGATGATCTCGCCGTCCGCGCTGCGGAGCCCGTTCGCGTAGTTCTGCTGGTAGTAGGTGTAACCGGCGTAGCCGGCGACGCCGATCCAGACCAGCGAGAGGAGTGTGGCAGCCTGGGCCAGGACTCGTCCGCGGCGGGCACCGCGGCGTATCTCCTTCGAGGCTGAGCGAGCGAAGGGCAGGGAAAGTAGGAAGATTCCCGGTATTGCCAGCAGCAGCGCGGCGATTGCCTTCCCCGAGACGGGGCGCACCGGGGTGGCGTACGGCGTGGTGCGGCGGCGGGCGTCGTAATCGCCCCACGATTCTCCCGACTCACGCACCGGATCCGCCTCGATCGGCGTGGCGCCCGAGCGGCTCACCGTTCCGTAGCCGGGGGGCTCGTAGCTGGGCTCCGGCATCGCACCGGAGGTGGAGTACGTCGACGCGGCCGGCTCGGCACCGATGGGCGGCGGTGGATTGACCGGCGGCCCGTAGGCAACGGGAACTGAGTTCACCACCGCCGGGGGAGCGGCCGCCACCAGTGCGGCGACCGGATCGCTCTGGCTCGCGTGCTGACCGCCTGCGGTCACAGCCGCGTGCGCGCCGCCGTCCTCGGTGGAGCGGCGCCCGGCGATCGTGCTGGTGACGCTGGGCAGCGTGTAGCCGCCGGCGGCGGCCAGCTTGGACTGCGCGAACTTGGTGGCGATCGACTCCTCGCGCGGCAGCGAGGAGTGGGCGGTGTTCGCCTCGGAGCGGGCCTGAACCGACTCGCGCCAGGTCGGCTCGTCGAAGGCCTGGCTCCCATAGACGTTGGGCGCGACGTCGACTCGGCGTCCGCCCTCCTTCAGCGCGGCCTCCGCCTCCCGTTCGGCCAGTTGGCGGGCACGGATCTCCAGTTCGGCCGAGCGGCGGGCCCAGACGGCCTCCTGCTCGGCGGCTTCCCGGGCCCGGCGCTCGTGGGACATCTCGTCCCGCAGCGCCTCTGCGTTCAGTTCGGCGCCCCGTCGTCCCTCGGATTCCCGCAGCGCCGCCTCACGAGCGCCCCAGACGCGGGCCGCCGCCTCGGCCAGTGCCGCCTCAATGCCGGCGGCTTCGCGCTCGGCGGCCTCGGCTCGGGCAGCCTCGACGGCGGCCGCGGCGCGCGCTTCGGCCTCTTGGATCGCGGCCTGCAGGGCCAGTGTCTCGGCACTGCCGGATGTCTCGAGCTGGGCCGCTACCACCTCTGCCGCGCGGGCCGCCTCTTCTGCGCGGGCTTCGGCTTCTGCCCGGGCTTCGGCTTCCGCCCGCGCTTCGGCTTCTCGTGCCGCCTCGCGGGCCAGCTCAGCCTCGCGTTGGCGCTGGAGCTCCTGCCGCTGGGCTTCCTCGCGCTCGGCTTCCTCGTGGCGAGCCTCCGCCTCCCGGCGCGCGGACTCCTGGGCGGCCAGTTCGCGGGCCTGTGCTTCGCGGGCCAGTGCTTCGCGGGCCTCGGCTTCCCGGGCCTGCACTTCGGCCAGCTCACGAGCCCGAGCTTCGGCTTCGCGGGATTCGGCCTCTAGTCTGGCCTGCGCCTCGGCCCGCAGTCGGGCCGCCGCCTCGGCCGCTAGTTGGGCCGCCGCTGCGGCTTCGCGCTCGGCTACTTCGCGGGCGTGCGCCATCCGCTGCTCCTCGAGGAGGACCTCAGCCGCTCGCTCGGCCTGCAGCACCGCGGCGCGTTCCTGCTCGGCCTGTTCCTGCTGGGCGATCTCCCGCGCCGCCCCGGCCGCACGCTCAGCCTCCCGCGCTGAGCGATCGGCCAGGGCAGCGTCGGCCGGTGCCGCGCGGCGGGCGGCGTCCTGGGCGAGCGCCTCCTGCAGGAGGGCGTCGTGCCCCTTGGTGGCCGGGGACGGAGCTGGCGGCACAGACGGAGCCGGAGGGGTCAGTGGAGCCGGAGGGGTCACAGCGGCCAGCGGGGCCGGAGGGGTCAGTGCGGCCGGAGGGGTCAGTGCGGCCGGAGGGGTCAGTGGAGCGGGAGACACCTCGATCGTTGCGCCGGCCGAGCGTCCGGCGGCCAGTGCGTCCAGCTCGGCGAGCCGGCGGGCCCGCGCCGCCGCCTTCTCCAAGTCAGCCGGGGACTTCTGTGCGCGGGCGACGACCGGTTCCGGCTCCGGCTCGGGTGCTCGATGCTGGGCCGGCGGTCGGGTGGCGCCGGCGGCCAGGGCGGCCTGACGCTCCGCCGTCTCAGCCTCCACCATTTCGCGAACCCGCGTTTCGCGGTCCCACGCCTCCTGCAGCGCGCGCTGACGCTCAGCGGCCGCCTTGCGTCCCTGCCGAGCCGAACCGAGGCTGAGACGGGACGTGGTTTCGCCCGTCGAATCGCTGCCGGCCTCCTCCGACTGGCCCCGTCCGCGGCGCAGTCCCTTGAGTCGCGAGCGGGGCGAGGCCGAGTCCGTCTCGGTTCCGGGGACGCCGGCGGGTGCGCCCGCGGTAGCGGTCGGTGAAGCTCCGGTCGATATTTCCGGGAGCGCAATCGAGACTGCTGGCTTGAGCGAAGGCTCAGGCATCGGCGGTTCGAGCACGGCTTCTCCTGGCAGGGGCGGCGTAGGGGGGTTGTGCGGCCCTGAGAGAACGATTCTCTCGTCGAATCGGCACCTCAGCAACTGGAGCTTTACTTCGCCCAGAGCGGACTTAATGTCCTATAGGTCCAACCTCGTGAACCGCACCCCGAGGGGCCGTTCAGGCTCGCCGCCGGGTGAGTACCGTGGCCGCATGGGATCGCTCATCGACTGGGACCTCGCCGCCGCGACGGCCAAGCGCCTCAGCCCCGCCCCGCCGAGCGTCGATCGGGCCACCGCCGAGGCGGCCGTGGCCGAGCTCTACCGGGCCACCCACACGGCCGCGGCCCATGTCGCCGAGCTGACTCGGCTGGTCGAGCCACCGGTGAGCGCCCGCACCACCGTCGTCGACCGGGCCGGCTGGATCGACGTCAACGTCCGCGGCATGCAGACCGTTATGACCCCGCTGGTCGAGAAGCTCACCGACGCCAATCCGGTCGGACGGGTCGGGCAGGCCATCGGCGCCCGGGTCACCGGCACGCAGGCGGGGGCAATCGTCGCGTTCCTGTCGAGCAAGGTGCTCGGACAGTTCGAGTTCTTCGCCGACCCCGGGGGCCAGCTGATGCTGGTGGCGCCGAACCTGGTCGCCACCGAGCGCCAGCTCAACGTCGACCCCAGCGATTTCCGGCTCTGGGTCTGCCTGCACGAGGTGACCCATCGGGTCCAGTTCACCGCCGTGCCATGGATGCGCCAGCACATGCTGGCCGAGGTGAGCGCGCTGTCGGAGACCATCGACACCGACCCGAACGCGCTGCGGGAGCGGGTCAGCAGCGCGCTCACCGAACTCTCCAAGATGGCCCGCGGGCAGGGCGACGGGGCCGGTGTGATGAGCCTGCTGGCCACTCCAGAGCAGCGGGCCGTGCTCGATCGGGTCACCGGCTTCATGTCCTTGGTCGAGGGGCATGCCGAATACGTGATGAACGCCGTCTCCCCGGACGTCATCCCCAGCCAGCGCCTGATCGAGGAGCGCTTCGGGCAGCGGCGCAAGGGCGGCAATCCGTTCGACAAACTGCTGCGCAAGCTGCTGGGCCTGGACGCGAAGACCCGCCAGTACGTCAACGGCTCGGCCTTCGTCCGGACGGTGGTGAATCGGGTCGGCATCGAGGATTTCAATGCCATCTGGTCCTCGCCGCAGACGCTGCCGACCAAGGCCGAGATCGCCGTTCCGGCCGACTGGATCGCTCGCGTCCACGGCTGATGGGTCCCGCGGTGGCCGTGGCCAAGGTGCGTCTAGCCGTCCGGGCGACGCTGCGACGAATTGATCTCTCGAGTGAGAATCAGCCGGTTTTTGTTGCCTGTTCCGGTGGATCCGATTCGCTCAGCCTGGCCGCCGCACTCGCCTTCGAAACGCGCCGGCGGGGCAACGCCGGGCTGGTGACGGTGGATCACGGATTGCAGCCGGGATCCGGCGAGCAGGCGGCACGGGTCGCCCAGTTCGGCTACGACCTCGGATTGGACCCGGTGGTGGTGCTCCCGGTTCGGGTCGCCCGCCGACACGGACCGGAGGCCGATGCACGCAGCGCCCGATACCGGGCACTGGACGGCGTCGCCGCGGCGCATGGGGCCAAGATCCTGCTCGGCCACACCCTCGACGATCAGGCCGAGACGGTGCTGCTGGGCCTCGGTCGCGGCTCAGGGCCGCGTTCGATCGCCGGCATGCGGGAGGCGCGGGGTGAGTACCTGCGCCCGCTGCTCGGGTTGCGCCGTGAGGTGACCCAGGCCGCCTGCGAGGCGCTCGGACTGACGCCCTGGCAGGATCCGCACAACGACGACCTGGCCTACCAGCGGGTGCGGCTGCGCCGGCTTCTGCCGCAGCTGGAGGAGGCGCTGCAGGGTGGCGTAGCCGAAGCGCTGGCCCGCACGGCCACCCTGCTGCAGGACGACCTGGACGCCCTCGACGAGCTCGCCGAGTCGGCCCTTGCCGCCACCGCCGGCGGAGCGCGAGCGTCCGGCGAGCGTGCCTCGTCGCTGGAGGTGCCCGAGCTGCGCGTGCTGCCGAAGGCGATCCGGACCCGGGTGATCCGACTCTGGGTGGCCAACGCGAGCCCGGCCGCCGCGCTCAGTGCCGCCCAGACGGCTGACGTCGAGGCGCTCGTGTCGAACTGGCGCGGGCAGGGCGCGGTGGATCTGCCGGGCGGATTCGCGGTCGTTCGGTCGTCTGGCAGGCTGGAGCTGATTCCCCCGCACGGTGACGTCGGGCCTCGACCGGCTCCGACGGAACCCGACGGCTGATGCCGAGAGAAGAGTGACCAGTGTCCGTTCTGGATGACGACGTCGAGGCCGAACTGCTCAGCGCCGACGCCATATCGGCCAAGATCGCGGAGTTGGCGGCCGAGATCGACGCTGACTACAGCGATCGGGAGCCACTACTGGTGGGCGTGCTGAAGGGCGCGGTCATGTTCATGTCCGATCTGGCCCGGGCTCTGCAACGGCCTTCGACGATGGAGTTCATGGCGGTGAGCTCCTACGGCTCGTCGACCACTTCCTCGGGCGTCGTGCGCATCCTCAAGGACCTCGACCGCGACATCTCGGGCCAGCATGTGCTCATCGTCGAGGACATCATCGACTCCGGGCTGACCCTCTCCTGGCTTCTGAAGAACCTGCACAGCCGCAACCCGGCGTCGGTGGAGATCGTCACCCTGCTCCGTAAACCGGACGCCATCAAGGTCGAGGTGCCGGTGCGCTATGTCGGCTTCGACATCCCCAACGATTTCGTGGTCGGCTACGGCCTGGACTACAACGAGCGCTACCGGGATCTGCCCTACATCGGTCGGCTCGCGCCGTCGGTCTACGGCGGCTGACCCGTTCGCCCAGCGCGTAACGCGGCCCCAGGGCACAATTAGCAGGAACTGTGCGACAGAGCGAAGCGTTTGGACGACAGATGGTAAGGCGTCGGTAAGCGCAGATCACGGACGTAGACCCCTGCCGTGTACCGTCGACAGGTGAATTCGCGGGAAATCCAGGCTTGAGCAGGAGGAGCGCGGGAGGCCAGACTCCCGACTAGGTATATGGGTGTTTGCAAATGAACCGTAAGCGACTGGTCAGGTCCTTCTGGCTGTGGATTCCGCTAGCCGTCATCGCTTACTTCGTGCTGTCCTCCGCGCTATCCAGCGGCGACGACTACAAGTCGGTCACCACCGCCCAGGCCTTGAACGCGATCAACACCGATCAAGTCGTCAAGGCCACCCAGCACGACAAAGAGCAGTACATCGACCTCGATCTGAAGACCCCGATCGACGGCCACAGCAAGGTGCAGGCGTACTACCCGTCCGACGCCTCGGCCTCGGTCTATGACGCGCTGCTCAAGCACGTCCCGGCCAGCGGGCCGAGTGGCGGCTACACGACCAAGGTGAGCCAGAGCAACATCTGGTTGAGCCTGCTCGGCAGCTTCCTTCCCATCCTGCTGATCGGCGGCATCCTGTTCTGGGTGATGAGCCAGGTCCAGGGCGGCGGCAACCGGGTGATGAGTTTCGGCAAGAGCAAGGCGAAGCTGGTCAGCAAGGACACCCCGAAGACCACCTTCGCCGATGTAGCCGGCGCCGATGAGGCGATCGAAGAGCTCGACGAGATCAAGGACTTCCTGCAGAACCCGGCGCGCTACCAGGCCCTCGGGGCCAAGATCCCGAAGGGTGTGCTCCTCTACGGCCCGCCCGGAACCGGCAAGACGCTGCTGGCCCGCGCAGTCGCCGGCGAGGCCGGGGTGCCCTTCTACTCCATCTCCGGGTCGGACTTCGTCGAGATGTTCGTCGGCGTCGGCGCCTCGCGGGTGCGTGACCTCTTCGAACAGGCCAAGACCAACGCGCCGGCCATCATCTTCGTCGACGAGATCGACGCGGTCGGGCGCCACCGTGGCGCCGGCATGGGCGGCGGCCATGACGAGCGTGAGCAGACCCTCAACCAGATGCTGGTCGAGATGGACGGCTTCGACGTCAAGGGCGGCGTCATCATGATCGCGGCCACCAACCGCCCCGACATCCTCGACCCGGCGCTCCTGCGTCCGGGCCGCTTCGACCGCCAGATCGCCGTCGGCGCCCCGGACATCGAGGGGCGCAAGGCCGTTCTCGCGGTGCACGCCAAGGGCAAGCCGTTCGCCCCGGACGTCGACCTCTCGGTCATCGCCCGGCGTACCCCGGGCTTCACCGGGGCCGACCTGGCCAACGTAATCAACGAGTCGGCGCTGCTCACCGCGCGCACCAACGACCGGCTGATCACCACCGCATCCCTGGAAGAGGCGATCGACCGCGTCATCGCCGGCCCGGAGCGCAAGACCCGGGCTATGAGCGACAAGGAGAAGCGGGTGACGGCCTACCACGAGGCCGGCCACGCGCTCACCGCCTGGGCGATGCCGAACCTCGACCCGGTTCACAAGCTGACCATCCTGCCGCGCGGACGCTCCCTCGGGCACACGCTGGTGCTCCCACTGGAGGACCGCTTCACCCAGACGCGCTCGGAGATGCTCGACCAGCTCGTCTACGGTCTCGGCGGTCGGGCCGCTGAGGAGCTCGTCTTCCACGAGCCGACCACCGGCGCCTCCAACGACATCGAAAAGGCGACCGCGCTGGCCCGGGCCATGGTCACCGAGTACGGCATGAGCTCTAAGCTCGGTGCCGTGAAGTACGGCACCGGCGATGCCGAGCCGTTCATGGGGCGCGACTACGGTCACCAGCGCGACTACTCCGAGGAGATCGCCTCAGAGATCGACGTCGAGGTGCGCGACATCATCGAGGCGGCGCACGACGAGGCGTGGGAGATCCTGGTTCAGTACCGCGACCTCCTCGACCAGATGGTGCTGGAACTGGTCGAGCGGGAGACGCTGAACAAGGAAGATCTCGACCGCATCCTCGCCCCGGTCCGCAAGCGTCCGCCGCACAACTCCTTCACCGCCTTCGGCAAGCGCACGCCGAGTGACAAGCCGCCGGTCGAGATCCCGACCCGCGAGGTGCTGCTGGCCAAGGCCACCGCCAACGGAACGCGGGCCCACGGAGCCAACGGTTCACGCACTCCGGGGGCGCATCAGGCCCCCGAGGTGGCGCCGTCTCCGGCGGGCTACCCGCCGCCCGCCGGCTACCCGGCCGGCGCTTACCCGCCGCCGAATTCGGCCCCGCTGCCGCCGCCGAACCCGTACGAATGGCACCCGCCGACGGCCTTCCCGGATCCGCCGGCTCAGAACCCCGATGGCGGCTCCGCCGAGTCGAAATGACCGAACCCGATGGTGAGCCCGGCGGCATCGACCTGGCCCGGGCTGAGGCGGCTGTCCGCGAGTTGCTGCTCGCGATCGGCGAGAATCCGGACCGTCCCGGTCTGGAGCGCACGCCCGAGCGAGTCGCCCGGTCGTTCACCGAGATCTACGGCGGACTGCATCTGAATCCGGACGATGTGCTGGAGACGCAGTTCGACGAGCACCACGACGAGCTGGTCCTGGTGAAGGACATCCCGCTCTACTCGACCTGTGAGCACCATCTGGTGCCCTGGCACGGCACCGCCGCCGTCGGGTACATCCCGGGGGCCTCCGGCCGGATCACCGGTCTCTCCAAGCTGGCCCGGGTCGTCGATCTCTACGCCAAACGCCCGCAGGTGCAGGAGCGCCTCACCTCGCAGGTCGCGGACGCGGTGATGTCCCGGCTGCAGCCACGTGGGGTCATCGTCGTGCTGGAGGCCGAGCACCTCTGCATGGCCATGCGGGGCGTGCGCAAACCGGGGGCACGGACGCTGACCTCCGCCGTGCGTGGCATATTTCAGAGCGACTCGCGCACCCGCGCCGAAGCCATGAGCCTGATTCTCGGACGCTGATCGCTCGCATCACCGATTCGCCTGCCCCGCTCGCCTCACCCGCTCGCCTCACCCGCTCGACTCGCCCGCTTTGAACTCTCGCCCGACACTCTCGCCCGACACTCTCGCCCGACACCGAACTGGACGGACCGGTTGCTGGAATGAACGCAGTGCTGCCTCGTCGTGCCGACCGGATGGCGGTGCTCGGCGTCCTGAACGTCACCCCGGATTCCTTCAGCGACGGCGGTCGGTACCGCACCATTGACGACGCCATCAGCTGGGCCGAGCAGATGTGGCGCGACGGCGCTGAGCTGATCGATGTCGGCGGCGAGTCCACCCGCCCGGGCGCGGAGCGGGTTGCCGTCGAGGCTGAGACCGAGCGGGTGGTACCGGTGATCCGAGCGCTGGCCGAACGAGGCATCGCGGTCTCCATCGACACGATGCGGGCTTCGGTGGCCCAGGCGGCGTTGGCCGCCGGCGCCCTGGTGGTCAACGACGTCTCCGGGGGGCTCGGCGATCCCGATATGGCTCGGGTAGTTCGCGACTCGGGCTGCCCGTGGATTCTCATGCACTGGCGCGGGCACAGCACCGTGATGCGCACGCTGGCCAGTTATGACGACGTGGTCGCCGATGTGCTGAGCGAACTCGGGCAGCGCATCGATGCCGCCCTGGCCGCAGGCGTCGACGCCACTCAACTGATCCTCGACCCCGGCCTCGGTTTCGCCAAGAAGCCCGAGCACGATTGGCGGCTGCTGGCCGAGCTCGGGCAGCTGCAGGCGCTCGGATTCCCGGTGCTCGTCGGCGCCTCCCGCAAGTCCTTCCTCGGGTCTCTGCTCGGCGATGGTCGGCCGGATCCCGCCGGCGCCAGCCGATCGCGTCCCGTCGCGGAGCGGGAGGACGCCACCACAGCTATCACCGCGTACGCCGCTCTGCGCGGTGCCTGGGCCGTCCGGGTGCATCAGGTTCGGGCCGCCGTGGACGCGGCCACCGTGGTGGCGGCGATTGAACGAGCGGGGAAGTGACGAGATGGCTGATCTGATCACGCTGACCGGGCTGCGAGTGCGTGGACACCACGGCGTCTTCGATTTCGAGCGACGCGACGGGCAGGATTTTGTGGTGGATGTCGTCCTCGAACTCGACACCGCGCCCGCCGCGACGAGCGACGAAGTGGGCGACACCGTGCACTACGGGGAGTTGGCCGAGGGTCTGGCCGCAGTGATCTCCGGCGAGCCGGTGAACCTGCTGGAGCGGCTGGCCCAGCGGCTGGCCGACGTCTGCCTGGCCGATCCGCGAGTCGAGGCGGCGACCGTCACCGTGCACAAGCCGCAGGCGCCGATCCCGCTTACTTTTGCTGATGTTTCGGTGACCATTCGGCGTGTTCGATGACGGGCGTGCCGCCTCGACGGGAGGGTCGGATTTGAGTCGGGCCGTACTCTCGATCGGGTCGAACATCGGTGACAGCCTCGGGTATCTGCGTGGCGCGGTCGCTGCGCTGGCGGAGTGGATCGTCGCCACCTCCGGCGTCTATGAGACCCCGGCCTGGGGTGGCGTCGAGCAGCAGAATTTCCTGAACGCGGTGGTAATCGTTGATGATTCGCGGGCTGATGCGCAGGAATGGCTGCGCCGGGCGCAGGACTGCGAGCGGGCCGCTGACCGCAGCCGGGAAGTGCACTGGGGGCCGCGCACACTGGACGTCGACGTGATCGCGGTCGACGAGGTGCGCAGCGACGACCCGCAACTGCGGCTGCCGCATCCGTTTGCCGCCCAGCGTGCCTTCGTGCTGGTGCCCTGGCTGGACGCCGACGCCGACGCCCAGTTGCCCGAAGGGCCGGTTGCCCGCCTGCTGGACGATCTGGATGTCGATGAGGTCCGCGGCGTGCGGCCGCGTCCCGAACTGGATCTCCTGGTCGGTGCGCCGTGATCCGCCGTACTTCGGTGCTCGATCTGGCTATCCCGTTCGTGCTGGTCTTGGGCGTTGTCCGACTCGCGCTGCGCGGTACCTACGGGTCGCTGGCTCCGTTGAGCTACTTCGTGCCGATCCCGCTCATCGCGCTGGCGATCGTCGAGTTCGCCATCGCCAAGCGGGTGCGGGACGTGATCAATCACGAGGCCGACGCCAAGGTGATGACGGCCATCGCGATCGCTCGCTGCGCCGCCCTGGGAAAGGCCTCAGCGCTGGGGGCAGCCGCGGTCGGCGGCGCCTTTGCGGCCATGCTGCTGCGGGTGCTGCCGATCGTCTCGACGGTGTCGGCGGCGCGTCACGACGCGACGGTGAGCGCCTTCGGCCTGGCCGCCTCGGCGCTCCTGCTGGGTGCTGGACTCCTCCTCGAGCGGTCGGCGATTATCCCGAACGACCCCAAAAGCTGAGCTGGGGCTGATTTCGCGGCTTCTGGTGGGGTCGCTGCTGCCGGTAGGATCGACCCATGCCGGCCGCTCCGATCTCGCGCTCGCGGCGGACTCTGCGCACGGTAGGCATGGCGGTCGCGCTGCTGCTGGGCGCCGTCGGCCTGGCCCTGGTGGTGCTCGGGAAGTCGCAGAAGATGATGTCGATCGGCATCGTAATCGGGCTCTGGGGTATCGCCACCGGCTACATCGCCACGATGGACCCCCGCCACCACTCGGACGCACATGATGACGCCGACGGCACTGATCCGAGTGCGCAGTTGGCCATGATCGACGATTTCCGCGAACGCTACGAGATGCAGCTCGAGGTGATGCTGCGCCGGGAGATCGAACGAGTGCTCCGCTCGGAATTGGCCGATCTGCGCGGCGAGGTCTCCGGTCTCCGGGGCGAGATGAACGAGAAGTTCGACGGGCAGCTGCGGCTGGAGCGCATCGAGACCACGCGGGTGATCGGCTCGGATATCCAATCGCTGCACGAAGAGGTGCGTCGCCTGGCCGTCGCCCGCGATGATCCGTTCGGGGCCCCGGCGGCCGACTGGGCCAAGCCAGCCGCGATCACGCAGGCCCCGCAGAGCCAGCCGGCCCAACCGGCGGCTGAAGTGGCTTCGGCGACGGATCAGCCGCTCTCCGCCGCCTCGAACGCGACGACCTGGCTACCGGCCTATGACGCGGCGAAGCGACCACCAGTCGTGACGAACGATCCGTCCGCCGCCGAGCCACCGACCGCCTATGCGCCGCCAGCCCCTGTCTCTCCGGCTCCGGCTCCGGCTCCTGTGCCGCCGGCCGCCCCGCTCTACCGTCCGGCAGCTCCGGCGCCCGCGACGAGCAGCCCGAACCCGAGTCCGGCGCCGGCCGCCGCGTCGTCTGCGTTCAGCGGGATCACCTGGCCGAACGGCACCGCGGTCTCGCCGACTGCGGGGGCCAAGACGGTGAGTAACGGAGCTGAGGCCACCAAACCCGACTCTTCAACCCTCGGAAGCGTTGACCCGCAGGCGACTCGACCCGAATCAGGCAGGCTCGAATCAGGCAGGCCCGAATCGAGTAAGCCCGAATCAGGCAGGCCCGAATCCACTGGGCCTGAGCCGGTCAAGCCGAGCGCGAGCTGGGATCCGTTCGCCGATATGCCACGCATCGGCGTCTTCTCCAGCCCCGACCTGCTGCCGGATGAGCCGCCCGCGAGCAGCTACGTGGGGCGCCGTCGTCCGAACGCTGAGGAGATCGCCGCGGCGCCGAAGCCGGCCGCCGGTCGCCGCCGCCGCGCCGACGGCGAAGACAGCGAGGTCTTGAACCGCGTCCTGGGCCACGACTCCTGAGCTGAGTCGAGCGGGGGGCTGAAGAGCCGCGCTCCGGTCAGTCGAGGAAGCCGCTACGTCGCCAGGAACGCTGGGCGATAGGGGAGAGCACCCCGTTCTCCATCAGGAATTTGCCGAGGCTGGCGAAGCCGCGCTTCTTGTTCGCGATGTGCAGCGGGTTGGCCAGCGCCTGCGCCCGGGCGACCTTGGGGTCGAGGCCGACCCGCCGGTAGATCTCCGGGTTGGTGAAGGCGTAGGCCATCAACGGGCCACCGAGACCGCTCATCCGGGCCACTGTGGCCCGATCGAAGCGGCTGGCCTCGTTGAGGCGCCGCATTACACCCTCCCGGGCGTATCGGATGTGGCGCGCCTCCTCCGTGACGTGAATGCGCATTAGTTGGGAGACGATCGGCTGCAGCTGCGGGTCGGCGACCATCTCGCGCTGCAGGGTGTCGAAGATCTCCTCGCCAACCAGCGCCGCGACCCACAGCATGGTGCCGCGCAGGCCCCGGGGCATTTGGCTCACCACGGCCAGTTGCGGCTTCGAGAGCGGGTACGGCTTCGCCCCGATGGTCTCGATGACGCGGCCGAACATCACCATGTGCCGGGTCTCGTCGCCCATCTCGGTGAGGGCGTAGTGAACATGGGGGGCGGTCGGGTCGTTGTGCAGGATCATCCGAGCCAGGCCCTGGATCAGGATGTTCTCGAACCAGATCCCGACGCTCAGGATGTTGGCCAGCTCCTGGCGGGTCAGCTCGATGCGCTGCTGCTGGCTCATCCCGTCCCACAGCGGCGTGCCGTAGAGGGTGCTCATGCCTGGCGGCAGGAAGAAGCGTTCCGGATCCAGCGGCGCCTTCCAGTCGATGTCGATCGCCGGATCGTAGGAACGCTTGACCGATCCGCCGAGCAGGCGGGAGGCGACGACCTGCTTGTCGGTGAGCTTCGCGGAGCTCTTCGCTGGCGCACTCATCAGTGAACTCGTCCTCCGTTGGCCCGCCGGGGCCGAGTGATTTGACGCGCCAGCGGGGCCGGGGGACCACGTTGAAGCGGGGGAAATTTTCGTTTACCACCGAACCGTAAACCTATGTGAGACGGAGCGTCAAGGGTAAATAGAGTGTGGCGAACAACGGTATCGAGAGCCGACCGCCGTGTCGCGCTGAACGGTAGAGTCAGGCAACCGGGGGAAGTTTTGAGCTACAGGGGTGGGCGAGTGGTTGTTCAAGGTGGTGCGCCCACGCCGAGTGCAGCTGCATCGCCAGCGCGGGGTCGTGCGGAGTCGGCGAGCGCTGATGACCAGATTCGGGCTCGCATCCTCGATGCCGCCTACCAATGCCTGATGGACAGCGGCTACAGCACCCGGCTGCACGCCGCGATCGCTGAGCGTTCGGGTTACTCGCGCCCCACCGTGTACAAGTACCTCGGTGACCAGCAGGCCATCATCGGTGCCCTCGTGCACCGCGAACTCAGCCGCTACTTCGCGATCGCCCAGTCGGTGCTCACCACGCCGGGAAGCCCGCGGGAGCGATTCGTCGATGCGGTGGTCTTCAGCGTTCAGTTCGGCCGGCAGCACCCGCTGCTGCAGAAAGGGCTGCGCGAGAATCCGGAGGTTGTTCTTCCGTGGTTCACCGTTAACTCCGGACCGATGATCAACCTCTGTCTCAACGCGCTCACCCCACACATCGAACTGCTGGTGAGTGTCGGCGAGCTGCCGGCGCGCACAGATGCCCGAGTAATCACCGAGTGGACGTTCCGGTTGGCCATCTCGCTGGTCATCTCACCGTCGACGCTGGAGCTGCCGGATGCCGACAGCCTGCGCGCCTACTTGGGTGCGCTGCTCGACATCGGAGGTGCCACCCGCCCGTCGGCCGGGTCGACGGTAGCCTCCGGCGCGGTTGTCGCGGCGGGCGTCCAGCCGGGCGGCGCGACGACGTAACCGATTCGCTCGCGCCAGCTTTGGGCCCGCCGAACGTCGGAGACGATCGCGCCGTATTCGTAATACTGCAGTCGCAGTGGGTTGAAACTATCGATGTTCTTGGTGAGGCCGTAGGTCGGCCGGCGCTGCTCCTCGGCGTAGCTGCCGAACATCCGGTCCCAGACGATCAGGATGCCGCCGTAGTTCCGATCCAGATACTCGGGGTCGCTGGCGTGATGCACCCGGTGGTGCGACGGCGTGTTGAAGACGTACTCAACCGGCTTGGGTAGCCGTCCGATCCGTTCGGTATGGACGAAGAACTGGAAGATCAGGTTGATCGAGAAGCTGAAGAAGATCATCCACGGCGGGACGCCGAGCAGCGGGAGGGGTACCCAGCAGAGCAGCTCGAACCATGGGTTCCACTTCTGTCGGACCGCCGTCGACAGGTTGAAGCGCTGGCTGTTGTGATGCACCTGGTGGCCGGCCCAGAGCAGCCGGACCCGATGGGAGGCCCGGTGGTAGCTGTACCAGATGAGGTCCACCCCGAGCAGGACGACCACCCAGCTCCACCAGTTGTGCGGATCGATCCGCAGCGGCGTGATCGCATAGAGCACTGAATAGAGCAGCAGCGCGGCGAATCGAGCGGCGCCATTGATCACCAGGGAGCCGAGTCCGATCGCGATGTTGGTGCGGCTGTCACGCCGTTCATAGCCGACGAAGCGATCATCCTCGTCATCCAGAAAGCGCATCGAGACGACCTCGATGACCATGAAAAGTATGAAGAATGGGATGGCGAAGACGAGTGGGTCGCGCAGCTGCTCAGGCATGCAGGTCGTCTTCCTCTCGGGTGCGCTTCGGGGTCGCCGGGAACTGACTCTATGGTCAGTTAACCTACGGTAAGCTGCGTTTCGTGTCCACGGTCAGCGGCATTGGGTCCGGTCCTGGTGCCCGGGAGACTGCGCGGAGTTCGGCGATCATCGTCGCACGCGCAACGCGAACCAACTCGATCGGGACGAAGGGCGTTCCGCGGGCCGAACGCGAAGCGCAGATCCTGCTCGCGGCGATCGACGTCTTCGCCGCCAATGGGTACGCGGCCGCGGCGATCGTAGATATCGCCGATCGGGCCGGCATCTCGAAGCCGCTCATTTACCAGTACTTCGGTTCGAAGGACCAGCTCTACCTGCGCTGTCTGGCCCAGGTCTCCGACGATTTGATCGAGCGCATCGAGCAGACCATGAAGCGCGAGGATCCGTCGATCAGCTCGCTGCTGGGGACCATGCGGGCGATCTTCGAGGCGCTCGAGCCCTACCCGAGCGCGTGGCGTCTGGTCTTCGATCCGTCGCTGCCGGCGGGCGGCCTGCTCCAGAGCCGAGCTCGGGCGTACCAGGCTCGGACGGCGGCGCTGGCGGCCATCGGGACCGAACGGTTCCTGCGGGCGAGGGGCAACCGCAGTTCACTGGACGCCTCAGCGCTCACCGGCGCGTGGATCAACATCATCCATGCATTGATCACGTGGTGGATCGACCACCCGCGAGAATCGGCCGATGCGATGATCCAGCGGTGCGCACGGTTGCTGGCGGCGATCGTCTCGCCGGAGATCGCTCCCGCGTAGTCCTGCGCGGGCAGTCCTGCGCGGGCAGCGCTACGCGGATGTGAAGGGCCAGCCGGTCTCGGGACCGCTGCGCTGCGCGCGACGGACGAGGGCATCGGCGGTGAGGCGGATCTCCGCCTCGACGTCGACGCCGGTCTGATCCGCGAGCAGATACAGGCCGTAGGCCAATTCGCCGAGCCGGGGCCCCCAATCGGCTGGGGGTCGGAAGGGACGTCGCCCGCGCTCGGTGGCGACGGTCGCCGTGGCGGCGAGAGCGCCGAGCTGAGTCTGCAGTTCGAGCAGCAGCGCGGTGGCGGTTGCGTGTAGGTCTGCGGCGTCGGAGCTGGCCGCGACCACCTGCGCAGGTGAGGTCATCTCTGGGCCTATTCGCTGACCGGGCGAAGGTCTGTAATCACGCCACGAACTTAGCCGACCGTCACCGTCGGTGACGAATTGGCGCGACGACCAATACTTGGCCGAGCCCCGGCGATTCGACCGACGGGCTCCGGCGTGAAGATCGTGGTCGGAGCCTGTGGATAGAGGTCTGAGATTGTCGGTGGGGTGTTGTAGGTTCGCGGCGGGACCACTCCAGCCATCCCGAGCGGCTCGAATCACCTTAGTTTTGTTGATGATTCGGGTTGTCATCGCTCACGTGTTCGAGTAGTGTCGGGGGCATGGTTGGAGGGCCTGAAGTCGACGCATCACCGAAAGTGGCTGCCCTGTTGGAGGCGGTCACGGCGGCGGTCGACACCCTGCTCGACGCCCCGTTGCCGTCGCTGACCTCCACCGAGCTGCTGGAACTGGTGCAGGGGTGGGAGACGCACCGCCGCCGGGAGGTCGCGGTGGAGCATCTGCTGCTGTCGGCGGTGATGGGACGAGGACTCGCCGGCGAATATGGGTTCGCGTCCCCGCAGGCGTTGTTGGTGGGGGTGTTGCGGGTCGATCCAGGGGAGGCGAAGGCCCGGGTCAGAGCGGCGCAGGACCTCGGTCCGCGGACCGGTCTGACCGGGGAACAACTGGAACCGGTGTTCGGTGAGACCGCGGCCGCGCAGAAGACGGGGGTGATCTCGGCCGGGCATGCGAAGGTCATCACCACCACGCTGGACGGGTTGAGCGAGGACCTGGACTTCGCCCACGGGGCCCGGGTCCAGGCCGAGCTGGTGGCCCAGGCCCGCTGGTTCACCCCCCGAGACCTCGCGAAACTCGCCACCCGGATCGTGGCCCATCTCGACCCTGACGGCACCGAACCGTCTGACACCCGGCAGCAGCAGAACCGGGGGTTCACGTTGGCCCGGCGCCCGGATGGGATGGTCATCCCGACCGGGGCACTGACCCCGGCCTGCGGCGCTGCGTTGGAAGCTGTCCTCGACTGTCTCAGCGCACCCACCCCCGCGACCCCCGCCCCGGCCAGCGACACCGATGCCGGTGCCGGCCAGACCGGCACGACGGGCGGCGCGGCCGGCGACAGCGGCGGTGTCGGTGACGGGGTGGTGGAACGTGACTCCCGGACCCCGGCGCAACGCCGTCATGACGCGTTGCTGGACTCCTCCCTCCGGCTGCTGGCCGACGGTGGACTCCCACCCAGCGGCGGGGTGCCGACGACGCTGCTGATCACTATGAGCGACGAGCAACTGCGGACCGGCGAGGGTTACGCGTGCACCCCGCACGGGGACCTGATCTCGGTGGACGAGGCGCTGGGCTTAGCTGATCAGACCGAAATCATCACCACGACCCTGAGCCGCACCGGTGGAGTGCTGGACGTCGGACGAACGAAACGCTGCGCCACCCCCACGATGCGGCTGGCGTTGTTCGCCCGAGACCGTGGTTGTTGTTTCCCCGGCTGCACCATGCCCGCGACCTGGACGCAGGCCCACCACGTCACACCCTGGCAAGACGGCGGCATCACCGCAGTCGCCAACACCTGCCTGCTCTGCGGATTCCACCACCGGACGTTCCAGATGATGGGCTGGCAGGTCTACATCAACGACGGCGTCCCCTGGTGGATCCCACCACCCTGGATCGACCCGACCCAACAACCCGTCCGAAACACCCAACACCACCCACCCCCCATACCGATCGGCACCGAGCCCGTCGGTGCTGGCGGCGACGGCCGGCCAACTGACGGGTGCGCCACCGAACACGAGGCTGGAGCGAGTTAGGTGCGCCACAGAGTTCCGGCGTTTCCCCGCGGCGTTTGGGAGCATCGAGCGCGGGTGGCATCGCGGTCAACGCGCCGCGCCGAGGCTGGCCGCGTAGGCTCGACCACTGCATTGAGGCGATCAGCCGTGTCGCGCGAGGCTGCCGCCGATCAACATCGCAACACCCGGACGCGGCATCTCCACCAGCGTGACTCCAGCACCACACCGAGCATTGAACTGCTACTACTGAGGACGTTCGAACAGTGACTTCTGCGCCACCACGTCTGCGGGTCGGCGTCGTCGGCACCGGCCGGGTGGGGTCGGTGCTCGGGGCCGCGCTGATCCGGGCCGGCCACGAGGTGGTTGCGGCCAGCGGCGTCTCCGACCGCTCACAGGCCTACGCTCGTCGGCTACTGCCCGGAGTGCCGATACTGCCCCCGGACGAGGTCGTGGCCGACGCCGACCTTGTCCTGCTCGCTGTCCCCGACGACGCGCTCCGTCCGCTCGTCACCGGGCTCGCTACCACCAACGCCTGGCGCCCGGGAGCGCTGGTCGCGCATACCTCCGGTGCCTACGGCATCAGCGTGCTCGACGCCGCCGCCGCCCGGGGTGTCGTGCCGCTGGCCCTGCATCCGGTGATGACGTTCGCCGGCCGCCCGGAGGACCTGGACCGCCTGGAGGGAGCCGCCTTCGGTGTCACTTCGGCCGAGGAGATGCGCCCGGTCGCCGAAGCCCTCGTCGTTCAGATCGGCGGCGAACCGGTCTGGGTCCCGGAACTCGCCCGGCCGATGTACCACGCCGCGCTTAGCATCGGCGCCAATTATCTGGTCACCATCGTCAATGATTCGCTGGATCTTCTCGACGCAGCTGGAGTGGAGCAGTCACCCCGGTTGCTCGCTCCGCTGCTCAGCGCCGCACTGGATAACGTGCTGCGGCTGCGCGATGGTGCCCTCACCGGTCCGGTGTCCCGGGGCGACGTGGCCACCGTCGCCACCCATCTGACCACGCTGCGCGCCCAGGCTCCGCAGACCGTCGCGGCCTACATCGCAATGGCCCGGCGTACGGCGGAACGGGCCAGCGCCGCCGGACAGCTACGGGGCGACGCGTTCACGGCGGTAACCGCGATACTGGACGAGTCATGAGCGAACCAGTGAACTTTGTCCGCAGCCGGGCCGACTTCCTCGCCGCCCGCGCCAAGCTCCCGGGTGCCCAGCGGTCGGGCGCCCAGCAGTACGGCGAGAGCGGCACCGTCGGCGTGGTGCTCACCATGGGCGCACTGCACGACGGGCACGCCGCGCTGATGGACGCCGCCCGCGCCGAGTGTGACTCGGTGGTGGCCACCGTCTTCATCAACCCGCTCCAGTTCGGTGACCCGGCCGACCTCAACCGCTACCCGCGCACGCTCGACGCCGACGTCGCGATCGCCCAGGCACATGGCGTCGACCTGCTGTGGGCCCCCGGGCTCACCGATGTCTACACCGCCGGTGAGGTCGAGGTCACGATCAACTCCGGACCCCTCGGTCAGGTGCTGGAGGGAGCCGCCCGCCCCGGCCACTTCGACGGCATGCTGACGGTCGTCGCCAAGTTCCTCAGCGTCATTCGCCCCGATCGGGCCTATTTCGGGGAGAAGGACTACCAGCAACTGACGCTGATCCGCCGCATGGTGGCCGACCTGGACCTCGGCCCGCGGATCGTCGGTGTCCCGACGGTCAGGGAGGCGGACGGGCTGGCCCTCTCCAGCCGCAACGTCTTCCTCTCCGCCGCCGAGCGCGCGCAGTCGCTCGCCCTCTGCGGCGCGCTGGAGGCCGGACGTGACGCGGCGGCCGCCGGCGAACGAGCCGTCGTCTCCGCCGCTCAGCGCGTCCTCGCTGCGGCCGGCGTCACCCCCGACTACCTTGCGCTGCGCGGCAGTGACCTCGGCCAGCCACGGGCCGGCGAGGCGGCCCGATTGCTGGTCGCGGCCAAACTGGGGGCCACCCGCCTCATCGACAACATCCAGATCGACGGGCTGCGGGTCGAGGCCGCAGCGAGCGGTGCTGAGCAGGCTCAGTCATGAGGAGCGCCACCTCGTCGGTCGGCGTGCCGCGCCGGCTGGCTTCGGCCGAGCAGGGTTGGACTGCTGAGACCGACGTCGTCATCGTCGGCTCCGGAATTGCCGGGCTCACCACCGCCCTGCAGATCGCCCGCCATTCGAGCCTTCGGATCATGCTGGTCACCAAGGATGTGCTCTCCGCCGGATCGACCCGCTGGGCCCAGGGGGGAATCGCCGCGGCGCTCGGCACCGGCGACACTCCGGAGCAGCACCTCACCGACACGCTGGTCGCGGGGGCGGGCATCTGTGACGAGGACGCGGTGCGCGTCCTGGTGCGGGAAGGGCCGGCGGCGGTGCGGGACCTGGCCGCGCTCGGCGCCCGCTTCGACCTGGCCCAGGATGGTGCCATCTCGCTGACCCGGGAAGGCGGCCACCACCGCGACCGGATCGTCCATGCCGGCGGGGATGCGACCGGCGCCGAGATCGAACGGGCGCTGGTCGCCCGCGTCCTGGGCGCCTCGGGCGTCGAGGCCATCGAGCATGCGCTGGTGCTGGATCTGCTGAAAACCTCGGATGGTTCGGTGGCCGGTGTCACCCTGCACGTGATGGGGGAGGGGCAGCGTGACGGTGTCGGCTCGGTACGGGCCCGGGCTGTCGTCCTCGCCACCGGCGGCTTCGGGCAGGTCTACGCGTCCACCACCAACCCGAGTGTCGCGACCGGTGACGGGGTCGCCGCTGCCATCCGCGCCGGCGCCGTCGTCCGCGACCTGGAGTTCGTTCAGTTCCATCCCACGGTCGCCTGGCTCGGCGCCCGGTCACGGGGGCAGCAGCCGCTGGTCAGCGAGGCGGTCCGCGGCGAGGGCGCCTTCCTGGTCGACGACGCTGGAGTGCGCTTCATGCAGGGGCAGCACGAACTGGCTGATCTGGCGCCCCGCGACGTGGTGGCCAAGGCGATCCTGCGACGGATGCATGAGACCGGCGCCGACCACATGTGGCTGGACGCGCGGCACTTCGGTACCGAGAAGTGGCGAGTCCGTTTCCCGACCATCTATGCCACCCTCGGATCGCTGGGCATCGACCCGGCGCAGGACCTGATCCCGGTGGTGCCGGCGGCCCATTACGCCTCCGGCGGCGTGCACACCGACCTGCTCGGACGCTCGACCGTGCCCGGCCTCTACGCCTGCGGAGAGACGGCCTGCACCGGCGTGCATGGGGCGAACCGGCTGGCCTCGAACTCCCTGCTCGAGGGGCTGGTCTTCGGGCGGCGGATCGCGGCCACGCTGGTTGAGACGCTGGTCGAGCCGGCGCCGGCCCCGGAGACCGTGGCCGCCGGCGCGCCGGCGGCGGTACTGGCGGCCGAAGTTCGCCCGGCGCTGCAGCAGATCATGAGCGAGCACGCCGGGGTGCTACGTGACGCCAAGGGCCTCGACGCGGCGGCGCGGGGCTTGGCCGAGCTGGGTGCGCACAGCTGCGACGAGCCGGGCACCGAGCATTGGGAGGCGACGAACCTCTTCACCGTCGCCACCGCGCTGGTCGAGGCGGCCCAGCTGCGCGAGGAGACCCGCGGTTCGCACTGGCGCGAGGACTTCGCCGAGCGCGATGACGAGCATTGGCGCGGTCACCTGGACACCACGCTCGTCGACCGCACCGAAGCCACCGCGACCGGGGGCGGCAACATCTTCCCGGAGATGCTCGCCGACCCCCAGCCCACCCCGACCCTTACTACGGAGTTCACCCGATGACGTTCGTCGATCCCAGCGTCCGTGCCGTCGTCGAGTCGGCCGGCCTTGAACCGTGGCGAGTCGACGAGGTGATCACCCGGGCGCTGGAGGAGGACATCGGCGCCGACGGCGATGTGACGACCAACTCGATCATTGCGCCGACGCAGGTGGCCTCAGCCGATCTGGTGCCCCGATCGGCCGGTGTGGTGGCCGGTCTTCCGGTCGCGGCCTGGGCCTTCGACGTCGTCGGTGAGGGGCGGCTGCGGGTGGAGTTCGGCACCGTCGATGGCAGCAGCGTCACCGCGGGCGAGGTGCTGGCCACGGTGAGTGGGCCGGTGCGTGACATCCTCACCGCGGAGCGGACCGCCCTCAATCTGCTCTGCCACCTCTCGGGCGTGGCGTCGCTGACCCGGCAGTGGGTCGACGCGGTGGCCGGCACCGGGGCGCAGATCCGCGACACCCGCAAGACGATGCCGGGCCTGCGGGCTCTGGAGAAGTACGCGGTGCGCTGCGGCGGCGGGGTCAACCACCGCATGTCGCTATCGGACGCGGCGCTGGTCAAGGACAACCACGTCGCGGCCGCCGGTGGCGTCGTGGCGGCCTTCGAGCTCGTCCGGGAGGCCTACCCGGAGCTCTCGATCGAGGTCGAGGTGGACACCGTCGAGCAGGCCCGGGAGGCCATCGCGGCGGGCGCCCAGCTGGTGCTGCTGGACAACATGCCGCCGGCCCAGCTGCGCGAGGTGGTTCGCTTCGCCACCGAATTCCCGGACGTGAAGCTGGAAGCGTCGGGTGGCCTCACTCTGGCCGGGGCCCGCGAAGTGGCCGAGACCGGCGTCGACTATCTTGCCGTCGGGGCACTGACGCACTCCGCGCCGGTCCTCGACATCGGCCTCGACATCGGCCTAGACATCGGCCTAGACATCGGCCTAGACATCGGCCTGACCTGAGCTAACCCCTTCCGGTCCTGGCTGCTTCGGGTCTTCAACGACCAGAACCGGCCACGAGCGCAGAGAGAACGGTGCGGCACATGCTGCTTGCGATTGACATCGGCAACACCAACACGGTGCTCGGCATCTTCGACGGGGAGAAGCTCGACCACTCCTGGCGCATCAAGACCGATGCCCGCAGCACCGCCGACGAGCTTGCCCTCACCTTCCGCGGTCTGCTGGCCGAGCACACCGTTGACGGGGTCGCGGCCTGCTCCACGGTCCCAGCCGCCATGCGCGAACTACGCGTCATGCTGGAGCGCTACTACCCGGGCCTGCCCACGGTACTCGTCGAGCCTGGCGTGCGCACCGGCGTCAGCCTGCAGTACGAGAACCCCAAGGAGGTCGGCGCCGACCGGATCGTCAACACGCTGGCGGCATTCCACCTCGTGCACGGCCCGGCGATCGTCGTCGACTTCGGCACCACCACCAACTTCGACGTGGTCAGTGCCAAGGGCGAGTTCATGGGTGGGGCGCTGGCCCCCGGCATCGAGATCTCCCTGGACGCGCTGGCCGCCCGCGCCGCGCAGCTGCGCAAGGTGGAGCTGGTGCTGCCCCGCTCGCCGATCGGCAAGAGCACCGTCGAGGCACTTCAGTCCGGAATTCTCTATGGATTCGCCGGTCAGGTCGACGGATTGGTGCGTCGGCTGAGCCGCGAGTTGGTGCCCGACGCCCCGGAGTCGGTCGAGGTGATCGCGACCGGAGGGCTGGCCCCGCTGATGACCGACAATTCCGAGACGATCACCCGCTTCGAGCCCGACCTGACCCTGCTCGGCCTGCGGCTCATCTACGAACGCAACGCCTGAGGTACCAACCGCGCCGGCGGCTCAGCCGGCTGGGATCGCCCGCTCGGCGCGCAGCGCGATCGTCGTGTATCCGACCTCGATCAGTTCCCCGGCCGGCACCTCGGCCTCGATGCGGCGGCGGATGGTCGCCAGCAGGTCACGGCGATCATCGTCGTGCATCGCGATGACGTAGGAGCGGGAACTGATGAGTTCCAGTACCCCGTCGATGCTCAGTTCCTGGCTGTGCTCGAAGTCGCCCCGCTCGGTGGGGCCGAAGAAGTGACGATCCAGTTCGACTGAGCTGTTGCGCTCCGGCCGCAGGTGCTCCACCGCCCGTCCCATGCTGTGGCTGGCCGCCACGCTCGCCGCGTCGAAGGCGTTGAAGCTCGACGAGGCCGGGTCGCGACGGTTCCACAGCAATCCGGCGACGCCGCCGGGACGCAGCACCCTCGCGATCTCGGCGTCGGCCGCCGGGCGGTCGAACCAGTGGAAGGCCGACCCGACCAGCACCGCGTCCATGCTGGCATCGGGCAGATCGATCGCCTCCGCACTGCCCAACCGTGAGTCGATGGTCGGCAGGTGTTCGCGCAGTCGGGCCAGCATGTTCGGCGACGGGTCGATCGCGGTCACCGTGAGTCCCCGGGCCACCAGCGAGCGGGTCAGCTTCCCGGTGCCGGCCCCCAGGTCCAGCACCTCGCCTGCTCCGGCCGGGAGGATCCAATCCAGCGCCACCGCCGGAAATCCGGGGCGGGCCCGGTCGTAGACATCGGCGGCGTCATCGAAGGTGGCCGCCAAGCGGTGGCGATCGGCCGCGGCCAGCCGCGCATGCGGCACTCCCGGGAAGGTCACGCCTCCAACGTAGCGCTCGGCGTCTGCTCGTGCCGGAACGTCTGAACACGCCCCGAAGTCCGTCCTCGGTCCTCCGCTGGTTCACCATCCCACCCGGCGCGGCCGGCGAACCAGCGGTCGGACCGCTGCGCCAGCCGCAGCGCCGGACGCTCCACTGCGAACCAACTGGCGGCGGCAACCGGGACGGTGAGTAGCATCGCCAGCAGGCTGGAGATCGGGTAGCCGAGATGCTGCACGGTGAGCAGCACCAGCAGTTGCTGCAGCGGAAAGGCATAGATGTAGATGCCGTAGGAGATGTCGTTGCGCGCACCCACCCGGTCCAGCCGCAGCCGGGCGCCGAGCCAGAGCAGCAGATAGGTCAGCGGGATGGCACCGAGGGTGTCGAGGCGATCGACAGCCATCGCCACCCCGCAGGCCACCGCCGCCACAGCGGCGATCGGCCAGCCCAGCCGCAGCCGGTCACTCCACAGCGCGGCCAGCGCCCCGGCGAAGAACGCCGTACCCAGGGTCGCCAGCTCCGTGTAGTTGATGAACCGGCCACCGGCTACGTGAGCGCTGGCCACAATCAGCAGCAGGACGAAGGCGACCAGCACCAGGTGCCGGTGCAGCCGCAGCGGGGCGAAGAGGAGCAGGCCGATCATCAGGTAGCAGGCGAACTCGAAGTAGAGCGTCCAGAGCGAGCCGTCCCAGGCCTGCGGGAACGGCACCGAGTCCAGAGTGTGCCGGATGTCGTACTGGTTGATGTTCAGGGCCAGGTTGTCCAGCACGTAGTGCCCGGCCGATCCCCACTCGACCCGACCCGGCCCGATCACCTGGGCCAGCGGCGCGAAGATGACCGCAGTGAGGATGAGGCAGACCAGGAACGCCGGATAGATCCGGAGGAACCGGTGGCGCAGGTAGGACCCGAACGACCGCCGGCGACGGCTGTTGGTGATGAGGAAGCCGGAGATCGCGAAGAAGCCGGCCACCGCCCAACGCCCGGCTCGAATCTCGGGTGAGGCCTGATCCGACCCGAACCCGCCGAGCTCGACCTGGTGGGCGAGAAGCACGGTCACGGCCAGCAGAAGGCGCAGGAAATTAAGGCTGTTCTGTCGACCTCGATAGGCCGCAGCGATCGACTCCAACCGGCGGGCTCAGGCGCTCTTGAAGACGATGGTGGCCATCAGCCAGATCGTCTTGGCCTGCGTACCGGCGCTCGCGCCCGGGGTCGCCCCCGCGGCGACCGAGGCATCCTCGGTGAGTAGGTCCATGTTGCCATTCTTGGCCAGATTCACCCGAGCCGTGTAGCCGGGGTCAGCCGTCGGCGTGGTCGAGAACCCGGAGTCGGCGTAGAAGCCGATGGCCAGCCCGTTCTGGGTGGTCGCCGGCGTCGCGCCGGAGCTCACCGCCTGGTTCGCCGTGGTGGTTCCGGCGGCCTGCGCGGTCACGTCCACGGGGCTCGTCGCAGCCAATCCGGAGTACTCGGAGAAGCCGACGCCGATGTCCGCCTTCTTGGTGGTGGTCGCGGTGATCACCGGCTTGGTGCCGCTGCCCGCCGTCACCGGAGCGCTCCAGACACTCATCTCGGTCCCGTCCGAGGCCGTGAAGTGGAGCAGTTCGGAGTAGGTGTTGCCGGCGGCATCCTTGACTGCGGAGGTGGTGGCGCCGTCGGCACTCCACACGCCGACCTGGACGATGAGCCGATTGCCGGCCGAGATGCTGCTCGACGGCGTCACCGTCAGCGATGTCTTAGCGGCTGACTGGGCGCTCGTCTGCTGGACGAAAGCCGGCGCCACGACCGCGGTCGGGACCACCGAGTTCGAGGCCGACGACGGCAGTGACGTGCCGATGGCGTTGGTCGCGGTGACCCGGAAGGTGTACGACGTCCCGTTGATGAGGGAGTTGATCGTCGTCGACGTGCTCCCCGCCGCGACGGGTGTCGAGGGCTGCGCGGCCGAAGCGATGTAGGGCGTGACCGTATAGCCGGTGATCGGGCTGCCGCCGTTGTTCGGGGCGGTCCAGCTCACCGTGGCCCGGCTGTTCCCGGGGATCGCGGAGACCGCCGTCGGCGCCGCCGGAGCGGTCGGCGGCGTGGAGACGGCGGACTTGAAGACCAGCGTCGCCGCCAGCCAGATCGTGTTGGCGCCGGTGGTCGACGTCGAGTTCGCGGTCGCCCCGGCCGCCACGCTCTGATCCTGAGCCAGCAGCTGCATGCTGTTGTTCGGCGAGACGTTGGCCCGCTGGGTCCAGCCGGAGCCCGCGACCAGGGTCGAGCCGAACCCGGAGTCGGCGTAGAAGCCGACCGCTAGCTCGCCGCTGGAGGACGCGGCGGCGGTCGCCCCGGAGCTCACCGAAGCGGCACCCGAGGTCGTGCCCGTCGCCTGCGCGCTGGTGTCGAGCGAGCCGCTACCGGCCGCAGTCGAGAGCCCGGAGTACTCCAGCGCGGTGATCCCGATGTCGGCCGTCGAGCCGACGGTGGCGGTGATCGAGGGTCTCACCCCGCCAGCGGTGACCGGCGCGCTCCACACGCTCATCTCGGTGCCGTCGGAGGCGACCTTATGAGTCAACTCGGTATAGACGTTCCCAGCAGAGTCGGTCACTCCGGAGGCGGTGGTGTGCGCGGCGTTCCAGACCGAGACCTGCACCAGCATCCGATCGCCGACGGCAACATTGGCCCCCGGTGTGACCGAGACGCTGGTGGCGGCGCCGGTACTGCCGGTGGCCTTCTGGACGAAGGCCGCGGCCGGCGCGCTCGCCGGGGTGACGGCGTTGGAGGCCGTCGAGCTGGGGCCGGTTCCGACGGCGTTGGTCGCCGCCACCTTGAAGGTGTACGTGGTGCCGTTGCTCAGGCCGGTGACCGTCGTCGAGGTGGCGACCGGGTTTCCGCCGCTGACCAGGACCGGGTCCTGGGCGGTCGTCCCGATGTACGGCGTGACCTGGTAGGAGGTGATCGGGGCGCCCCCGTCGGTCGGGGCGTTCCACTGCACGCTGGCCGTCTTGTTGCCGGCGACGGCGACGGTGCCGGTGACGGTGCCGGGGACCGTCTGTGCGGTGGCGGCGCCGATATGCACGAACTTCGCTATCGAGGGCACGCCGTTCTTCAGGATGAAGAGCATGTAGTAGCCGGGCGGGGCGATGGTGCCCGAGGCCGGCGCGGTGACGTTCAGGGAGCCGCTACCGGCGGTGAAGTTGAGCGGGACGAAGTGCTGGTTCATGTCGATCTGGTGGGTGTCCGCCCCCAGCGACACCAGGTTCACCGCGGTGATCGACGCCGCGTCCGGCGTGTTCACCGTGATCGGATCGCCGTAGGTGGCCGAGGCCGAAGCCGAGGTGATCGTCGGCCGGGGGCCTTGGGACAGGTAGGCCGGTGAGTAGATCTGCGACGAGTACTGCCCCGGGTTCTGCAGGCCTTCGGAGTGGCCGCCGCCACTGACCAGGACCGTCGCGTCGGGCAGCAGCACCGACGTCGAGTGGTAGTTGCGGGCCGCGGCCATCGACGCGCCGGTGGTCCACGTCTCGGTGGTCGGGTTCCAGATCTCGGTCGGCAGCACACCGGTGGTGATCACCGTCTGATCGCTGGTCGCCGAGCCACCGACGGCCAGGACTGTCCCGTCGGCCAGCATCGTCAGGTTGTGGTAGATCCGGTTGTAGGCCATCGGAGCCGTCTGGCGCCAGGTCGGCGTGGCCGCGTTCAGGTCGACCACCGCGGTGTTGTTCTTCGAGCCGACCTGCGCGTCGATCAGCGGTGCGCCGCCGCTGTAGAGGATCTTGCCCGGGCGGTACATCACTGACGAGCCGTTGAAGAGTCCACTGGACCCGACGTTGGTCCAGGTCTGGTTGGCGACGTTGAGCAGGTGCGAGTTGTCCTCCTCCGGACCCATCACGAAGACGTCACCGCTGGGCACCTCGTAGCTGAACGGGTACTCCTCCTCGTGCACGGAGGAGGTGTTGACGCCCGGCAGGAGCGTCCAGGTGTTGCTCGCCGGGTCGTACACCTCGGGTGTATCGGCCCAGGTCATCGTGTCGCTGCTGTTGCCGCTGACCGCGAGGTAACGACCATCAGCGAGTTCGGTGACCGTCGGGTACCAGCGCGGATAGTTCATGTCGGCCACCCGTGACCAGGTGTTGGACGCCGGATCGAAGATGTTCGTGTCGACGATGCCGAGCTGGCCGGTCGACAGGCCTCCGTAGCCGCCGATCACCAGCAGCCGCCCGTCCGGAAGGGAGGCGGCTCCGTCGCAGAAGATGCTGTCCGGTGGGTTGATGGTGGTGAAGACCGTCGGGTTGGCCGGGTCCCAGACGACGCTCGGCTGCGGCTGCTGCCAGCCGTCCCAGGAGATCGTCTTGCCGTTGTAGAGCAGGTGAGTGGCCAGCGGCATGATCGGCCAGGTCCGCAGCGGGGCCCAGCTACCGCCCGGGGCGGCCACCGGAGTGACCGCGTTCGACGTCGCGGCCGGGCCGGTGCCGACGCTGTTGGTGGCGGTGACGTCGAAGGAGTACTGCTGGCCGTTGGTGAGCCCGGGGATGGTCGCCGTGGTCGGGGTGCCGGTGATGCTGATCGGGGTCAGCGCCGTGGTGCCCTGTTTCGGCGTGACGGTGTACGAGGTTATCGGGCTGCCACCGTTGTTCGGCGCGCCCCAGCTGAGGCTGGCCGAGCTGTCGCCCGCCGTGGCGATCAGGCCGGTGGGGGCCGACGGCGCCGTCGCCGGCCCGGTCTGGGCCGGGTTGAAGACGATGGTCGCCATCTGCCAGTAGGTGTTCTTGCCGGCGGCGGTCGCTGCGGCCGGGGTGCTGGCGATCGCCACCGGGGCGTCCTCGACCAGCATCTGCATGTCGCCGTTGGGCGAGACGTTGGCCCGCTGGGTGAAACCGGCACCGGCTCCAAGGGTGGCGCCGAAGCCGGAATCAACATAGAAACCAAGGGCGAATTCGTTGCTTCCGGTGACGGCCGGGGTCGCGCTGGAGCTCACCGTGGCGGCCGCGGTGGTGAGGCCGTTCTTGGTCGCCGACTGATCGACCGCAGTCGCCCCGGCGGCGGCCAGGCCGGAGTACTCGAGGGCCACCGCTCCGATATCGGCCGTGCCGGTCGCCTTGACGGTGATCACCGGCTTCGTGCCGGCGCCGGCGGTGATCGGTGCCGTCCAGACGCTCATCTCGGTGTGGTCGGCAGCGGTGGTGTGCACCAGTTCGCGGTAGACGTTCCCCGCGCTGTCGGTGATGGTGCTGGCCGTCGCGTTGGCGGCGCTCCACACGCCGACCTCGACGATGAGTCGATTCCCGTCCCCCAGGGTGGCGGTCGGGGTCATTGTCACGCTGGTCTTGTTCGTCAGGTGGGTGCTCACCTGCTGGACGAAGGCCGGCGGCGTCGCCGCCGCGCTGGCCGGGGCCGCGTAGGCGGCGCCGAGCCCGGCGATCACGGCCGAGGTGGTGACCAGCCCGACTGCCCGCGAGGCAACCGATCGCGCGCTCGGTCGGCCCGGGTCAACCCGTGGGCGATTCGCCCTACGATCCGCCGGCAGAATTCGGGCAGCAGAAAAAGACTTCATCAGATCGATCCCCCAACCGTTCTGGCACATCCAGCCTCGATATCCAGCCTGTCTTAGCTCAAGAGGCTCGTGCTGTACGCAACGTACACGCTCGGCGAAGAAATTGGCAGCGTGAAATCGCCCGGTTTGGCGGGTCGTCTCACAACCAACCCCGCTGCTCAGCCCGTCTGACCGCCTCCACCCGGTTTCGGGTATCCGTCTTGGCGATCGCCGCCGACAGATAGTTGCGCACGGTGCCCTGCGAGAGGAAGAGCTTCGCCGCAATATCGGCCACGGTGGCCCCGTCCCGGGCCGCCACCAGGACGTCCCGTTCGCGTCCGGTCAGCGGTGAGGCGCCGCCGGCCAGGGTCGCCGCGGCGAGCGCCGGGTCAACCACCCGCTCCCCATTCGACACCCGGCGGACCGCATCGGCCAGCTGCTCGGCCGGGGCGTCCTTCACGAGGAAGCCGAGAACGCCGGCCTCCATCGCCCGGCGCAGGTAGCCAGGGCGGCCGAAGGTGGTGAGGATCAGGACCCGACAGTCAGGCAGCTGCTGAGCCAGCGCGGCGGCCGCCGCCAGCCCATCGAGTCCGGGCATCTCGATGTCGAGCAGGGCCACGTCAGCCGCGCTGCTGCGGGCGGCGGCCACGACTTCGTCACCGCGGCCGACCTGGACGACGACGACGAAGTCCTCCTCCAACTCCAGTAGTGCCACCAGTGCGGCCCGGATCATTCCCTGGTCATCGGCGACGAGAAGTCTGATCAACTGGGTACCAATTCAGAGTCCAGTGGGACATCGACGCGCAGCCTGAAGCCGACGAGCGCGGTCGCGCTGCCGATCGTGACGAACCCACCGGCCGCCTCGACCCGTTCGCGCAGCCCGCTGAGTCCGTTCCCGGCGCCGGACAGCCCGCCCTTGCCGTTATCGCAGATGTCGATCCAGTTCGGGCCGAGCGAGATCTCACAGCGCTCGGCCCGGGAGTGCCGCACGATGTTCGTCACGCCTTCCCGGGTCACCCAGCCGAAGAGCTCCTGTAGCGACGGGTCGACCACGTCGACCGCGCCGGGGAGCGTCGCGTCGACGCCGGCCGCCCGAAGCACCTCCCGGGCACTGGCGATCTCGCCGATCAGGGTGACGTCGTGGTAGCCCGACACAGCGGTGCGGACGTCGGCCAGCGCGCGCCGGGAGAGCTCCTCGACCTCTTTGATCTCCTGGGCGGCGCGGGCCGGATCGATGCTGGAGAGCCGGCGGGCCAGGCTGGCCTTGACGGTGATGGTGGTGAGCGAATGACCGAGAAGATCATGCAGATCCCGGGCAATTCGCGAGCGTTCGTTCTCGGCCGCGAGGCGCGCCACCTCGGCGCGGGCCTCACTCAAGGCGATGTTCGCCCGCACGATGTTGAAGAACCCGAACATCGCCATCGACACGAGCCCCACGATCACGCCGGTGGAGAAGTTGAGCCCGGCGTTCCAGGACGGCACCAGCGCCGGCGCCACGATGGTGGCGACGGTGAGGGCAGCCACGATGCCCAGCGCATAACGATGGGCGCTGGCCACCGCCAGCACGGCCAGATAGACCACACAGACGAAGGCATCCTCGTGCGCCAGTGGCAACTCGATGACGGCGATGATGACCGCGATCAGGTACAGGATCCAGAAGCGGCGGGTCTGCCCGCTCCAGCCCGAGGTCATCGCCAGCAGGTAGCAGGCGGCGAAGGCGAAGATCAGCACGTAGCCGAGGAAGGCCGCGGCCCCCGTCGAATGCTTGTTGATCCCGCTCGCCACCTGCGCCAGGTAGACCAGCCAGAACGACGGAAAGACGAAACGCTGCCAACCGGATCGCCACATTTTGCTGGTGATCTGGTGTTCCTCTTCGGCCAGACCGGGGCGCAGCGTCTCCGGCTGGGGCGCCGCCTTCGTCATTCTCGTCATCGTCCTGTGAGCCTAGGTCAATCCGCCTCAGACGCGCTGCGTGTCGCGTCGGTAGACCTGCACGGCGACCGCGGTCATCGCCACGGCCCAGATGGCGACCACCAACCAGCCCTTGGCCGGCCAGCCGGCACCGCCGATGCCGACGTGGCTGGCCTGGGTCATCCAGTACGAGGGGATGCATTCGGCGATCACGTGCAGCGGACCGCTGGTCGGCAACGGGGTCCACTGCCCGCCCAGGAAGCCGAAGAGCGCGGAGCTACCCCCCAGGGCCGGCCCGATCGAGTCGACGGTGAGCAGATGTCCGAAGACGATCCCCATAGCCAGAAAGGGAATCAGCGCGACCAGCATCAGCCCGGTCATCTGAAACCAATCCCCGACCGGGGTGATCCGCACGCCGAGGGCGATGCCGGCGATGTAGACCAGCAGGATGCTCAGCAGGGCCATGAAGTAGCCGGTGAGCACCTTGACCTGGAAGTAGTTGCGCGGTGTCAAGGGAGTTAGCCGCAGCTGCCGGTTCCAGCCGACGCTGCGTTCAGCCGCAATTCGGGCGCCCCCGGCGAGCGCGGCGATGGTGGCGCCGTAGCCGGCCATTCCGACCATGTAATAAAGGAGAAAGCTGATGCTGAACGCCCCCTGATCCAGCGACTGGTCCTTGTTGGAGCCGCCGATGGTGAGGAAGAGCGCGAGCGGGATCCCGATGGAGAAGATGAAGAACCGCTTGTTGCGGAAGAGGCGGAGGAACTCGTACTTCGCGTAGGTCGTGTTCATCGGGCTGCTCCACTCGATTCGATGCCGGGCTGGACGTCGGTTTCCTCGTCGCCGGTGAGCTGCAGGAAGGCCTGCTCCAGGCCGGCGCCGGTCACCTCGATGTCTCGGGCGGCCGGGTAGCCGCTGAGGAGTGCCCGCAGTGCGCTGTCGGAGTCGGCGCAGCTGAGCAGCACCGCGTCACCATGCTGTTCGGCGCTGCTCACACCGGGGAGTGTGCGGAGCGCGGTCAGATCGGCGTCCGGGAGGGTGACCCGGATGGTGCGGGATCCGACCTTGGCCTTGAGTTCGGTGGCTGCGCCGTCGGCGACGATCTGACCGCGGGCCATCAGCACGATCCGGTCGGCGTAGGCGTCGGCCTCCTCCAGGTAGTGAGTGGCGAAGACGACGGTCTTGCCGCGTTCGGTGAAGCCACGCATCGTCGCCCAGAAGTCACGTCGGGCCTCGACGTCCAGGGCGACCGTCGGCTCGTCGAGGACGAGGAGGTCCGGGTTGCTGACCAGGGCGACGGCGAAGCGGACGCGCTGGGTCTGCCCGCCCGAGAGCTTGTTCGTCTTGCGGTCGGCGATGTCGGTGATGTTGGCCAGTTCCAGGGTCTCCTTCAGCGGGAGCGGATTCGGGTAGAGCGAGGCCATCATGTCGATGAGTTCCCGTACCGAGAGGTCGTTCAGCACGGCGCCGCTCTGCAGCATCGCCCCGATCGCTCCGGCCTTGATCGCAGCGGCCGGCGTCATCCCGAAGAGGGTCACCGTTCCCGAATCCGGGGGGAGCAGTCCGAGCAGCATGTCGATGGTGGTCGACTTGCCGGCCCCGTTCGGGCCGAGCAGCGCCACCGTCTCGCCGGGCGCGATCTGCAGATCCACCCCCCGAACCGCGTGGACCGGTCCCTGCGGGGACTTGAAGGACTTCACCAATCCGGTGAGTTCGATGCCAGAGGACAGCCGATCGGCCGTTGGGGTCGTCATAGCTCAAGATTGTCGGCTCCGCCGCTACGGGGCCAGTGTCGGGGCCGCAGTATCGGACGTGACATTCGTCAGCCTCCGCTCGGCCGGTACCCGGCCCACGCTCGTCTGGCATATCGGCTTCCGACCGCTCGATAGGCTTAGGCCCGTGACCGCCGCGACGCCGCCAGCCGACAGTTCCCGCTCCTCTGATGCCCGCTTCTCCGATTCGCCCTCCTCTGATTCGCCCGCCATCGACGACGTGCTGGACGACGCGCCGGAGCAGGTGCGGGTCCGACGGGAGAAGTACGACCGGCTGATCGCCGATCCGCAGCACGCCCCCTACCCGGTGAACGTCGCCCGGACGACATCGCTGGCCGCGGTACGGGCCGCGCATCCGGAGCTGCCGCCGGACACGGCCACCGGCGAGCAGGTCGGGGTCACCGGCCGGGTCATCTTCGTACGCACCGGGGGGAAGCTCTGCTTCGCGACGCTGCGCGAGGGTGGGGTCGAACTGCAGGTGATGTTCTCGCTGGCCAACGTCGGCGAGCAGCGACTGGCCGACTTCAAGGCCGACGTCGACCTCGGTGACCTGCTCTTCGTCCACGGCGAGGTGATCACCTCCCGTAGCGGCGAGCTTTCGGTACTGGCCGACGAGTGGCGGATCACCGCCAAGGCATTGCGTCCGCTGCCCGTCGCCCACAAGCCGCTGTCGGAGGAGACCCGGGTTCGGCAGCGCTACGTGGATCTCATCGTGCGCCCGGAGGCCCGCCAGATCGTCTCGACCCGGGCCGCGGTCATCCGTTCCATCCGCGAGACGCTGCACGAGCGGCAGTACCTCGAGGTCGAGACGCCGATCCTGCAGAGCGTGCACGGGGGAGCGGCGGCTCGTCCGTTCCACACCCACCTCAACGCGTTCGATCTTGATATGTCACTGCGAATCGCGACCGAGCTATTCTTGAAGCGTTGCGTGGTCGGCGGGATCGACCGCGTCTATGAGATTGGCCGGACTTTCCGAAATGAGGGAGTCGACTCCACCCATTCTCCTGAGTTCACAATGTTAGAAGCGTATGAGGCGTACGGCGACTACGACACGATGGCCGAGTTGACCCGCACGCTCATTCAAAATGCCGCGGCGGCGGCGGACGTGGCGGTTCCGGTGACCGCCGACGGCGTCGAGATCGATCTCGCCGGTGCATGGCGCACCGTCACGATTCACGAATTGGTGTCAGATGCGGTCCAAGACTCCGTAGACGTTGACACCGAAGCGGCTGTACTGCGTTCTCACGCCGAGCGGTTGTCCGTTGCATTGAAGCCGGAGTGGGACGCCGGGGAAATAGTTTTGGAACTGTACGAGAAATTAGTTGAACACACACTCATCCAGCCGACGTTTGTGCGTGACTATCCCGCCTCGGTGCGCCCACTGGCTCGGCCGCACCGCAGCGACCCGCGCCTGGCTGAGGCCTGGGACCTGATTATCGGCGGCATGGAGGTGGCCCCGGCCTACTCGGAGCTCGCCGACCCGGTGGAGCAGCGCCGCCGTCTCGTCGAACAGTCGCTTGCGGCGGCCAATGGCGATCCCGAGGCGATGGAGCTGGACGAGGATTTCCTGCGGGCCTTGGAATACGGCATGCCGCCGACCGGGGGAATGGGAATGGGCGTAGATAGGCTGGTAATGCTGCTCACCGGGCGCGGCATCCGGGAGACGATTCTCTTTCCATTGCTCAAACCGTTAGCCAATTTGTAGCGTTTGCTCATTTCCGGAATGCTCGGCTAAGGTGAATTTCAGGCATCAAGGAGAGGACCGGAAATGGCGCGAAGAGTGAACGTCACCCTCGTCGATGACATCGACGGAAGTGATGCGGTCGAGACGGTATCTTTCGGTCTCGACGGTTCGGCCTACGAGATTGATTTATCGGCGGAGAATTCCGCGCTGCTGCGCGACGCGCTCGCTAACTTTGTCGGGCACGCGCGGCGCGCCGGGCGCAGCGCCCGTCCCGCCGTCGCGCCGAGTCGCAATGGCCGCGGACCGGCTCAGGTCGACCGGGAGCAGACGCAGGCGGTTCGGGTCTGGGCCCGGGCCAACGGGCACACGGTGAGTGACCGCGGACGGATCCCGGCTAGTGTCTTCGAGGCCTACAACGCCGCTCACTGAGCACTAGCCGCCGAGCGGGTCATCCTCGGGTGCCTGAACCTTGAGATGCCGGGCGAAGAACTCGTCGATTCGGCTCCAGGCCAGCGTCGACGATTCCGGGTGCGGGCCGATGTTCAGCACCTTGAGCATCGGACGCAGCAGCTGGGGGCCGTTCGGTGCGTCGTTGAGGAATGAGTGCCCGGCGCCTGGGTAGAGGTCCACCCGATGCTCGACCCCGGCTTCGGTCAGCGCCGACTCCAGCTTCTTGGCCTGCCCGGCCAGCGCGTCCCGGCTCCCATAGCTGCCGATGATCGGGCAGGCACCGGTCAGGGCCCGGGCTGGATTCTTGGGCAGGGCACCGTAGTTGTCACTGGCCACGTCGAAACCGCGGGTCGCCACGACCAGAGCGAAGGCGCCGCCCATGCAGAACCCGATGACGCCGATCTTCCCGGTGCAGTCACGCTGGCCGGCTAGCCACGCCCGGGCCGCCTCGATGTCAGCCAGGGCGGGGCTCTCGTGCTTGCGGATCGCGGCCATCGTGCGGGCCACGCAGAGGGCTCTGTTGCCTGCGGTGAAGAGGTCCGGAGCGACGGTGAGGTAGCCGGCGGCGGCCATCCGATCGGCCTGTCGCCGCATCACGTCGTCCAGCCCGAACGCCTCGTGGATCGCCACCACCCCGGGCCACGGTCCGGCGCCCGGTGGCGTGGCCAGGTAGGCCGGCAGGCTGGGGGAGCCGCTGGGAGCGCCGGGGACATCGGCGAGCGAGATGGTGGTCATGGCTTTCCTCTTCACTTGCTGGCCGGGTCGCCGGTCAGTCGATCGCGGGGGCTGTCGGGTGAGTTTGGCGTTGCCGATGCACGTCCGTGATCAATCTCCCATAGGCCTTCGCCGCTATGCCGCCTAGCGTGTTCGGCGGAGGTTGACGATGTTTCGAACAATGTTGAAGAGCAAGATCCACCGCGCGACGGTGACCCAGGCCGACCTGCATTACGTGGGCTCGGTGACGGTCGACGCCGATCTGCTGGATGCCGCCGACCTGCTGCCGGGCGAGCAGGTCACGATCGTCGACATCACCAACGGCGCCCGGCTGGAGACGTACACGATCGAGGGTGAGCGCGGTTCGGGTGTCATCGGCATCAACGGCGCCGCGGCCCACCTGGTACATCCCGGTGACCTGGTGATCCTGATCAGCTACGCGGTGCTCGAGGATGTCGAGGCGAAGGCCTACGTGCCCAAGGTCGTGCACGTCGACGAGCAGAACCGGATCAAGCACCTCGGTGACGATCTGTCCTATCCGGGCACCCTCCCGGCCTGAGCTGCGGGCTAAGTTTGCCGGCCGTCCTGCCGATACGTTCGCTGGCAGCGGACTGAGCTTCGGAAACAATCCGAGCGTGGGATCGTTGTCCACTACGAAGCCGACCTTTCGTGCGGTCGGCTTCACGGATACGACAACCGCACCAGCGTGTACAGCCCACCGGCATTAGGTAACGACTTGCCGCCTGGACGCCAAAGCGTCCGACGACGGCGCTAGAGTCAAGGTAAGTGGTTCTCCACTGCCGGGCTGCCGGGGTGTTTGGCGGTCCGTACCTCACAGCGCGGAAGGAGCTGTACATGTTCGAGAGGTTCACTGACCGCGCGCGGCGGGTTGTCGTCCTGGCTCAAGAAGAAGCCCGGATGCTCAATCACAACTACATCGGCACCGAGCACATCCTGCTCGGCCTGATTCACGAGGGCGAGGGCGTAGCCGCCAAGGCTCTCGAGTCACTCGGCATCTCGCTTGAGGCCGTCCGCCAGCAGGTTGAAGAGATCATTGGCCAGGGCCAGCAGGCGCCCAGCGGGCACATCCCGTTCACGCCGCGCGCCAAGAAGGTTCTTGAACTTTCCCTGCGCGAGGCGCTGCAGCTGGGCCACAACTACATCGGCACCGAGCACATCCTGCTCGGCCTCATCCGCGAGGGCGAGGGCGTCGCCGCTCAGGTCCTGGTGAAGCTGGGGGCTGACCTCAACCGGGTCCGCCAGCAGGTCATCCAGCTCCTCAACGGCTACCAGAGCAAGGAGCCAGCCGGCACCGCCGCCGAGGCCACCCCGTCAACGTCACTGGTGCTCGACCAGTTCGGCCGCAACCTCACCCAGGCTGCCCGCGAGGGGAAGCTCGACCCGGTGATCGGTCGCGGCAAGGAGATCGAGCGCGTCATGCAGGTGCTCAGCCGCCGCACCAAGAACAACCCGGTGCTCATCGGCGAGCCCGGCGTCGGCAAGACCGCGGTCGTCGAGGGCCTGGCCCAGGCGATCGTCAAGGGCGAGGTTCCGGAGACGCTGAAGGACAAGCAGCTCTACACCCTCGACCTCGGTTCGCTGGTCGCCGGTTCCCGCTACCGCGGTGACTTCGAAGAGCGCCTGAAGAAGGTCCTCAAGGAGATCCGCACCCGCGGTGACATCGTCATGTTCATCGACGAGATCCACACGCTGGTCGGGGCCGGTGCGGCCGAAGGCGCCATCGACGCCGCCTCCATCCTCAAGCCGATGCTGGCTCGGGGCGAGCTGCAGACCATCGGTGCGACCACGCTGGATGAGTACCGCAAGCACTTCGAGAAGGATGCCGCGCTGGAGCGCCGCTTCCAGCCGGTGCAGGTCGGTGAGCCGACGGTGGCCCACACCATCGAGATCCTCAAGGGCCTGCGGGACCGCTACGAGGCCCACCACCGGGTCTCCATCACCGACGCCGCTCTGGTCGCCGCCGCCGGTCTGGCCGATCGCTACATCAGCGACCGGTTCCTGCCCGACAAGGCGATCGACCTGATCGACGAGGCCGGCTCCCGGATGCGAATCCGCCGGATGACCGCGCCGCCGGACCTGCGCGAGTTCGACGAGCGGATCGCCGACGTGCGCCGCGAGAAGGAGTCCGCGATCGATTCGCAGGACTTCGAGAAGGCGGCCTCACTGCGGGACAACGAGAAGACGCTCATCGGCGAGAAGGCTCAGCGCGAAGCTGAGTGGAAGGCCGGTGACCTCGACGTCGTCTCCGAGGTCGATGACGAGCAGATCGCCGAAGTGCTGGCGCTCTGGACCGGCATCCCGGTCTTCAAGCTCACCGAGGAGGAGACCGCCCGGCTGCTGCGCATGGAGGATGAGCTGCACAAGCGGGTCATCGGCCAGGAGCAGGCCATCAAGGCCGTCTCGCAGGCCATCCGGCGTACCCGGGCCGGCCTGAAGGACCCGAAGCGTCCCGGTGGCTCGTTCATCTTCGCCGGCCCGTCGGGTGTCGGTAAGACCGAGCTCTCCAAGACGCTGGCCGAGTTCCTCTTCGGCGACGCCGACGCCCTCATCCAGCTCGACATGTCCGAGTTCCACGACCGGTACACGGTGTCCCGCCTGGTCGGTGCGCCTCCCGGCTACGTCGGCTACGACGAGGGTGGCCAGCTGACGGAGAAGGTGCGCCGCAAGCCGTTCTCGGTGGTTCTCTTCGACGAGGTCGAGAAGGCTCACCCGGACGTCTTCAACACGCTGCTGCAGGTGCTCGAGGACGGCCGCCTGACCGATGGCCAGGGACGGATCGTGGACTTCAAGAACACGGTGCTGATCCTGACCACCAACCTCGGGACGCGCGACGTCTCGAAGGCGGTCTCGCTCGGCTTCGCCGGTGACCACGGTGACGCCTCCAGCTACGAGCGGATGAAGTTGAAGGTGAACGACGAGCTCAAGCAGCACTTCCGTCCTGAGTTCCTCAACCGCATCGACGACATCATCGTCTTCCACCAGCTCAGCAAGGACGAGATCATCAAGATCGTCGACCTGATGCTGAACCGTCTGGACGCGCAGCTGAAGAACAAGGACATGGGCCTGGAGCTCACGCCGGCGGCGAAGGAACTGCTGGCTGAGAAGGGCTACGACCCGGTGTTGGGTGCGCGGCCGCTGCGTCGCACCATCCAGCGCGAGATCGAGGACGCGCTCAGCGAGCGGATCCTCTTCGGCGAGCTGACCGCGGGACAGATCGTGGTCGTCGACGCCGAGGGCGAGGGCAAGGAGGCCAAGTTCACCTTCCGGGGCGAGCTGAAGCCGTCGATCCTGCCCGACATCCCGCCCATGGGCGAGGTCATCGCGGAGCCGTAGCGCGATAGACCAGACTACGACGGCGCAATGCCGCAAGAACGGTCCTGCCAGTCGGGCGCTCAGGCGCCTGAAGGGCAGGACCGTTCTGCATTTCGGGGTGGCGGGTGAAGGTCCTGCAGTTTGGGGGCCTGGGTACGCAATGTGCAGGAGCTTCGCGGGTAGCGGCGGCGCGGCTGGCGTCAGCGGTGGCCGGGGAGGCCGAAGCGCCCGTCCGGAAGCGGATCCACCAGGCCGTCGACGATCAGCGTGTCCAGAGCGCGGGCCCGCTGGGCTGAGTCGGGCCAGCTGATGTCCAGCGCGCTCGCCGGCACCGGCCCGTCGGCGCCACGGAGCACGTCGAGGAGCAGCCCGCGCACCTGCCGGTCGGTGCCGGCGAAGCGCTGAGCCCGCCGCTGCGGCCCCGTGTAGCTCGGATACCCGGCCAGCCGCCACCGGCACTGGGTGGCGACCGGACACTCGCTGCAGCGCGGCGTGCGGGCCGTGCAGACCAGCGCCCCGAGCTCCATGGCCCCGGCGCTGAACTGGGCCGCGGCGGGCAGCGTCGCCGGCAGCAACGCCTCGACCGCGGCCAGGTCGCGCCGGGTCGAGGGCGAACCCGCCTCACCCTGCCCGCTCACCGCACGGGCCACCACCCGCCGCACGTTCGTGTCCACCACGGGGTGGCGCTGGCCGAAGGCGAAGGTAGCGACTGCCCGTGCCGTGTACTCCCCGACCCCGGGCAGGCTCAGCAGCGCGTCGACGTCGTCGGGGACCTGCCCGCCGAAGCGCTCCACCAGCTCGACGGCACACGCATGCAGCCGCAGGGCGCGTCGCGGGTAGCCGAGCTTGGCCCACATACGCACCGCCTCACCCGGTGAGTCGGCGGCCAGCGCGGCCGGTTCCGGCCAGCGGGTCAACCACGCCTGATAGGCGGGAAGGACCCGATTCACCGGCGTCTGCTGCAGCATGACCTCACTCACCAGCACGCCCCACGCCGAGGCGTCCGGCGAGCGCCACGGCAGGTCCCGGGCCGCTTGTTTGAACCATGCGGTGACGGCGGTGGCGAAGTCCATGACATGTCGATGCTCGCATGCCCATAAAGGTGCGATAGCGTGACCGGCAAATGTTTCATCCCGTCGGCTCGCGCCCATCAGCCATCTACTGGCGGCGTCGTCTGATCCTGCTGTCGATCGTCGTCCTCGCCCTCGTGACGGTGTTTCTGGTCCTCTCCCTCCGCGGCTCCGACTCCTCCTCGACGGCGTCCAAGACGTCGACGCCGGCGGCCTCCACGGGGGCGGCGGTCGCCCCGTCCTCAACCGAGCCGTCCTCAAGCGGGCCGTCCTCAAGCGCGCCGAACGCCTCACCGTCGCCGAAGGCGTCCACGGTGGCGGTGGTGGCTCCGTGCCCGCAGAGCTCGCTCACGATCCGGGCCGGCACCGGCGCGCCCTCCTACCCGGTCTCGGCCCAGCCGGTGCTCTACATGCAGGTGACCAACATCGGACCGGTGCCCTGCAGCAAGGATCTCTCCGACACCCAGATCGAGCTGGTCGTCTACAACGGGGCGTCGCGGGTCTGGGGCAGCCACGACTGCCAGATCATCCCGGGGAGCAGCGTGCAGACGCTGGCCGTGAACATGCCGATTGCCCGGTCGATCACCTGGACCGGCCTGTCATCGCAGCCGGGGTGTGTCGGGGTCCGGCAGCATGTCGCGGCCGGCACGTACACGCTGCGGGCCTCGCTGGGCGGCGTTCAGGGCACCCCAGCGACGTTCAAGCTCGTCTGAGGCAGGCGTCAGCGGGCTTCGTGGCGTCTGTTGCTGGTGGGGCCGGGAGTATGTCGCTACTGGTAGCGGTCGATGATCGACGCATCGGCCAGCCGTGAAATTGCTTCGCGGACGCTGCGGGCCCGTGCCTCGCCAACGCCGTCGACGGTCTGCAGATCTTCGACGGTGGCCGCGAGCAGCTTCTGCAGGTCCCCGAACTTCTCGACCACCCGGTCGACGACGGCCGAGGGGAGCCGGGGCACGCGGGCCAGTAGTCGGTAACCCCGCGGGGTGGCGGGAGAGTCCAGCATCTCGGAGCTCGATCCGAAGCCGAGGGCGCGGGCGACCAGCCCGAGGTCGAGCAGGTCAATGCTGGAGAGGCTGTCGAGCTCGCTGGTGACCGCCTCGCCGACCCGGCTCAGGCGGACCGCCGGGACGTAGTCGCGGGCGATGAGCTCGCGGTCGGACTCGACTCCGGCCATCAGCTCCTCCAGCTGGAGGGTGAGCAGGCGCCCGTCGGTGCCCAGCTCGACGGCGTAGCCGGTGATTTCGTCGGCGATTCGGCGCACCATCTCGATGCGCTGCGAGACGACGGTCGCGTCGCGGACGGTGACCAAGTCCTCGATCTCCAGGGCCGAGAGCGTGTTGGAGACCTCGTCCAGCCTTGATTTGTACCGCTCGAGCGTCGCGATCGCCTGGTTGGCCCGCGTGAGGAGTTCGCCGGAGCTCTCCAGCACGTACCGCCGGTAGCCGAGGTAGAGGCTGATGATCCGCATCGACTGGGAGACCGAGATGACCGGGTACCCAGTCTGGACGGCCACTCGCTGCGCGGTGCGGTGCCGGGTGCCGGACTCTTCGGTGTGCACCGCCGGGTCGGGCATCAGGTGCGTGGCGGCCTGGGTGATTCGCTGCCCATCGCCGGTGAGAACCACCGCGCCGTCCATCTTGCAGAGTTCACGCAGGCGGGTGGCGGAGAAGTCGACGTCGAGCGGGAACCCGCCGGTGCAGAGCGACTCGACGGTGCGGTCCCAACCCAGCACGATGAGCGCGCCGGTATTGCCGCGCAGGATGCGTTCCAGCCCGTCGCGCAGCGAGGTGCCCGGGGCCACGGTGGAGAGGACAGCGCGCAGCGCAACGTCCTGCTCAGTTGTTGTCAACGACTCCCCGTTCGATTCCTGCCCCGAGTGCATCGCTTCCGTCGGTGCGAGCAGGTTCGGGGGTTAGTACAGAGTGTAGCTAGGCGCGCACCTGAAAATCGGCCCGGGCACACCGGTTGCGCGCTGATTCGTCGCCTAGGCGCCCCCACGTATCGGACGCAGCACCGGGGTTCGGGCGGTGTGCTGACGGCCGCCATGCCGCTCCAGCGCGCGCAACGCGTCGGCGATGGTGGCGACGGCCAGCGTGCGGATGCCCTTGACCGAGGACGGCGCGACGACGTCCGAATTGTGCCCGAGCGGCACCAGCGCCGTGGTGAAGCCGAGCCGGGACGCCTCGCTCAACCGCTGTTCGATGCCGGCCACGCGTCGCACATCGCCGGAGAGGGAGACCTCACCCATCGCGCAGAAGGTGGCCGGCAGCGGCAGCATCCGGGAGGCCGAGGCGATCGCCATGGCAATCGCGAGGTCGGCGGCGGGCTCGGTGGCGCTGATACCGCCGACGGTGGAGGCGTAGACGTCGTGGTCGTGGATGGGCACGTTTCCGTGTTTGCCGAGCACGGCGACCAGCATGCCGACCCGGCTGGAATCCAGATTCGTCACGGCTCGCTTCGGGTTCTGAAGGGCCCGCGTAACCAGGGCCTGGACCTCGGTGACCATTGGTCGTCGACCCTCGATGCTGACGGTGACACAGGTTCCGGCGACCGAGTGGGAGCGGTCGGAGAGGAAGAGGCCGGATGGGTCGGCCAGCCCCACTACGCCGCTCTCCTGCATCTCGAAGCAGCCGACCTCATCGGCCGCGCCGAAGCGATTCTTGGTGGCGCGGATCAACCGAAGGGCCGAGTGCCGGTCACCTTCGAAGTGCAGTACGACGTCGACCAGGTGCTCGAGGACCCGGGGCCCGGCAATCGATCCGTCCTTGGTCACGTGGCCGACGATGATGGTGGCGATCCCGCGAGACTTGGCTACGGCGATGAGCCCGGCCGTGACGGCGCGGATCTGCGGCACGCCGCCGGCCGCACTGTCGACGGTGTCGGTGGAGATCGTCTGCACCGAGTCGACCACGAGCAAGCCCGGATCGACCTGGTCTACGTGGGTGAGCAGAGCGCCGAGGTCGTTCTCAGCGGCCAGGAAGAGCGCTGGGTGGACGGCGCCGGTGCGCTCGGCCCGCAGTCGCACCTGAGCCGGTGACTCCTCCCCGGTGACGATCAGCGCGGGCTTGCCACCCGCAGCCGCGTACTGGTGGGCCACTTCGAGCAGCAGGGTGGACTTCCCGACTCCGGGCTCACCGGCCAAGAGCACGACCGAGCCCGGAACGAGCCCGCCGCCGAGCACCCGATCGAGCTCGTCGACGCCGGTCGGGCGGGCCCGAGCCTGCTCGGGATCGAGGTCGCCGATCGGTTGGGCCGGACGCTGCACGGCGCTGCGCTGGGTGGCTGGAGCTTTGCTGGAGGCGCCAACCTCGATGACGGTGCCCCAGGCCTGGCATTCACCACAGCGGCCGAGCCAGCGTAGCGAGGTCGCGCCGCACTCGGTGCAGTGGAAACCCGGGGCAGTGGGGCGGCGCTGGCTGGCTGGCTTGGTCACGCGCTCAACCTACGGCGAGGGTCTGACAATTCGCTTCAGTGCCGGTCTGGCCGGTGGGTGTGTCGAGATCGGCGGGATCGCTGTCCACCGACCGGACTGCGGGTGGTCGACCGGACGGCTACTCGCCGCTCGGGGCGACGTTCACCGTCGGCGGCGTCGCCGGGACCTCAATGAGGTGAACTGGGACCGACAGGGTCAACGTCCCCGCGCTGGCGAACGTGAAGGTGACCTTGATCGCCTGAGCCGGGAAGAGCTCTTCCTTGAGCCCGCCGGCGATCAGGACGTTGGAGGCGTCCCCGCCATAGCCGATGCTGACTCGACTTCCGGCCGCGATGTCCAGCGAGCTCAGCGGTGCGGCCGCCGCAACTGCCTCGGAGAGCTTGGCCGCGGCGGCGGACTGGGCGGCGGCCGAGTCAACACTGGGCGAACCGGTGGCCGACCCCGACGCTGAACCGGAGGCCGCGGAGGAGCCTGCCGAGTCGCTGGCCGAGCTCTCGGCTGGTGCTGAGCTGGTTGGTGCCGAGCTGGTCGGGGTGGCCGAGTCGGTCGCGCCGGACTGCAGCGCGGCCAGGCCGGCCGCGGCGCTCGCCGTGGCCGCGTTCTTGTACAGGTAAACGGTGGCGGCGGAGTCAGAGGTGACGCTGGTTAGCGTGTCATCCTGGTGGCCGGAGTTGGCGATGATGAGCTGGATCTCGGCGGATGAACCCTTGGCGTAGCTCTTGCTCTCAGGAGCCACGATGGAGACCGCGCTGAGCGTGATGCAACTCTTGGTGAGGTTGGTGCAGTCACCGATGCTTGAGCCCGTTCCGTCGACTACCGGGACCTCCTGCGCGGTGCCGCTGCGCTGTCCGGCGGCACATCCGCTCAACAGCACGACCGCGCTGAGTGCGGCCGCGAAGCCTAGTCGGCGCGGACCACTCGGCAGAGCACTCATCTTGCGGCCTCCTGAAACGTGCGAACTGGTGAACCCAGGATCCGACTTGGGACCTGACCGGGGCATCCAGTGCAATCCATCTTCAATGTTGCGACGTTGACAGAGTAGCGACTCGCTGTGACGCCCCATCGTCCGGCTCTGATCAGCGTTGCATTGCCCGCACCCGGACGCGTCCCCGACCGCGGGTGAGGCACCGGCATGACTGGGGTGTAATTCGTTCAGCCCCAGTAGTTATGTGGCGCGTGTTACCCTTGAAGTCTTGAAAGGGGCACGCGCACATGACGTATAAAGTCGGCGAGACCGTTGTCTACCCGCATCACGGGGCAGCGAAAATCGAGGCAATCGAAGAGCGAACGATCAAGGGCGAGGTGAAGATTTACCTGGTACTCAAAGTGGCCCAGGGTGATCTGACAGTTCTCGTTCCTGCAGACAATGCCGAGATTGTCGGTGTGCGTGACGTAGTAGGCCAGGAGGGTCTGGACCGGGTGTTCGAGGTGCTTCGCGCGCCGCACACCGAGGAGCCGACCAACTGGTCGCGCCGGTACAAGGCCAACGGCGAGAAGCTCGCCTCCGGTGACGTCAACAAGGTCGCCGAGGTCGTTCGTGACCTGTGGCGCCGTGACAAGGACCGCGGCCTCTCCGCCGGTGAGAAGCGCATGCTGGCCAAGGCGCGCCAGATCCTGGTGAGCGAGCTGGCACTGGCCGAAGGCACCAACGAAGACAAGGCCGAGCTGGTGCTCGACGAGGTACTGGCCGAGGCCGTAGCCGAAGCGGTTTAGTTTCGACCGAAGCACTTACGAAGATGGCGGTGACGATCTGATGATCGTTGCCGCCATTTTCGTTGCCGCCGGCGCTGGACGTCGCCTCGGGGCGGCCGAGCCGAAGGCCTTCGCCCGGGTGGGCGGCCAGACCCTGATCGAGCATGCGCTGGTGCCCTTCGTCGGGCACGTTGCGGTGCGTGACCTCGTTGTGGTCGCCCCCGCTGATCGTCTCGCCGAGGTCGCGCGGCTGAGCCCGGCAGCGACGGTGGTGGCCGGCGGCGAGGCCAGGCAGGATTCGGTGCAGGCGGGGCTCGCCGCCCTGCAGCCGGATGTCGATGTCGTGCTGGTGCACGACGTGGCCCGGCCGTTCGTGCCGACGGCGGTGATCGATCGGGTGCTGAGTGAGCTACGGGACGGTGCGGAGGCGGTGATTCCGGTGCGGCCGGTCTCCGACACCATCAAGCGGGTCCGCGGTAGCGAGGTCGTCGCCACCGTTGACCGGGCCGACCTGCGGGCGGTCCAGACCCCTCAGGGTTTCAGCCGGAGCGCGCTGGCCGCCGCTCACCTGCATGCGGTCACCGTCACCGATGACGCGGCCCTCGTGGAGGCCGACGGCGGCCGGGTTGTGGTCGTCGACGGCTCCGACGAGGCGTTCAAGATCACCCATCCGTGGGACCTCTTCGTCGCTGAGGCGTTGGTGGCCCGACGGGCTGGCCTTGGGCCGACATCGCAGCGCGTTGATGCGCCGCCGCACGGCGATGCGCCGCCGCACGGCGATTCGCCGCCGCGCGTTGATTCGCAGCCGCGCGTTGATTCCCCACAGCGCTCTGGTTCGCCGCGGGGGGTCCGATGAGCGTGCCGTTTCGAGTCGGAGTCGGCGTGGACGTCCACCCGACCGAGGTTGGGCGTCCGTGTTGGATCGCCGGCGTCCTGTGGCCGGGGGTGGATGGGTGTGCCGGGCACTCCGACGGTGACGTAGCCGCGCACGCGATCTGCGACGCGCTCCTCTCGGCGGCCGGGCTCGGCGACCTGGGCTCCATATTCGGGGTGGACCGCCCGGAGTTCGCGGGCGCATCCGGGGCGACGCTGCTGGCCGAGGTGCTTCGCCTGCTGCAGGCGGGCGGCTGGAGCATCGGCAATGTGGCTGTGCAGGTGATCGGGAACCGTCCGAAGATCGGTCCGCGCCGAGACGAGGCGCAGCGCGCATTGAGCGACGCCCTGGACGGGGCCGCGGTGTCGCTCAGCGCGACGACCACGGACGGGCTGGGATTGACGGGGCGCGGCGAGGGGATCGCGGCAATCGCGAACGCTCTCATCTCCCAGTCGCCCTGATCCTCCGGCCGGGGGGATTCTTACGCGATCACGGCGTCGCCCCCGAGCGCCTCGGCCAGGGTGGTGGCGAAGAGCTGTTGGATGGCGCCGGACTCAGGCCCTGCGCCGGCGCGGACCTCGGTCCACCACGCGGGTTCTGAGCATTCCACGCCGAGTAGGCGTTTCGCCTCGCCCGGCACCGGGACGAAGCGGGCGGCATCGATTGTCACCGCCTTATCCCCGTCCGGGGTGACGAGATGCAACAGGCCGTGCAACTGTCCCGGTAGCGGCTCGACGCCGGCCCGCAGCCCGGGGTACGCCCCGTTCACCGCACGCAGGGCCGACACGATGTGCTCCGGCTGTGGTGCGGTGTCGGTGAGGAGAACGATCTCGCTCATCGCGCGCGCCCCACCGGTCGCGCAGACGGATGGAGGGCGGTCTGCACCAGCTGTGGTGCCTCACCCCGGCGCACCAGCAGGCCCCGTCCGGGCGGTTGGCGCGATGGGTAGGTCCCGGGGAAGAGCTGCCCTTCGGATCGGTCGCCGTCCATCAGCAGACCAACGGCTCCACCGTCGCGCAGGCCCTGTACGAAGCCATCCCAGATACCCCGCGACGCCCCGGCCACCGGCCGGGCGAGTACGACGTGCAGACCAAGATCACGCGCCGCCGGCAGGTAAGGCAGCAGTGGGCCCAGCGGCTGGCTGCCGGCCGCGGTGAGCAGCTCGTAGTCGTCGACGATGAGCACGATCAGTGGAGCGCCGCGATCCGTGCCCGGGGCGCCGCCGGATGTAGGGTCGTCGAGGTTGGCCGAGCGCCGGGCCAATTCGGCGGCGATCGAGTGGGCGAGCCCCTCAGCTTGGGCCGCGGAGCTTGCGTACCCGCCGAGGTGGGCCTCGGAGACGGCGCCCGACAACCCCCGGCGCTGGTTGACGACGGCGACAACCAGCTCCTGCTCCGATCTGCGATCGGTAACGGCGCCGGCGATCGCTCGCAGCAGTGTCGTCTTCCCCGATCGGGTATCGCCGAGCACCAGCAGATGCTGATCCACATCGAAGAGGTCCAGCAGCGCCGGCTCGAGCGTCGTCTCGCTGACTCCGATCGGAATCAGGTCAGGTTCGTCGATGAAGTCCGGAAGCTCCTCCGGGCGAACCATCGGTGGCAGCACCCGGATCTGCTCAGCTCGACGTCCGGGCCAGGCAGCGGCGCTGGCCCGCCCTGCCTCCTCAAGCGCTTGGAGGAGGCCCGTCGCCGACGCCTGGGCGTCGGTTCGGGCCAGTGCGGCCTGCGCGTAGAGGGGCTGTGCGGTCGTCGGGTGGCCGAAATCGGTGGCGCCGCGATGTTGCTCGGTGACAACCCGGCCGCGTTGGTCGGGGCGGATCGCATCGGCCAGGCGGCGACTGACGACTGAGTCGCCCGGCTCGTTCAAGCGCAGTTCGATTCGGGTGCCATACGCGGCCTGGTCGCCCATCCGCAGCTCGTTCCAGCGGGTCACCGCTGCGATCACGTGAAGCCCGACGCCGGAGCCCCGGGTGATCAGATCGGTGACTGCGGGCTCGAGCGACTCCAGGTCGCTGCGCAGGGCGCCGGCGTCGTCGATGAGCAGCACCAGGTCGGACGCCGGCAGACTCGGTGGCCGTCCGGCCGCCCGCTCGGCGCGCAACTGCTCCACCGAGTCGATCGAGTGCACCCGGAAGATCTCCTGCCGTTCGTCGATCATGCGGCGCAGTTCGGCCACCGTTCTGTTGAGTCGCTCGCGATCGTTGCGGGTTGCGACACCGCCGACATGGGGCAGCTGGCGGAGTCTGGAGAGCCCGCCGCTGCCGAGATCCAAGCCATAGAGCGAAACCTCCTCCGGCGTGTATGTCAGGGCGAGTGAGACGGCGATGGCGCGCAGCAGGTTCGACTTGCCCGATTGTGGGCCGCCGACGATGGCCACGTGGCCACCGGCAGCCGTGAGGTCGAGACTCCACGGGTACTGCCGCTGCTGACGCGGGTCGTCCACCAGCCCGATCACCGCTCTGAGTTCGGACGGAGCGGGTCGGGCGAGGCCGGTGGTCTGAAGGCCACGTCCTGGTACGGCGGCCGGCCGCCCGATCACCTGATCAAGAGTCAGCATGCCCGGCAGCGGAGGCAGCCAGATTGGATCGACCGGCTGGCCGCCTAGCCTCTCGATCGCTTCGGCCACCGAGTCCAGCAGCGTCGCTTCGACGGTGCGCCGTTCGACGATCGCGACGTCGTCGTGCGAAGTGCCGTTGCCCGTCGCAAGTCCGGCGTAGAAGGGCAGGTGCAGGATGGGGCGAGCAGCCGCGGGGTCAGCCGCGGGCTGCGGCGAGGCTCGTTCTGCGGCCCGGCCGGAGACGTAGGCGGCGCGGAATCGGGTGTAGACGCTGCTGTCGACCTTCAGCCAGCCGAAGCCCGGAACGGGCGGGAGTCGGTACGCGTCCGGGGAGTCGAGGACCATGGTGGACTCTGCCTCGGAGAAGGTACGTAGGGCGAGTCGGTAGGAGAGGTACGTCTCGAGGCCGCGAAGCCGCCCCGTCTCGATCCGCTGGCTGGCCAGCAGTAGGTGGATACCGATCGAACGTCCGATCCGACCGATCGTCAGGAAGAGGTCGACGAACTCCTCCTGCGCGGCGAGGAGTTCCGCGAATTCGTCGATCACCACGAGCAGGTGGGGCAGCGACGGTAGGTCGGGGCGTGATGCCGCTCGAAGTTGTCGGTACTGGCCGATGTCGGCGAGGTCGCCGGCCCGCTTAAGGGCGGTCTGGCGTCGTAGCACCTCGCCGGCCAGACTGGCGTGAGCTCGCTCGATCAGGCCCTGGTCATCGGAGAGGTTGGTGATCAGCCCGCAGACGTGCGGTAACCGCGCCAGTGGCGCGAATGCCGCGCCGCCCTTGTAGTCCACCAGCAACAGGGCGAGATCGTCGGGTGGATGTGTGACGGCGAGAGCGGCGATCAGGGTGCGCAACAGCTCGCTCTTGCCGGAGCCGGTGGCCCCGACGCAGAGGCCGTGCGGTCCCATTCCCAGCTGGGCGGACTCCTTCAGATCGAGCATGACGGCGCCGCCGCTGTCGTCTGTGCCAATCGGAACTCGCAAGAAATCACGAGGGCTTCGCGGCTTCCAGGCATTCGGCAGGCTCAGGTCGTCAACGCCGAGTATCGCTGCGTTGTCCGGCGGGTCGATCAATGGATTCGCCACCCCCAAGTTCGCCGAGTCGGGTCGCAGTGGAGCCAGGTAGCGAGCCAACGCCTCGGCCCGGGCGGGCGATACGTCGTCCAGTACTCCGGTCACGCGCTCGTAGCCGGGTCCGGCCGCGCCGCTCACTGGGCTGTGCTTGGCCGGCTTGGCGCGTAGGTCCTCGACGACGACCGATCCATCGTCGCCGACCGTTATGCGAACTCGCACGGTCTCTGGTTCCCCCAGATGGTCGGGGAGTAGGTGAATCAAGGTGATCCCAGCCGTGGGAAGGTCGAGGGTGGCGTCGGGGAGCGGAAGTCGTGCGAACTCCGCGACGTCATCGAGCGTCGCGGAGTTGTTCGCAGCGCGCGGCCGGTCGGCGAAGATGAGTAGCCGCTGACCGATGACCGCCGGCTCGATCGAGGAGAGGCTGTAACGGGTCTGCTCGACCAGCTCGGCTCGCCGCTTCAGATCGTCGTCGAGAAGTTGCGCCAACTCCCTGAGACTCTCAGATGTTCGGGGTTCGCTGACCGGGTTCGCCACGCACGTCGCTGCGGCATGCGGCGCCCAGAGCAGCCACCCCCAATCCTGAGCGTGTTCAGGGGGACAGGCGAGCGCGATGCTCACGTCGTGCGGCGAGTGGAGGCTCATCAGCTGGCTGGCCAGGCCGCGTGCGGCTCGAAGCGTCGCCCGTCGGCTACCGACAAGTGCAACGTCGCCGGCGGAGTCGAGGTCGATCGCGATCGGCATCCCGGCGCGTCGGTGGAATCGTTCGGCGAGAGTGCGTGCCTCCCCGGTCATGAAGGGGTCGGTCGGCTGAAGTGGCGATGACTCGTCACGTACCTCAATATCGCGCCAGGGCACCTCTCCGACGCCGATGCGGAGGCGGAGGAAATCTGGATCGGCGCGCCGTCGCTCCCAGAGCCGGGAGGGGGAGCGGATCAACTCGGCCAGGACGGACGGGTCGGGGTGCGACGTCAGTGCGGCGGCTCGATGCTGCGACTCCTCGTCTTGAAGCTGGGCGCGCACCTCGTCCAGGTAGTCGAGGTAGCGGCTGCGAAGCGTGCGGCAGGTGCGCGCTGCCTGCCCGCGTTGGCTGGCCAGCATCGCGCCCGCTCCGAGGACGGCGGCGCTCATCATCAGCACCCCGGCCGCGACCATCAGCGGGCTTCGGCGCAGCGTGATCATCATCGTCATCGACGAGACGGCACCGACGATCGGCAGCAGCAGCTGAATCGCCGGGGAGCCGGCCCGGGCCTCAGGCAGCGTCGGTGGCGCCGCAATGGTCACGGCGGCGCGCGTCTGCGTTGGAGGCACCCTACGAGCCGGTCGACTTACGATTCGCGATGTCACGAGTTGCACCCGGCCATTGACCATCCGCTTTCCAAGGCCGTCGTAGGCCTGACGACCGCGGCACCTGCCTCATCTCCGTTACCTCCGGCCGCGGCGCCGCGGGTTGTCGTTGCGGCCCGTCTGAGCAGAGCTGCGGCGATCCGCACCGCGGACGCGCGAGTGCCCGCCTTGAGATCGGACGGGACCGTAGACGTAGAACGTAGCGCTGGGTCGTGTCGGAGGGTGAGCTGCTCGCGCCCCGGTCCGAGGCGGCGACCCGGACGCACCTGGTTGGTCACCAGGATGGTGCGGGCCGCCCACGAGCCGGGGTCCCGGCCGGCCTGCGCGTCGAGAAGAACCCGTGTCGACGCCGCTGCGTCAGCGCCGACCACGAGACCGACCACGTCGGCACTCGGGAGCAGGTTTGCTAGCCGGCCGGCCGCAAGCTCCCGCGTTGTCGCCCGGCCCAGATCAAGGATGGTCAGGTCGAAGCGATCCTCGATCGGGCTGATCGCACGTTCAATTGTCTCGGCGTCCAGCACCGGGCCGGGGGCGGCCGTCGACTGCGGGAGCAGCCAGGAATGGTGGCCGATCCTGATGAGCCGTTGGTGAGCATCAGCGGCGTTGGCCGGCGCACCGTCCGACACGAAGCGCTGAAGGGTGAGCGCCGGCCAGGGATCGCCGGCAAGCAGAACATCAAGCCGAACGTGATCGGAGTGGGCGCTGGCGTCGACAGTGAGCAGGGGCGCAGAGCGGACCACGCCGAGAAGCGAGGTGATGACCGCAGCGACCGTGGAGACCCCGCAGCCGGGTTCGGTACCGGCGAGGACGATCCGGCGCGCGGTGGGGAGTCTCGTGACAAGGCAGCTGTGCAGGTCGACCAACTGCGTCGCATCCGTCGTTCCGAGACTGGGCCGCCGACCCGAACGGCGTGCGGCGTCGAGCAAGAGGTGTGCCGAACGTGGTGCGCGGAGTTGCGACCAATCGCAGAGCGGCACAGGCTGGGCTCTACGTGATTCGGCGCGGTGAGTCGACATCAGAACACCTTCAGCAGTCGTGCGTACAGGTCGAAGACGCCGACGGCCGCCGGCAGTAGAGCCAGTGGCGCCAGTCGTTCCAACCGGTCGCATACCAGGCGGATACGAGCTCGGCTCTGGGGAGTGGGTGACCAGAGGGAGCAGCCGAGCGTCGCGAACAGCACAGTCGTCGAGGCAAGGCTTGGAACAAGCGGCGGGGCGGCATTGCGAAGGGCCCACGCGACGAGGAGGGACGCAGCCGCCGACACCGCAACCCCGATCAGCGCCGCGACCTCTATCGCCGAAGGGAACATTCTCGCCCGCAGCGCGGCGCTGGCCCCCGTTGCGGCTACCAGAACGAGTGCCCACGGACGACCCCATACAACCAGCGAGATACCTCCGGCCAGCATCGCCGCCGAGCAGAGCAGCACGAAGACCGCCAATAGCGCGTGTGCCTCACCGAGTGAAGTGAATAGCGCAGCCTCGTCGTCCGCCGGTGCGCCTGCCCCAGCCCGCCGCCGATCGTCGAGACGATGAAGGCCGGTGAGGTGCATGGCCCACCCGGGCAGGAAAGGGAGCAGCAGCGCGGAGGCGCAGACGAGCAGCGCCGATGCTCGTGCGTAGCCCAACCCGCTGAGGCAGGCGGCCAGCCAACCGCCGCAGAGGGTCGAGGCCAGCAGGCCGCCGAACAGCGGGACGCGACCGAACTTGAGCAGGGCGCTCACCACGCAGCCGCTGAGCGTCGCTGCGAGCCCCGCGGCGCCGAGCTCAGCGGGCCATCCGGCCCGGTGCCACAAATCGAGGGCGATGACCGCGGCGATCGCGAAGATCCCACCGACCAGCGCGAGCGCCGAGGCACTCACCGGCTGTCCGCGACGAGTGGCTATCGGCACGAGACCCCACGCGATCAGCGCCGCGAAACCAACCGCGCCGGTCGTGACCAGTGACGCGCGCAGGGTCACCTGGAACGCCAGACCCGCGGCGGCGACGCCTGTTAGGAGCACCACGGCTCGCGCCGCATGGGCCGCGCTCCAGAGATCGGTCCGCTCCAGCCGGTCAAGTCCGACCGCCTCGGAGACGTCCCAGACCGTAGGCACCGGAGGTGCTTTCTGCTCGGCGATCAGGTAGAGCAGGTCGCCGTCGGACACCTGAGACGAGCTGAGCGTGGACTCCGAGTCCAATCGGTGCCCCAGGGAGGTCGTCAGTACCAGCCGTCGGACTCCGTCCATCGGAGTCTCTTCCGGCGAGGCCGTGGTCTCGTCGAGCAGCTCGGCCAGTTGGGGCAGAAACGCGTCTATCGGCTCGTCCGCTGGGATGGCAACGTTAGCGCGTCGGGCCTGCGACCGGACGGTGACTCGCGACCAGGTCAGCATCAGGCCAACACCTCTTCGCGCTGCCCGGTGGTGGTGTGCGGCGACAACGACGTCAGGCGGTGGCCGTGCTGGCGGACGTAGGACGTCGCCACGCAGCCAGAGCAGATCACCGCGACCAGCGTCAACGAGCTCACGAGTTGACGCAGCCATCGGGATCCGGCCCGGTTCGTTGGGGCGGCCCCATGCAGAAAGGTGTGCTCCAGGCGTCCGCGTCGTATGCGGATCGCCTCCAGCAGCGGACGGTCGGCTTCAGCGGTCATGGACGGGCTCCCTCGCTGGCATAGCTGCCAGGTCTGGAGCGGCGACGGCGATGCGTTCAGCACCAAGACCTTCGATCAACGCGGCGAGCGCATCCCAACCGGAACGTCCGCTGCCACCGAGGCCGAAGACGAGACCGGGCACCCGTGCGCGACCAACCCGAGCCGGTGGCTGCATCGCTGCCGTCTCGAGTGCTTCCGCGCCGATGGTGTGGACGGCTCGCGGACCGAATGCGATGCAGATCGGCTCCGGCGCCGTCGCTAGGCGGCCGCTGGTGAGTAGATCGCATGGACCCAATCGTCGATGGGCGATGGCGAACGAAACCGGATAGCCGTCTACCAGATCGACCATCGCTGCGCGCACACGGCTGCGCACGTTGCCTCTCTCCGATAGCCCCAACAAAAGCGAGGCATTCTCCGACAGACCCTGGTCATCACCGGTGATCGAGATGGTCGTGGTCGCGTCGGCTCCGACTGCAGTTACTTCAGTCAGGTCCGGGATCCGCAACTGCGCGTAAGACGTCAGCCTCTCCTCACTCCAGGGCTCCGTGACTGGTTCACAGGCCCCCCAGCCGAGAAGCCCCGATCCGGTGAGTTTGGTCGTCAGCGAGTCGGCGGCGGCCCCTATTCGTGTCTTCGCGCGGAACCGATACTGCAGGGAGACCGACAGAATCACCTGAGTTCCCACCCGGATCTGTGGATCCAGCGGCTGCAGCCAGTTCATTGCGATTGCGTTGGCGCCCTCGAAATGCGTACCCGTCCAGCGCAATGATTCACCGGTTCCTCCGTCAAATGCAGTGGCGTCGTCGCGTATGACCCAGCGGCCGGCATCGGTGACGATACGGAATGCTGCCTCCGTGAGTCGCGTCCGAGGACCGGTGACCAGGTGCAGGTCGGCGCCCGAGTCTGCACTGTGAACGGCCGCGGCCAGGAGTTCGGAAGACAGCGGCTGAATCCGCCGATCAGACTCGACTCTATGTATTCGCGTGAACCCGGGCATGGAATCCGCCTCCAATCATTGCTACTTCTCCGCGCATGCCATCGGCGCGTGCGTTGCTGAGCACTATTCTCAGCCCTCGCGAACGCCTTCCGGTACCACCTGTGGATAACTTCCAGAGATGTCGGTGATCGGTGCAATACTCGTCCACACAGCGCGGCATCGACCTTCAGACGGTCGACCAACAGATCGCGTATCACCTGTATTTGGAGGGGTAAATGAAGTTCGACATGGGGGCCCAGACGCTCTCCTCACTGCGGCAGCAGACGGCCGGGGCGAGTCAGGACCTGGGCACGTTGGTCCGCGCGCTGGTGGTGGCCGGTGAGCCGCTGGAGGGTCGGTTCAATGGTGCCGGACGGGCCGGCTTCGACGCATTCAAGCTGCACGCCGACCAGATTGCTCGGGAGCTGAACACGTCGCTCAGCGGGATTCTTCACGGCCAGACGGGAGCGGCGAGAAGCTTCAGCCAGGGCGATCAACAGATGGCTGAAGATGCTCGGACAGTCCAGCTGACGACTGATTTCGACGCGGCGCGTTTCGGTAACCGCTGATGGATGAGCAGGGATCACCAACATTAATCGGAGAGTTGTGATGAGCACTACTGATCGACGCAGTTACGACACAGCGGCTTCGGCCCAGACGCAAGCGAATTTGACGGCCGTGATCTCGAGACTGGAGACGGTGCTCGACGCCCGCGACCGGCAGGTGCAGGCCGCGATGGCGGACTTTCAGGCCGACGGTGTGTCGGAGCTGTATCAGGGGAAGGAACTCCAATGGCGACGGGCCGCCGCCCAGACCAGGCAGATCGTCTCGCTGCTACGAACGACCATGCAACGTAACGACACAACCGCGGCGCAGACGATCGCCCAGGCGAAGATCGCCGTCGAGTCAATCTGAGATGACTTCATGGAGGATCGATCCGGGCGGGGTTGAATCCGTGTTGAACCTGGTCTGTCAGCGTGCCGGTGATTTGTCCACATCAATCAATTCCATGTGGGGAGACCTGGAGAGAGCCGCGTCGTCGAGCGGTAGCCAGATCGTGGTACAGGCGCTGTCGGATTTCCTCGCCGCGCGCGCTCCGGAACTGACGGAGGCGACGAGACGGATCAACGGGGCGGTGAACGGCGCGGTGGCGGCGACGAGAGCGTACGAACTCGGTGATCATCAGATGGCCGCAGATGCGCACTCGCTCATCGCCAACACTGCGAGCGGCTAGACGACTCAGCGATTTGGCTGACGATGCCGGCGCATGGGAGTGATCAGGCAATGCTTGGGGGGAACGTGGTGGTATCGAGAATTGCCGCAGCGGCAATTCCTGAATTTTCGGGGCAGTTGGCGACCCTGGAGTCCTCGGCTTCGGCGGTGACGATTGATAGCGGGCATATCCGCCGGGCTGGTCAGGATGTACGCGCCAGTTGGCGTGGGCTCGCCGAGTTTTACCTGGGTCCTGACAGTGCCACGCTGCTCGCGGCGATGGTGCCGGTCGTGGCCGGGACCGAGGCGTTCGGCGCGGATCTGGCGATCGTCGGTCGAGCTCTGCAGAACTATGCAGATGAGGTGCGCCCGATCGCGGGCACCCTCGTATCGCTGCGCCGACAGGCCGAGGCGTTCGAGGGGCGCACGTCCAAAGACGCAGAGTGGAATCACGATCAGGCGAATGTCGATGAGAACAATCGCCTTGTTCATGGAGTGAATGCGGCCGTCGTGCTGTTGGAGGCCGCTGAGCGTCGCTGTGCGAACGCGATAGAGGCGCTCTTCAGCTGTCGACGCTGGCACGCGAATGATGGAGGCCAGGACTGTGATTCTTACGGATACGCGATCATCCCCGACAGCGCGCCGACGCCGTGGGGTTCCAAGGTCTCCCGCAAGGACTCCTGCCCGAAGGCGGCGCTGACCGACCTGGGCCGGTTCGCCAAGGGATTCGCCGTCGACGGCTTCGTTGGAACGCTGAGCGGTGTGGCTGGTCTGCTGAACCCGTTCGACTGGGCGAAGTTCAAGTCCTCGTGGGAGGGTCTCGCGCAGTTGTCGTTGGTGGCCTCGCCGATTCTCGGCTCAGCGATCTATGGCGATCATGGTGAACGGGACCGATTGGCCTCGCTCGGGAAGGGCGTGGTCGCCTACGACCTGTGGAGAACTGACCCGTCGCGGGCCGCTGGTGGCGCCGCCTTCAATGTGGCCAGTCTCCTCGCGCCAGGTGCCGGTGAGGCATCGGCGGCAGCGGATGCCGCGAAGGTCGCTCGCATCGCCGGGGAGGCCACCGACTCGGCCGAGTCGGTGGGGAAGGCTGCGCGCTCCGCGGATATTGCCGCTGATCTGGCCCGGACCGCGGTCCGGCTGACGGTCGATCCCCTGTCGGCGACAAAGTTCGTGTCACTCCCAACGCTCGATCAGCTGACTGATCTGATGATGGCCCGCCGGGCCGCCCAGCTTGGGATGAAGGTGCCCACCACTGCCGAGCTGACGGCGCTGATGGAGAAACTCGCCCACGCGAAGCCGGGCGAGCTGACCGTCTCACACTCCCATCTTGAGGTTCCGGCCCACGAACCGCCGGCTCACGTGCCTGACGAGGGCGGTCGCGGGTCACCAGAGGCAGGTGGACATCAGGCCGGCGATTCCAGTCCGGCTGCGGCCGGCGACGCGAGGGACTTCCATCCGGCGCTGCCATCGGCCATCGACCACGAGATATCGACACGGCACGTAGGTGCTCCCGATAGCCAGATGCTGGGCCAACAGGACCGGATATCCGACGTCGACTTCGGGGCCCTGCCGAACGATGAGAAGGCCCACGTGGCGAAGCTGGAGCTTCAGCAGGGCGCCGCGCATCTCGACAGTGACACAACTGCGGCAGCGTACGGACGTGAGCACTGGGATGAATACGTAAAGTCCCTCAGCCCGGCTGAGAAGAGGGCATTGGCGTTCTACACACATCAGCCGCCGCACCGGCTGACCTCGGTAGATATCAACGCGGCGTTACGTGGCCTGGAGCGACCGAAAGAGGGAGTGGACGCCTCGATTCACGAGATCGACCGTGCACTTCAAGGAACCGAGGTGCACGAGCCAATCGTGGTAACTCGGGGCATGCGACTGGGTCATCTTCCAGCCGAGCCGGCGGACCTCGTGGGTAAGCTCGTCACCGATCGTGGCTACACGTCTGTCTCACTTGGCACGCCGGCCTTCGGATTCGCCGAGGGAATCCTGCACCTTCGACTGCCCGTCGGCACGCACGGGATCTACGTCGATCGGCTCTCGGCGTTTAGTGGGGAGCGAGAGATGATTCTTGAGCGAGGACTGTCGTATCGCGTGACACGCACATTCCTGGACGACAACAATCAATGGCAGATCTTCGGGGAGGTACTGGGAAATGGTTGAGCAGGCGAGGCGAGTTTCAAGGCAGCTCTCCGACGACATGCAGCTCAGGGTCGTGTCTGGGCCAAATCGATACCAGGCCGCCACCGACAAGCCGGTGTGTTATGTGCCAGTGATAGGAAGCGTCCCTTTCGGGTTCCTCTGGTACTGCGACGACGACGATGCTGCTCACTATCTTCAGCAGGCAAGTGGGGGTCTGGCTGCGGCGCAGGCTTCGGTGGGTTGGGCTGCCGTGTTGCTCGAAGCGCGCGAAGCGGGCCTGAAACCCTCGGAAGCCGTGCTCGTCTGGGCCGCAAAGATCGATGCTGTGCGACTGGGCAAGGTCATCGGTTCTACTCCACAGGTCTCCACACTGGCCGAGCTCAAGGCGTTGGCGGCGAACTCGTAGCGGGCGGCCCGCGCCAATTCGTCAGACCTGCCGTAGCGCCTGACTGAGGTCGTCCCAGAGATCTTCGACGTGCTCGATCCCGACCGAGAACCGCAGCAACGAAGCGGGCACATCGCGGGCGGCATCCATCGCATGCATCGCCCGCCGCTCGATCAGTGACTCGACTCCGCCGAGGCTGGTCGCATGTGAGATCAGCCGGACCGATTCACAGACGCGGGTCGCGGCGTCGGCGCCGCCACGCACGTCGAACGAAATCATCGCGCCGAAACCGGCGTGCAACTGCGACGCACGGGCATGGAACGGATCGCTCTCCAGCCCCGGGTAGCGCACCCGGGACACCGCCGGATGGGAGCTCAACCGGGTCGCCAACTCCATCGCATTGGACTGGGCCCGCTCCATCCGAAGGGGAAGGGTGCGCAGGCCGCGCAGCGCAAGGTAGGTCTCCAGGCCGCCGGGGAGCGCGCCGGTCAGGTCCCGCCGCGCACGCAGCGCTGTCCCCAATTCGCCGCCGCGGGTGATCAGCGCGCCCATCAGCAGGTCCGAGTGGCCGGCGAGATACTTCGTCGCCGAGTGCATCACGATGTCCGCGCCGTAGTCCAGCGGCCGCAGCACCAGCGGCGTGTTGAACGTCGAGTCGACCACCACGATCGCCCCGGCCGCATGCGCCGCCTCCACCAGCACCGGGAGGTCGACGATGGCGAGCATCGGGTTGCTCGGGGTCTCAAGCCAGAGCAGCGATGCCCCGTCGAGGGCGGCGAGGACGGCGGCCGTGTCGTCGGTCGCGACCGAGCGCACCGTCAGTCGCCCCAACCGCTCCTGCTCGCCCAGCAGCACGGTCGAGCCCGTGTACTGCGTCCAGCCGGTCACCACCACCGATCCAACCGGCAGCAAGCCCTCGATCACCGCGGTGGTCGCTGCCATCCCTGAGCTAAAGACCAGCGCGTCTCCACCCTCCAGCTCGCCGAGGGCCTGCTCCAACGCCCGGATGCCGGCATGCGTCTCGTGACGGAGGTAGTAGTTGTCATCAGGACCGTGATGGAACGTCGCCGAGAGCTCGATGCCGACATTCAGCGGCGCCTTCGCGGTGGGCGCCGGCCGCCCGGCGTGGACGGCTATGGATTCCGGGTGAAGTGGGGTCACGGTTCGACGTTATCGCGTCGCGCGGGCACGATGGGCGGATGCGTCGGCAACTAGTGAGCACCCTCGCCGCGGGTCTTGCCGTCTGCTCCCTCGTCACTTCCTGCAGCGGCGGTGGGCCGGAGACGGTGACGCTGGACCAGCACGGCCTATCGGCCACCGATGTCACCGATCCAGACGCCGCCGACGCGGGCACCGCGGCCGACAACAGCCCGGGCACCGAGGCATCGGACTCGGCGTCGCCCTATGAGGACGATGCCTCGGTCGTCGCCTGGCGAAGTTGGGCGCTGGCCGCCGCCCAGACCGTCAATGCCGGCAAGGTGACCACCCCCGCCCTCGACGAGTTGATGACGGCCGCCTTCGCGAAGCAGATGCCCGCAGTGCTCGGCCCGGAGTTATCGAAGACCTACCCAGGCCCGATGCCCTTCACCCCGATCTCGGTCACCGAGCTGAGCCCGACCGCACGTTCGCTGCGCATCTGCCTGGTCACCGCCGGATTTGCGCGCGATCGCGCGACCGGAAAGGTGAAGCAGCCGCTGGCCATCCGCCCGATGTCGGCCAGCGCGACCTACCAGAACGGCGCCTGGCTCACCTCGGGTCTGACCCCCGACGCGTTTAGCTGCAGCGGCGTGCAGGTCCCGATGCCGGCGTTCTGACCGGGAGAAGATTGTCAATCGGCCAAGAACCGGGACCCGCGGGTACGCAGAGCACCTAAACTGACACGGTGACGCTGCATATCTACGACTCCGCCACCCGGAGTCTGCGACGGTTTGAACCCATCGAACCCGGCAAGGCGTCCATCTATCTCTGTGGGCTGACCGTCCAGGCGCCGCCGCATATCGGACATATGCGCTCGTCGGTGAACTTCGACATCCTGCGCCGCTGGCTCATGCACACCGGCCACGAGGTCACCTTCATCCGCAACGTCACCGACATCGACGACAAGATCCTGGCCAAGTCAGCCGACGCCGGCGTCGATTGGTGGGCGTGGGCCTACGTCAACGAGCGCGCGGTGATCGACGCCTATGCCGCGCTCGGTTGCCTCCCCGCCAGCTACGAGCCGAGGGCCACCGGCCACATCAGCGAGATGATCGAGCTGATACAGCGCCTCATCGAGCGTGGCCACGCCTACGCCGTCGGTGGCGACGTCTACTTCGACGTCCGTTCCTTCGCCGACTACGGAGCCCTCTCCGGACAGCGGATCGACGAGATGCTGCCGGCCGCCGACAGCGCCGAGACGAGCAAACGCGACCCCCGTGACTTCGCGCTGTGGAAGGCGGCCAAGGCTGACGAGCCGGCCACCGCGTCCTGGCCGACGCCCTGGGGCCGTGGGCGGCCGGGGTGGCACCTCGAGTGCTCGGCGATGGCCGGTCGCTACCTCGGTCCAGCCTTCGACATCCACGGCGGCGGCCTCGACCTCATCTTCCCGCACCACGAGAACGAGATAGCCCAATCAGTGGCCGCGGGGGACGCCTTCGCCAGCTACTGGATGCACAACGCCTGGGTCACCATGTCGGGCGAGAAGATGAGCAAATCGCTCGGCAACTCGCTGCTGGTCACCGAGGTCGTCAAGGAGTGGCGACCGGTTGAGGTGCGCTACTACCTGGGCGCGGCTCACTACCGGTCCAACGTCGAGTACTCGGCTGACTCGTTGGCTGAGGCGGCGGCGGCCTACCGGCGTATCGAGGGCTTCATCCAGCGCGCGGTCGAGCGGCTGGAGAAGCTGCGTGTCAGCGACCCGACCGTCGGCACCCTGGTCGCCACCGAACCGCTGCCGGCCTTCGTGGCCGCGATGGACGACGACCTGGGCGTCCCGCAGGCGCTCGCCGCGATTCACAACGCGATTCGCGACGCCAACCCGAAACTCGGCGACGCCGACTCCGAGTCCGCGGTGATCGACCTGGCCGGCCCGGTGCTGTGCATGCTCGAAGTACTCGGGCTCAGCCCGTTCGCCTTCCAGGCCGAGTCGGCCGACGACCTGACCAAGACCGTCGACGGGCTGGCTCAGATACTGCTCAAGCAGCGGGCCGAGGCTCGCCGCAACAAGGATTTCGCTACCAGTGATGCAATTCGGGACGCGTTCGCCGCGGCCGGTCTGCTCATCGAAGACACCCCGACCGGCGCGCGCTGGTTACCGAAGGAGCAGTAATGGCAGGCAATTCCTCCCGCAAGGGTGCGATCCGCAAGGGCAAGAAGGGTGCCACCGCCGGCACCGGCGGGCACGGTAAGCAGCGACTGGCCGGCAAGGGGCCGACTCCGCGGGCCGAAGAACGCACCAAGCATCCCGCGGCTCGCCGCGCCGCCGCGACCGCCAAACGCGATCAGCGCCAGGGCGCGGCTCGTCATCGCGGTGCCGAGGCGCCCGAGTTGCTGGTTGGGCGCAACCCGGTTGCGGAGGCGCTACGGGCCAAGGTCCCGGCGATGGCGCTGTACGTGGCCAGCGGCTTGGAGGCCGACGAGCGGGTGGCCGATGCGCTGCGAATCGCGGGCAACCGGGGTCTGTCGATCCTGGAGATCAGCCGCGGCGAGATGGACCGGATGACCGGGGCGATCCTGCACCAGGGGATCGCGCTGCAGGTGCCGCCCTTCAAGTACACCGACTTCAACGACCTTCTCAGCAACGCCCGCGAGTCTCCGGCCGCACCGCTGCTGGTTGCCCTGGACGGTGTCACCGACCCCCGCAACCTGGGTGCGATCATCCGCTCCGCGGTCGCCTTCGGCGCCGACGGGGTGATCCTGCCTGAGCGGCGAGCGGCCAGTGTGACGGCCGTGGCCTGGCGCACTTCGGCCGGAACCGCGGCTCGCATTCCGGTGGCCAAGGTGACGAATCTGGTCCGGGCATTGAAAGACGCGCAGGACGCCGGCATGTTCGTCATCGGTCTCGACGCCGACGGCGATCAGACCCTCGACGAGCTGACCCTGGCCGATTCCCCGATCGTCATCGTCGTCGGGTCCGAGGGGCGGGGCGTCTCCCGTCTGGTGACCGAGACCTGCGACCTCACCCTGTCGATCCCGATGTCGGAGGCAGCGGAGTCCCTCAACGCCTCGGTCGCGGCCGCCGTCACCCTGGCTGAGGTGGCTCGCCGCCGCCGGTTGGGGTAGCTCCCTCGGATGGGAAGCTGAGCTCAGCCGGTTCAGCTGACTGGTCCGGCTGGTCGAAGGTGACGTCCACCTCCTGAAAGCCCTTGCTCCGCTGGGCGGTCGCCTGCCCGGTGTAGACGTCCCGGTCGCCGGCCGTCAGCACGACCGCGTCGGTGAACGGGGTCAGCAGTGAGCGCGGGTACAGGCGGTCGACGCGCACCACGTTGATCTCCACGCAGATCACGGTGATGGTCGCTCCGATGTAGAGAAAAGCCAGTAAACCAAGGACGATCGCGAAGACCCCGTTGGTCGCGCTGGCATTCTTCACGACGTGCGTCACGTAGATGACGCTGAAGTACTGAAGCAGCGGCCAGCAGACCGCGAAGATGATCGCACCGGGCGCCACATTGGCGGTGGAGAGTCGTCGCGCGCAGGCAATTCGGAAGACGAGCACGAAGACGAGCGAGGTCAGCACCACGGATCCGGCGAAGGCCAGCCATTTGGTCTCGGCGGCGAAGGACCCGGCGCCGCCACCGATCGTCGAGAGTCCGGTGGTGATGAGGATCGAGACCCCGGCGATGGTCAGTAGGACGAGACTGCGTCCGCGCGCACGAAACGGATTCGGCCGAGTGTTACGAGGGACGCGCCAGGCCGTGTTCATGGCGTACTGCCCGGCCTGCGCGGCACCGAGGCCGCCGTACAGCGAGACGATGATGCCGATGATGAGGCCGCCGGTGCCGCCGCTGAGTTGCTGGGGATTACCGAGCTGGTCGCCGACGACCGGGAACTGGCTGAGTGCCGAGTTGAGAATGTCGTGCTGTAACCCGGGGTGGCCGACGAGCACGATGCTGAGCACCGTGGAGAGCAGCAGCAGCAGCGGGAATAGCGAGATGAATCCGTAGTAGGTGAGGAGGGCAGCCAGGTACGGCCCGAAGTCGTCGAAGTACTTGTAGACGACGGCGAGCGGGAAGCTGGCAGCCGGGTGCCGTCGCTGGAAGCCGTCTAACCGGCTGGAGAAGCCCATGAGGCTAACCCCATCACACCGGAAGCGGTTCTGGGTGGCTCTCGGTCAATCGACGACAGTGGCGGCGGACAAGCCCCGAATGCCAAGCGGCCCCCTGACCGCCAAACGCCAGTCAGGGGACCGCCGGCGACGATCAGCCCAGGCGCTCGCCGGTCTCCGGGTGGAACGCGTGCTCCTCGGCCAGCCGAACGTCGATGTGGACGGTCTCGCCGACGCGCGGCGGGATACGTCCGTCGAATCGCGCGACGAACTTCTTCGCATCCGGCGCGTCACCCGACAGCAGGCCGTAGACGAACGCGTCCGCGCCGAGTTCCTCGACGAGGGCGACGTCGATCTTCAAGCCACTCTCCGGGTCGCTGCCCACGGTGAATGACTCCGGCCGCAGACCGAGCGTGATCTTGCTCAGCCCGGCGGCCGACGCGGCCTGGGCCACCGACGGCTGCAGCGGGAGCACGATGTTGCCCAGCTTGGCGCCGCCCGGCACCAGTTCCGCCTCGCGAAGATTCATCGCGGGCGAGCCGATGAAACCAGCCACGAAGGCGTTCTGCGGCTTGTCGTAGAGGTTGCGCGGGGTGTCGGCCTGCTGCAGGAAGCCGCCCTCTTTGAGGACCGCGACCCGGTGACCCATCGTCATGGCCTCGACCTGGTCGTGCGTCACGTACAGCGTCGTGGTGCCGAGCCGGGCCTGCAGGGCGGCGATGTTGGCGCGCGTCTCCACGCGCAGCTTCGCGTCCAGGTTGGAGAGCGGCTCGTCCATGAGGAAGACGCTGGGGTCACGCACAATGGCGCGGCCCATGGCGACGCGCTGGCGCTGACCACCGGAGAGGGCCTTCGGCTTGCGGTCGAGGTACTGATCGAGGTCGAGCAGGGCGGCCGCCTCGCGGACCTTCTTGCTGCGCTCCTCCTTGGAGACACCGGCGAGCTTCAGTGCGAAGCCCATGTTCTCGGCGACCGACATGTGCGGGTAGAGCGCGTAGTTCTGGAAGACCATGGCGATGTCACGGTCCTTCGGGGCGAGGTTCGAGACATCCCGGCCACCGATGTGGATCTCGCCCTGATCGACGTCCTCAAGACCGGCCAGCATGCGCAGCGCGGTGGACTTACCTGATCCGGACGGCCCGACCAGAACCATGAACTCGCCGTCTTTGATGTCCAGATTCAGCTTGTTCACCGCCGGGACTGTGCTGCCGGGGTAGATGCGGGACGCATTGATGTAGTCGACTGACGCCATAGCTGTACTCCTCTGCCGGTGTGTTTGACCGCGCCGGGTACGAGCAACCTCAGCTGGCTGCTTCACGGATTTCCGGATGGCCGACGTCGTTCCGCCCCACCGAACTCAAGGCGGCGTCAGCTAACCGGCATAGCGGTCGGACGTCATCATTCGACAGGAGCGGACGGGTTCCGTCAAGGGTCTGCCGCTAAGAGCTGAAATCGTTATCGGGCAGTTGTTGCGGGGAATTGGTGGACGACTTGGATACCGGGCGGAACGGTTTCGCCGGCGGAGTCTCATTTCGCAGCCGTCCCACCCCTTTGCTAACCGCTGACATGACCTCGATGCCGATCCGCTCCAGCGTCTCGGCATCGGCCGTGGCAGCTCGCCATCGAGCCATGTTCAGCGGTTCTCCGATGTCGACGACCACCGTGCGGCGTCGCCGTCGTTCGCCGGCTCGCCGGGGTTGCGCCCCCCATTGCGAGATCGGCACCACCGGCACGTCGGGCTCCAACAGGCTCAACCGGGCAAGCCCAGTCTTCGGATACATCGGCCATTGCTGCGGATCCTTGGTGGTCGTCCCCTCCGGATAGATCACCACCACCTCGCCCTGCTGCAACGCGGCAACTGCGGCGCCGAGTGAGTTTGCGGCGTCCGTGGAGTGGCGGGTCACCGGGATCTGCTTGGTTTTGCGCATGATGAACCCGAGAACCGGGACATTCCAGAGGCTGCTCTTGGCCATGAAGCGAGGGATCCGGCCGGCGTCCCAGACGAGGCGGGCGATCACGACCGTGTCGATGTGAGAGAGATGATTCACCGCCACAATTACCGGGCCGCGGGGAGGCATGTTCTGCAGATTTCGCCAGCGATGCCGAAAGACCACCGCGTTGATCACACGCAGGATCGCGACGGCGATCCGTCCTACGAATCCGGCGCGGGGGTCGTCGCGGTGGCTCATGCTGCTCCTTCGGCGGCATCTCCGGGGTTCCCTCCAGCCTACGATGCGCGGCGGGCAGCGTCATGCCTGCAGTGCTGTTCGCTCACCGGCACCGGCGGGAGCCTCCGGGTGCCGTTGCGACGTAGGGCGAGTAGTAGTCCGGGGTGGCGGGCGGCCAGTTCGCGACGGGCCTGCTCCAGCTCCTCGGCGTCCAGGAACTGCTCGTCCAGCTGTGCCTGAGCAGCCACATTCCACTGCAATTGTAGGGCGAACAGCAGGCCGTCGCGATCGCCGAAGACGGCTGCGTAGCCCGGACGCCACGGCAATTCACCGTCCAGCCGGAGGTCGAGCTCGCTCTCGATCTCGCGCAGCGCCTGGTAGCGCTGATGGGTCTGTGTCCAGTTCATCGATCTCCGCCTTGCTTCCGGTTCGGTCGGTACTGATCACGCTAGGTGTCGGCCGGCTGCGAATCGTCGTGCTCGGGGACCCAATCGAGGTTGCTACTCAGGTAGTAGTTCGACTGCGACCCTGGGATGGTGACGGCGGTAGCGCAGCTGCCTAGGCTGAAGGCGTGTCCAGCCGAGTGGGGTCCCTGTCGGAGGGGCTGCGAGCCCGATACGAGGCCAAGCGGGAGAGCCACGGCCTCGACTTTCCGCTGTGGATTCCGCTCTGTACCTACGGTTGCGGCATCCTCTTCGCCATCGTCGCGGTTGCTCAGCGCGGCGCCCTCTGGCCACCTACGACTATCGCCCTGGCCGGCCTGGTCGCCATCCTGCCGGGCGTCGCCAACCTGACGCTGCGGTGGTGGGTGCCGTGGTGGCTGACCCTTCCGGTGGTGCTCGTCGGCGTCGGTTGGCTGCTGTCACAACCACTGACGAACTACGGCCCGGCCGACGCGGCGCCGCTGGTGCTGATGGTGGTGGCTGCGGAGTTGACCGCGACTGAGGGTGCGGTGATCGGACTGATCGCGACGGCGGCCAGCATCGCCCTGCTCGTCGCCGCCTCGACGATCGGGACGCTGCCCGGGGTGATTACCTACTGCTGCGGGGTGCTTCTGGGTCTGGACGTGGGCTACATGATGCGCTGGCAGATGCGAGCGCTCACCGCCGAACGGGCCAAGCGGGAGGTTGAGCGCGTGCAGGCCGCGTTGGCTGAACGGCAGCGAATCGCCCGTGAAGTACACGATGTTGTTGCGCATTCGCTCAGCGTCACGCTGCTGCACATCACCGGAGCGCGACACGTGCTGGAGGAGGGGGCGGACGTGGCCGAGGCTCTGGAGGCGCTGGCCGACGCTGAGAAGGTCGGGCGGCAGGCGATGTCCGATATTCGACGCACGGTCAGTGTGCTGGCCACTGAGCCGTCCCAGTTGCAACCGTTGCCAGGCGTTGCCGACATCGACGAACTGGTCGTCGGTTTTAAATCGGCCGGGCTGAAGGTTGCCTACGAAGTGGTCGGCGACGCGACCGCTGTCGCGCCCGCGCTGGGTCTCGGCCTGTATCGAATTGCTCAGGAATCATTGGCGAATGTCGCCAAACATGCACCCGACGAACCGGTTGAGCTGTCACTGGACCTCACCGGCGACGAGGTGCGTCTGCGGGTCTGCAATCGGCTGGCCCGTCCACGTCCGCGGATCAACGGCGGCGGCTCGGGAGTCGCTGGAATGTCGGACCGGGCCAACCAACTAGGTGGCGCGATCCGAATCGGCGAGGAGGGTGACAGCTGGCACGTGGAGCTCACCGTGCCGGCCACCGATTCGCCCGGCGCGCTCGCCAGCCTCAACGGCAAGACCGGTGACCAATGCCCTTGGCACGGCCTGCAATCGCGGCGCCTGCGGTGACGTCGGCCGAGACGGAGTTGGAGGATGGGTCGACGAACGTGCTGCTGGTCGACGACCAGGAGCTGGTGCGGTCGGGGCTGCGTCGCATCCTGCGCCGTCGGGATGGGTTCACCATCGTCGCAGAGTGCTCGGACGGCGATCAGGTGCCGGCCGCCGTGGCCGAACACCGCATCGACGTCATCGTCATGGATCTGCGAATGAAGCACGTGGACGGGATCACGGCCACCCAGCGGCTCTGTGATCAGGGCGCGCATCCGCCGGTACTCACCCTGACCACCTTTGACGACGATGAGATGCTTTCCGGTGCGCTCCGGGCTGGGGCGGCCGGGTTCATCCTGAAGGATTCCCCGGCCGAGGACCTGATCCGTGCCGTGCGGACGGTGGCGGCCGGGGATGCCTGGCTGGATCCTGCCGTCACCGCGCGAGTGCTCAGTGCCTACCGGCGGGCCGCGCCGCCTCGGACGCCGGCGGCGAGCGCGCAACTGACTGCGCGGGAGAACGACGTGCTGCTGGCGATCGGTCAGGGACTGAGCAACAGTGAGATCGCCGACGCCCTGCACATCTCCGAACTCACCGTGAAGAGCCATATCGGACGCATCTTCACCAAGCTCGACCTGCGGGACCGGGCGGCCGCCATCGTCTACGCCTACGACCACGCGATCGTGGGGGCGAAGCGGCCGAACCTCCGGTAGGCCAGCTGGCTGGTGTGTCGGAGCCTCCGGCCCCGACTACGATGATCACTTGGCGCGGGCCGTACCTCCCTGGTGGTACGCCGCTCCGGACTGCCGACGTGGCGCAATTGGTAGCGCACCCGACTTGTAATCGGGCGGTTAGGGGTTCAAGTCCCCTCGTCGGCCCAAATTTCGGGGATTCGGTCCCGACCGTCTGTTCGAGCGCGGAAATCTGCGGAGTGCGGATATCGTGATCAGACTGCTAGCCGCAACCTGCGTCCTGCATGACCGGAGGGTTCCGTCATGCAGAGTTCGGCTGGAGAGGTATCGGAACGGCGGCATATGTTAGATCGACCTCCCGACAGCGTGCTGGTCTGGCATCGAACTCGACACGCGGTTGCCGTGACTGCTGCCGTGAGTGTTGCCCTTCTATCGGCCTGCGCCTCCGGTGAACGTGCTACTCCCTCCGGATCAGCAGCCGCATCCAGACAATCAGACGATTCGAATACGGCGAAGATTCTTCGGCTGGTTGCCGAAGCAGGCGTTGTCAATGGCGACCCCAAGCCAACCGCCATCAGTTGGGCCTATGCCTCGCGAGGCGCCATCGCCAAGACGTTGGAGTTCGGCGTGCCGGACGGTGAAGACGAAATCCAGCAGGTGCTAATCGTCGCGCATGGCAACTTCACCGCTACGGCCGCTCGCTTGCCGCCGGGAGCGACGGCGCCGACTGGCACCGTCATTGAGTTGGTTTACGACACTGCGACCTGGGTGGCCACCGATTTCGGTCTGGCCAAGACTGCGCCTGACTTGTCCGCCCTCGGACAGGTATTCACGCCCAGCGGTTAGGCGACTAAACAGTCGCCGCCGCCGAATCGGGGGGCCTGTGGATCTCGCCAGGCCGCGTTCCGTTCCCGGGGATGCGACGCGCTGCCGGACATGCTCCGGCCCCGCAGAGCACGGCAACGGTTCAAGATCGCCGAGTCCGTCGCACTTTTGGCACACCTGCAGGGATAGTCCCTGCACGTGTGCCAAAAGCGAGACGGGGGTAGGGCGGTCTCCGGGCGCCGAAGCGGGAGGGTCGCTTAGGTGCCGCTCATGTACGCGCTGATCGCGTCGATAGTCCGGTTTGGACCCTCCACCGCGGCGGGCCGAGTGCATGCGCTGGAAAGGCAGTACCCACAAGTGTTGCGAACCATCAAGTTAACGGTCGGGCGCAAGCTCCTGCTGCTCGTTCTCATCGGGCTGGGCACCGCCACCATCGTCGGCTGGGTTGGGTACTCCGGCCAGCACACACTGCACGAGCTGGCCACCCAGAGCCGCACCGAGAACCTGATCCCGGCCCGCACCTTGGGTGACCTACAAGCCGGCGTGGTCGAGGCCCAGTTGGTGCAGGATGGCTATACGCCGAACGTCGAGAAGGCCGCCGCGGCCAAGGTGACCGATGCGATAGCCAAGCTGCAGGCGGCGCACATGAACGGTGGCGAAGGCCCCGAACTCGACTTCGTCCTGACCGCCTGGAACAGCTACGCCAAAGATCCGAACGTCCTCACCTTCGAGATCGTGCAGAGCCGCATCGGCGACCTCTCCGACACCATGCTGGACGACGCGAACGCCGACCAGGCGGCCGCCGACAGCACGTACCACTCGTCGATCACGATGACCTTGGTCGCGATCATTCTCGGCGCGATCCTGCTGGTCGTGGCCGGCTTCCTGATCTCGAAGTCGATCCTCGTCCCGCTGCGTCGGGCCGTGGCCGTCCTAGCGCAGATGGCCCGGCGCGACTACACCGGCGAGGTCGAGGTGACCAGCCACGACGAGCTCGGTGAGCTCAGCGAGGCAGTCAACACCGCCGTCAGCGACGTCCGCAACGTGCTCACCACGGTCGCCGGCCACTCGCAGCAGCTGGCCGGATCAGCCCACTCGCTCACCGAGATCGCCGAGCAGCTCACCGGCAGCTCGGAGCAGACGTCCGGCCAGGCCGGTCACGTGTCGCAGGCACTCAACCAAGTGGACGACAACGTTCAGATGATGGCCGGCGCGGCGACCGAGATGGACGCCTCCGTGCAGGAGATCTCGCGTAGTGCGACCGAGGCGTCGGGTGTTGCCCAGGCCGCGGTTCGTACCGCGCAGTCCACCACCACGACGATCGCCGAACTCGGCGCCTCGTCGGAGGAGGTCGGCACCGTCCTCAAACTCATCCAGACGATCGCCGGCCAGACCAACCTCCTCGCCCTCAACGCCACCATCGAGGCGGCCCGGGCCGGCGAGGCCGGGAAGGGGTTCGCCGTCGTCGCCACCGAGGTCAAGCAGCTAGCCCAGGAGACCGCACGGGCCACCAGCGACATCTCGACCCTGGTCGACACGATCCAGAGCGGCACGACGGCTGCGGTCAGCGCCATCGGCGAGGTGAGCCAGACGATCGGACAGATCAGCGACTACCAGTCGACGATCGCCGCCGCGGTCGCGCAGCAGAGTGCCACCACCGCCGAGATCAGCCGGTCGATCTCGCACATCGCCGAGGGCACCAGCACGGTGAGCGTCAATATGACCGAACTGACCGAGGGAACGACGACCACCGCCACCGCAGCGAGGGCCACCGGAGAGTCGGCCGACCAGTTGGCCGGCCTTGCCGCGGAACTCGACGCCCTCACCCGGCAGTTCCGCATCTGAGCCCCGCGGTCAGCATCTGAGCCCAGCAGCAGCACACGCACAACAGCCAGCTAGCGTTCCGGGGATGACCGGCGCCGCAGCACCCTCCCGCAGCTCTGCTCGAGTGGCCGTCGTCGGCGACATCGGCGGCCAACTCGACGAGCTGCGCGGTGAGCTGCAGCGACTCGGCGCCGACCCCTCGACCGGGCGCCTCCCGGACGAGCTCACGGTCGTCCAGGTCGGTGACCTCATCCACCGCGGCCCTGACTCCGAGGGTGTCCTCGCCCTGGTCGATCGGTACCTCACCGAGCAGCCCGGGCAGTGGATTCAGCTCGTCGGCAATCATGAGGCGCAGTACATCTCGGAGCCCAGCTTCGAGTGGGGTGAGCAGATCAGCGATGACGGCGCCGGGATGCTGCTCGACTGGTGGAGCGAACGGCGGATGCGCCCGGCGATCGCGCTGCACGCCGACGGCGCGGATTGGCTGATCACGCACGCCGGACTCACGGAAGGGTTCTGGGCCGGGGTGCTGCACTCACCGGCCACCGCCCGGGAGGCGGCGTCTGCGATCAACGCGCTGAGTGGCCTGCGCCAGCAGGTGCTCTTCAGCTCCGGTCAGATGCTCGGCGGTGGTCCACCGAACCTCTCGGCCGGGCCGATCTGGGCGGCCGAGGGCGCGGAACTCATCGCGAGCTGGCTCGCCGGGGGAGTACCACTTCCGTTCAGCCAGATCCACGGCCACTCGTCGGTGGTGAACTGGCGACGATCGGAGCTGGAATGCACACTGGAGGTAGGCGCCGTCGTCACCGTCGACCCGGAGGCCGCCCACACCATCGCAACCCTGCCCGGCGGGCACCTGGTCGGCGTCGATCCCGGACACGGTCGGCTCCCGCATCGACCTTGGCAGTCGCTCGTCTTCGAAGACGCGCTGTTACTCGGCTGACGCGGCGGTCGATCGGGCGTCGGCAGCGCAGCCGTGACTTGGTAAATTTCACATAAGGACGGCACCTCTGACGTCGAACGGTGTCGTGGCTACGGCTACCGCGCGCGGCAGACCAGAGGAATCAGCCGGCACATCCGGGGTCTGACCCAACGACGGTGAGGAGCGCACGCATGTCGACGACACGCGACGTCGTGCCCCCACAAGCCGCCCAGCCAAACCCAGCAAACCCAGCAAACCCCGCTGAGACCACCGGTCCGCGCCCCCGAACGCTGCCGCCGCCGGCGATTCGCAATCCGGGCACGACCGCCCACCCGGGTGCCACCGCGTATCCACGTGCCCCGCTCCCGCCGGAGGTGTCGAACCGGTTGCGCACCTCGCCGCCCCGCCGCACCCTCTGGCTGGTCGCCGTGCTCGCGCTGCTGCTGGCGACGCTGGTCATCTCCCGTCAGGTTAACTCCCACCCCGAGCAGGTCATCCGGCTGAGTGACGGGATGCCGGTCGGCAATCTGCCGGGCTGGACACAGGAGTTCACCGAGGACTTCACCAAGCCGGCCCCGCTCGGGACCTTCACCCACACCTACGCGAGTAGCTGGACCGGATACAACGGTGCGAATGACACGTCCAAGCAGGGCACCTACCGACCGGACAAGGTGCTCTCGGTGCAGGACGGCATGCTGGACATGTACCTGCACACCGAGAACGGCGAGCACATGGTCGCCGCGCCGGCACCACTCGTCGGTGGCCGCGTCTCCGGCAAGCGCTTCGGCTCCGGGCCGGGCTCCGACGGCGGCCAGACCTATGGCCGGTACAGCCTGCGGATGAAGGTGGAGCCCACCTACGGCTACAAGATCGCCTTCCTGCTGTGGCCGGACAGCATGCGCTGGCCCGACGACGGCGAGATCGACTTCCCCGAGATGAACCTGGATGGCACCATCAACGCGGGTTCGCTCTTCGCCAAGCCGTCCAGCGTCTCCAACCCCAAGGGCGTCGTCGCCTACGACCGGACCGGGATCTCTCTGGCCGACTGGCACACCATCACCATCGACTGGACTCCGGGGAAGGTCGTCTTCTACGTCGACGACGCGGTCGTCTTCACGAATACCACCCTGGTGCCGCACAAGCCGATGCACTGGGTGCTGCAGGCTGAGACGAACCTCGACGGGGCCGAGCCGCCGAATGACTCTGCGGCCGGGCACATCAGCGTCGACTGGGCGACGGTCTACAAATACACCCCGAAATAGCAGAACGCGGCTCCGAACGCCTGGTCAGGCCCGAAGCCGCGTTGCCGCTGCGTAGCGCACACACCTGGTGACCGGCGACCGAAACCCCCGAATCGGTCCGCCCTCGACGTCCGCTCGGATCCCCCGATCCGCCCCGGACGCCACATCCGGCCGGTTCCCCCGAGCCGATCGGATGCTGAGTCACTCTCTGCTGCGCTGTAGCTGTACCCCCCGGTACCGCGTAGGGACAATGTTTCCTCGGAAACTATTCGACGTCAACTCGAAATCGATATTCGTCGAACTTGCCTCTCCGACTGGGTGGACGGGCGCCGCAGGCGGGCGAGAACCGTCAGGCGGCTCGGGAGCAGAAAGCGAGCTGAATCATCTCGTCGCGCATCGTCTCGGCCGACTGGGCGGGGTCGCCGAAGGTGTCTCGGTCGGTGCGCAGCAGTGCGTGCGCCGCAGTGTCGGCGAAGCGGGCCGTCATCAAGTCGATCTCGGTGACTCCGGAGACGAGTGGACGCAGGTCGATCTCGGCGTCGATCCGGGGCGTCAGCGCCGCTTGGGCCAGCTGCGTGGCGAAGATCCGGTAACCGGCTTCGAAAGGGCGTTCGCGAGCATCGTCGTCGACGTAGGCAAACATCAGCGTGGTGGCCGCGTCCAGCAACTCGCGCCGGGCGTGCAGATCCTGATGGGCCCACCAGATGAGGCTGATGGCATAGACCGTGGCTGACTCCGCGAGCTCATCCGGCTTGGGTATCTGACGGGCGAACTCGAGATCGGTCTGGTCGGCCGGGCTGGATCGGGTGCTGGCCCGCGCGGAGAAGGCATGAACCGCGGCTCCGATCAGGGAGCGTTCGGCCAGTTCAGGGGTGACGACGGGAACGATCATGAGCACCTCGCGCGCGTGGACATGCCGACTGGGGAGAAGCCGTGACGGCAGTCCGGACCGCGCTGTCGAGAGAACTCGCCACGTTCGAACAGTTGTGATGCTATCGCTTTTATCGGCAGGTTTCCGGTGAGCTTGAACGCTGCGCCGGTGCGTCGGCCTGACGCATCCGATATCTGGCCCATTGACTGCTCAACAGGCTCACCAGCAGGACGAGCCCGATTGCGGCCAGCGCCGCCTGCCACGGTTCGGGGAAGGCCACCCGCCCGAGGAGGCCGATCGTGGCGTACAGCAGGGCCCAGATCAGGGCGGCTCCGAGGTCGGCCAGGGCGAAGCGACGCAGCGAGTATCCGCCGACGGAGGCCGCGATCAGCACGGGGATACGCCCGCCCGGCACCAACCGGGACAGCAGTAGGGTGCGCACTTCGTGGGTGTCGATCTGGCGACGAAACCGGGCCAGCGTCGCCGTTCGCTGCTCGGGCTCCAGCCGCCGGCGGGCCCACTCCGGGACATAGCGCGGTCTCCACCAGCGCCGGTTCTGATCGTGATGGCCATGAGTTGAGATCGTTCTGGCCGCGGCTCGCAGGGCGGCGTAGGTGAGGATGTCGCCGACGTAGGCTCCGGCCGCCCCGACCAGGATGACCAGGAAAAACAAGGGAATATGATCCCGCTCGGCCACGGCGGCGGCCACGCTCACCGCAGCCCCGGTGGGTAGCACCGGCACGACGGCACCGAACGCGACGACCCCGAAGAGCCCGATCAGGTAACCCGGACCGAACGCACTGTTCATCGGTGCGTTGGCAGATCGACGCGCTGGCCGAGAGCGAGCAGATGGGCCCGCGTCTGTGGCTGGTCGGCGGCCAGCGCCGTGACGAACCGGGTCCCCGGCTCCTGGCAGAGGCGGCGGAAGCTCGTCGGATGCGCGCGTCGTAACCCGGTCGGCCAGTAGGTGCCGAAGTGGATCGGGACTGCGTCACTGGCGCCGACCCGCCGGACGGCCTCACAGGCCTGCGCCGGGTCGAGGTGCATGTCGCCCAGGGTCGGTCCCCAACCGCCGACCGGCACCACGGCCACCTGCACCGGACCGATCTCCCGCATCCCGTCGAAGAGCCCGGTATCCCCAGCGAACCAAACCCGGGCGCTCGCTCGTTCCTCGCTGCGATCCTCGCTGCGATCCTCACGAACGGTTGACTGGTCTTCGCTGGCGCTCATCCGGGCGTTCGCTCCGGTCCTCGCTCGTTCCTCGCTGCGATCCTCACGAACGGTGCTTTGGTCTTCGCTGGCGCTCATCCGGGCGTTCGCTCCGGTCCTCGCTCGTTCCTCGCTGCGATCCTCACGAACGCTGAACCGGTAGCCGAGGGTGGTGGCCCGAAAGCGTGACCCGGGCGCCCGTCGACCGTCGTGGGCGGCCGGAACCGCCTCGATGCGCACCAGGCCGACGTCGACGCTGTCGCCCACCTCGATCTCCTCGAAGCGGTCGGCCAGCTGCGGCTGAGTTCCAGCCACGGCCGCGGCGGCGCCACGGGGGGCGATTATTCGGGTGCTCGCCGGCAGGACGGCCAGCGAAGGAATATGCAGGTGATCACGGTGCAGATGCGAGATGACCACGACATCGGCCCGGTGCGCCTGGGCACCCGGCGCGGGGCCGCCGACCCGGCGCAGATGGGCCAGCCGAGTGGCGAAGAGGGGATCGGTGAGTACCCGGCAGCCGGCCAACTCGATCGTCGTCGTCGCATGCCCCCACCAGCTCACCGAAACCTCGTCGCCGGGGGGCCGCTGCGGCGCGCTGCTACTCATCGCGACGCGATCTCACTCCGCGACGCGATCTCACTCCGCGGCGCGAACGTATTCGCGGCGTCGTCGCCACTGCGCGGGACGTGGGCCAGTAGCGCCTCGTACACCTGGCGTCCACTGAGGGCGGCGTCGAGCGGAAGATCCCAATCGCTGGGATGAATGAAGACCGCCTCGGTCTGCCCGCCGCCGAGCCCTCCGTGCGAGCCGACCAGCTCCTCGAAGGCGACGACCTCGCCGGTCGACGGATCAAAGCGGCCGAGCAGAACGAGATCCCCGACATGCTCCCGCGCGAAGAGCGCGACCACATCGGCGGCGGCCGACGGGCCGTAGACGCTGAGCGGATCATCGCCGTCGCCACCACTCGTCGTGGCGTCGGAGTGCACGCGGCGCCACCCTCCTGCGCCCAGGGCCAGGACGTCGGTGTCATCGGGCGCGCTGCTCGGACGCAGCAGCACGACGCCGATCTGTGGGCACTGGGCCAGGCCGTCGACGAGGCGTGGGTAGCGCCCGTGGATCTCCTCACTCGACGCGATTCCCGGGTGATCGGCCAGGTACAAGTGGGCCAGGCTCCCGCTGGCCGCCACCACGACTCCCGTCGGCGCAGCCGCCTCGCCGCGGTCGGACTCGGACTTCGCCGACTTGGCAGCCTTTCCCTCGCCGAGGGTGACCTGGTTGTCGGCCCGGCTGACAGCGCCGTCGGGTGAGTCGGCCGCCGTGGCCGAACTCGCCGACGATCGGCTGACCGCCCTTCCGGCCATGCTCGAGGAGCGGGCGACCCCGGTGAGTAAGAGGTTGGCCGGACCCCAGCGCTCAGCCGGGGCGGAGTCCGCGCCGACCGCGTCGGCCTCCTGGGTCTCGATTTCGGGCGAGTCGCAGAGGGCGTCCACCAGCCCATGCAGCGGGCCGCCGCTCAACTGGTCGAAGGTGGCGCCCTGAGCCTGACCGTGGTCGGAGACGACGACCAGGCTGTACTCATGCCCGGTCGCGACCACCACGTCGGCGAAGAAGCGCAGCAGCCGGTCGAGCCCGTCGAGGATGCGAATCGACTCCGGACGGCTGGGGCCGGCGTGGTGAGCCACCTCGTCGTAGTCGAGGAAGTCGACATAGATGGCGGGCGCCCCGCGGGCGATCTGCTCGGTCACCAATGCGACGTTCAAATCCCGAAGCAGGGCGGTGGTGACCGCCCGCAGTAACGCGAAGAGCCAACCGCGTCGCACGCGGGGTTCGACGCGGCGGCGGCGCTGGCGTCGTCCCTGGTAGATCTCGGTGATCACCACGCCGACGAAGACGACCATCGAGTGCAGTAGGCCGCCCGCGGTCGTGGCGAATGAAGCGAATCCTCGTGTGGTACGGGGTGGCAGCCGGGCGTCGCTCATCGTCAGCAGCGTCGTCGCCGCGCCACCCGAGAAGAGGTTGGAGATACTCACCCCGCCGTCGGCCAGCAGCCCCTGACCGTGATTGAGGCGCAGCTCGAGCTCGGCCGCGTCGCGCGGATGGTTGGCCACCATCAGCCGCGCGGACTGCTTCTCATACCAGCGAAACGACGGGATCTGGGTGGTGTCGCCGTAGAGCAGCACCGACTGCCCGGCCGGCGTGGTGGCCGGCAGCCCGGTGTGCCACCCGCGCAGGGTGTGCGTGCCGCCGCGCAGCCAGGTGGAGAGCGTCGGCATGGCGCCTGCGGTCATGGCCTGCCGCAGCACAGTCTCACCGACGCCGTCGAGCTGGATGATGAGGGTGCCGTGTCCGGCCAGATTGCCCGCACGGCGCTGCCGACGGGCGACCCGCACGGCCCTTCCGAGGAGTTGGGCCAGGAAGGAGTCCTCACTGCCGGCGTCGAAGAGCCAGTTCACCAGCGCGGCGACGATCGCCGCGCTCCAGGAGACGAGGATGACCTGGGCGGTGCTGGCGAGTTCGATATCGGGTGAGATGGCGATCGCGACGCCGAGAATGATGGCCTGGCTGAGAATGCCGACGAGCAGCAATCCGAAGGAGCCCAGGAGCACGGCCAGCGCGAGCAGCAGCGGCCGCAGCAGTAGCCCGATGGTGGCCACCAGAACGACCAGCACCAGTACCGGAATTGGGCCGGATGACTGCTCGCCGGGGAGGATGTAGAGCGCGATCCCGAGGGCGATGTAGGAGGTGATCGTCGATCGCAGCAACGCCCGCAGTTGAGTGCCGGTCGGCCGCCAGGTGCGGGCGAGTCGTCCGCCGACTACGACCCGGTGACGTAGTGAACCGGCGGAGGTCATCTGCAGATCCTAGTTGGCCGCCGGGCGGCTGGGAACGCAACTAAGCCGGGGCGGATTCAGCTCGATCGAGCGTGAACGACCCCGGCTCTGCGGTGACGCATATGCAGCAGTGAAGCGGTGTGGTTGAAGCTGGTGCGGGCGCTGCCCGCTAGCGCGGATGGTTGATCAGCCGGAGGCTGATCAGCAAGCCGGGCGAAGCTGCTCGTCCAGCTGGGCGAGCTGGCGGCGGGCCGCGTTGTGGGCCAGGATCGCCTCGTGCAGCCGGTCACAGGCTGCGGTGATCCAGGCGTCGACGCCGCTCTGACGGGCTTCGTGCAGGGCAACTTCGGCTTGGTACATGCGCTTCTCGGCGTCGCTCAGTCGGACTGCCGCGGGTAGGTAGTCGGCCTCGGCGATGACGTGGGGTGTGGTCATCATGGCTCCTCATTCAGATCGTCTGCGTACTTGCTCTAATCGGCTCTGGTGGGTTGCACCTGAGATCTGCCGGAGCCTGCGCGTCGGTGGAGCGAAGACCCTGACACCGTGACTAACGACCGTGACCCGCGTGAGGTACGCGCGAGTTTTACCGTCAACTAAGCAGATGCTCAGGTGACTGAATTGATACATCCGACGAGGCGCGATCTGCCCGGACGATCGAGCGGCGACCCAGCTCTAGGCGGCCTGAGCGATCCGGAAGACGGGAAATCCGGGGGCCACTTCGCTGAGCTTCTCCTCCGGTGAATCGGCGTCGAGGCCCTCGAAGAACATGCCGACCTCCCACTTCCACGCCCGCAGGTATTCGCGCAGCACCGGTGCCTTGACGTCGTCGCTGAGCTCGTCGGCGACGAAAGGTTCGACCCGGCGCCCGATCTTGAGCTCACCCCCGCCGGCTGCCCGCAGGTTGCGCACCCACTGGGTGGTGCCACGCGGAGCGACCAGGTAGCGCTGGCCGTCGATGGTGAGCAGGTTGACCGGCGTCGAGCGCCACTCGCCGCTCTTGCGCCCGCGTACCCGCAGTTCACGTGAGCCCTTCAGGCTGACCCCGAAGCGGCCCATCCGGCGGACGGCCCGGTTGAAGATGTTGCGGGTGAACCAGCCGGGTTCGAGGTAGCGCTGCTCACTGGACATGTTGGCCTCCTGGGCGATTGCGAGAGCACTGCTCTCTGTTGTGTGGCAATCATGCACCTCCCGTCTCGCGCCTGTCAAGAGCACTGCTCTCGTTTGTGACGATCGCTCTCAATTCGATCCGGCCGCCGCCGGGTTCGGAATGTTGCGCGCGATACCGCCTGGAATTCGCGATGATCTCTGGGTGACCCCTGCACCGGCCGCCGACCGGCCGCCATCGCCAGCGGTCCCGAGGCGCGACGTGCTGCGTTTCGGGGGTGCCACGCTGCTCGCCGGTGCGCTCGCGGCCTGTACCCGGGGAAGCGAATTGACGCCCAGCTCCTCAGCTGCCCCGACCACCTCCGTGGCATCGGCCAGCTCGGCCGCCCCAACCACTGAGACTGCTGCCGCGTCCAGTAGCTCGGCCCCCACCTTCAGCTCGCTTTCCCAGCAAATATCGGGTGGTCTGCTCCAACCTGGTGATCGCGGCTACCGTCCGGAGAGCCTGCTCTACAACCCCCGTTTCGCCCAGCAGCGGCCGCCGCAGGCGATCGCCATGTGCCGCTCCAGTGTGGACGTGCAGGCCTGCGTGCGCTTCTGCGCCGACAGCGGCATCCCGCTCCGGATCCGCAACGGCGGCCACTCCTACGGCGGCTGGTCATCCGGGCCCGGCTTGGTGGCCAACCTCGCTGAGCTGAACGCGCTGGACGTCGACACCGCGAAGATGACGGCCAAGGTCGGTGCCGGTGCCCTGCTGGCCGACGTCTACACCGAGTTGGACGCCAAGGGCGTCTCGATCGGGGCCGGCTCCTGCCCGACGGTCGGGATCACCGGGCTGACCCTCGGCGGTGGCGTCGGCGTCCTCACCGGTGCCTACGGGTTGGCCTGTGACCAGCTGGCCGCCGTCGACCTGATCACCGCGGACGGACGGCTGCAGACCGTCAGTGCCACCACCCAGCCTGATCTCTTCTGGGCCCTGCGCGGGGGAGGGGGCGGGAGCTTCGGCGCGGTCACCGCGCTGACCTTCCGGGTGCGGCCGGCCCCGACGATCGGTACCTACTACCTGCAGTGGCCGTGGCGGTCAGCCGCCGCCGTCCTCACCGCGTGGCAGCACTGGATCGGTGGCACCGCCCGCGAGCTCTGGTCCACCTGCAAGCTGCTGGTCGAACCCGGCCGCGGGCAGCGGGTCGTCATCGCCGGAACCTGGCTCGGGACGAAGGTCGGGCTCGATGCCCAGTTGCAGCCGTTGCTCGGTGCGCTCCCGCCACCAGTCACGAACACCCGCACCAGTGCCGGCTACGCAGCGACGATGCTGAGCGAGGCCGGCTGCTCGCCCCGGGCCAGCGCCGCGACCTGCATCGCCGGCTCGCTCACGCCGGCCAGACGGCAGCCTTTCTCCGCCACCTCCTCGATCCTGCGCCAGCCGCTGCCCGCCGCCGGTGTGGCGGCCATCGTCGCCGCCACCGCCGCCGGTTCCGGTGTCCCGGGAATGGTCGAGGGCGGTGTCTCCTTCGATTCCCTCGGCGGCGCGGTCGACGACCTAGCCCCGACGGCGACGGCCTTCCCCTGGCGGGGCTGCCTCGCTGATCTGCAGTACACCGCAACCTGGTCGGCCACGCGGGCCGCGGCCAACCCCGCTCCCTACGATGCCTACGTGCAGCGGCTACGCCGATCGCTGACCCCGTGGTTGGGCGGCTCGGCCTACCTGAACTACGCCGACCCGACGATAACCGCCTACCCAGCCGCGTATTGGGACGGGAACCTGCCCCGCCTGCAGCAGGTCAAGCGGGCGCACGACCCGCACAATCTCTTCTCGTTCCCGCAATCGGTCCCGCTGCGCTGAGCACGTCGGGCGGCGGCTGCGACTTACCCGGTACCGCTGTGAGCAGAATTGCCACGCATCGGCGGCGAAATGGCACTAACTTGGTGTTATGACCAGTGCCGAGCTGCTCTCTGATGCCTTCGATCGGATCCACCACATCGTCAACGGCGTGCTGGATGACCTGACCCCGGATGAGCTCACCTACCGCATCGACGATCACGCGAACTCGATCGCCTGGCTGGTCTGGCACCTGTCTCGTGTGCAGGATGATCACGTCGCGGATGTCGCCCGCTGTGAGCAGCGCTGGTTCGCCGGCGGCTGGGCCCAGCGGTTCGACCTCCCCTTCGATCAGGCAGCCACCGGCTACGCCCAGCGCGTCGAGGAGGTGCCGCAGGTGCAGGTCTCGGCCGAGTTGCTGCGCGGTTACCTGGGCGAGGTGCACCAGCAGGCCGTCGATTTCGTGAAGACCCTCACCGACGCCGACCTGGACCGGATCGTCGACACGTCCTGGGACCCACCGGTGACGTTGGGCGTGCGGATGATCAGCGTCATCTCCGACTCGCTTCAGCACGCCGGGCAGGCGGCCTACGTGCGGGGCATCGCCCAGCGCCGCCCCACCGCCTGAGATTCGCCCGGAATTCGGCGGGAAATTCGGCGGGAAATTCGGCGGGAAATTCGGCGGGAGAGCGCTAAGCAACTCCGAACGCCTGCCGATCAGGCGATCATGACGGCATTGGCTCAGGCGGACCCCGACGACTCCACCGGTCCGGCGCTGCCGGTTGCCGCGCTGCCGGTTGCCTCGCTTCCGGTTGCCTCGCTTCCGGTTGCCTCGCTTCCGGTAGCGAAGGAGACCGCCCGCCTCTCGGCCCTGCATCGCCTGGACGCGCTCGACCAACCGCGCAGTCGCGAGCTGAACGCGCTGGCCCGCCTGGCCGCCTACGTCTGCGGCACGCCGACCGCCGCGGTGAACCTCATCGACGCCGACCGCCAGTGGTCGGCTGCGGCCTACGGTTACGACCCGGCCGAGGTGGCCCGCACCGACTCGATGTGCGCGACCAGCATCCTCACCCTGGACGTCAGCTACACCAAGGACGCCACCCGCGACGCGCGCTGGTCACAGAACCCGCACGTCACCGGGGAGTTCGATCGCATCCGCCTCTACGCCGCCGCCCCGCTGATCCTCACCGGGGGCGAGGTGGCCGGCACGATCTGCGCCTTCAGTGACGAGGAGCTCGAGCTCAGCCGGGTCCAGCTGGAGCGGCTGCGTGACATCGCCGAGCATGTCGCCCTGCTGCTGGAGCTGCGCAACGAGACGAAGCGGCTGGGGCATGCGGCCACTCGCGACGTGATGACCGGCCTGCCGAACCGGGTGCTCTTCGAAGAGTCACTGCGATTGGCGATGGCCAAGCACCAGCGTGGAGAGGCGGCCCCGGCGGTCATCTTCCTCGACCTGGACGGGTTCAAGTCGATCAACGACACCTACGGCCACGCCGTCGGCGACGAGCTGCTGCGAGCCTTCTGTGACCGCACGCTGGAGATGCTGCGCGCCTCCGACCTGCTCGCCCGGTTGGCCGGCGACGAGCTGGTCATCCTCTGCGGCGAGCCCACCGGCGAGGAGGGCAGCGGCGTCGACGGCCTGGTCAGCCGCCTGCGCGAGGCGTTCCAAGTCCCCTACGACCTCTCCTGCGGGCCGCTGAAGATCGGCGCCTCCATCGGCGTGGCGATCGCCGAGGTTGGTTCGGATGCGCCGGAGTTCCTGGTGGCCCGGGCTGACAACGCGATGTACCTGGACAAGCGTTCGCGCAAAGAGCGGGCCACTGCTTCGCAGGCGTGACGCTCAGCCGCCGAGCTGCAGCAACCGATCGGTGATCGGGTCGGGGTAACTCAGCGCGGCCAGATGCCCGCCCGGCACCACCTCCGCCGTCACGCCGAGACGATCCAGGGCGACGTCGCGCTGGAACTGGACCGGGAAGAGACGATCGTCGCGCGCGGCCAGCACGTAGGTCGGGATCCGCGGCCACTTACTGAGCGGGAAAGCGGTTGCGAAGACCGCATCCGACTCCGGAGAGTTGTGATTGGCCGACTCGGCCAGCAGCTGCGGCGGAAGGTCGTGCAGGAAGTAGGTCGCGTCGTCGAAGCCGGCATCCGGATCGCGACCCTCGGCCAGATCATTGGCGCGCATCGCCGCGGGCTGGCCGGTGCCCCCCCACCACTGCCCGGGTGTCTCGCCGGGGAGCGGGATCATCGCGTTCAACAGCACGATGCTCCGCGCGCCGAGGCGTTCAGCGACCAGCGGCGCCGTGAAACCGCCGAGCGACTGGGCGACCAGCACCAGCTCGCTGCCGTCACCCTCGGCGGCGACGGCATTCACCACGGTCTCGGTGTATTCAGGCAACCCGGCACTCTCGTCGGCCGCTGGGAGTTCGACGGCGACGGCGCACTCCCCGGCGGCCTGCAGGCGCTGCTGGACGGCGTGCCAGAACCAGGCGCTGCCACCAGCTCCTGGGATCAGGGCGAACATTCCCCGATCGTATCCAGGCCAGGTTCAGCTGCGGTTAATCGACGATCGCGCGCGTCGGGCGGCCGATCGGACCGAGCCGGTTCGCGTCGATGCGCTGCGGTGCGATAGCGGTGACGAGCGGCGCCTCCGTTGCTGCCTCCGTAGCCGCCGCCGTGGTCACCGCGGTAGCCGTGGATGTCGTGATGAAGTCGTGGACCGCCTCCCGCGACATCGGGCGGGAGAGCAGATACCCCTGAATGCTCTGGCACTCCAGCCGGGAGAGCGTCTCGCGCTGCGAGAGCTGCTCGACCCCCTCGGCGATGGTGCTGAGGTTGAGGTCGTGGGCCAGTCGCACGATCGTCTGGACGAACGCGCTGCCCTCGCTCTCGGGATCCTCCAGCGGGTCGATGAAGGACTTGTCGATCTTGAGGATGTCGACCGGGAATTGCTGCAGGTAACTCAGCGACGAGTAACCGGTGCCGAAGTCGTCGATGGCGATCCGGATCCCCATCTGCTTCAGCTCCGAGAGCGTCTGCGCCGCCTGCTTTGGGTTGAGCATGAGGACGCTCTCGGTGATCTCCAGGACGAGGCGCTCCGATCCGAGCCCGCTGCCGGCCAGCGCGGCCGCGACGTGAGCGACCAGTTCGGGGTCCTGCAACTGACGACCCGAGAGGTTTACCGAGATGGTCAGGTCGGTCGTCGAGACCCAGTTCGCCGCCTCGATGCAGGCCTGCTGCAGGATCCAGGCCCCGAGCGTCCGGATGAAGCCCGTCTCCTCCGCGAGTGGGATGAAGCGCAGCGGCGGGAGCAGGCCGAGCGTCGGGTGCTCCCATCGGACCAGCGCCTCGAAGCCCTCCAGCCGCCCATCGTGCAGCGACACCTGGGGCTCGTACTGCAGGAAGAAGTGGCCCGACTCGAGTGAACTCTGAAAGGAGTTCGTGACGGTCAGCTGGTCGACCAGGCGCAGCCGCATCGACGTCTCGAAGATCGCCCACCGGTCCTTGCCGGCCGCCTTGGCCTCGTACATGGCGGTGTCGGCCTCACTGATCAGCAGTTCGCTGGTCGTGTCACAGCTTGCGAAGGCGAGCCCGACGCTGACGGAGAGGGCGATCTCGCGCCCGGCGATCATCGCCGGCTGGCGTAGCGCCTCGACGATCCGCTCGGCCAGTTGCGTCGCCGCCCCCGGTTCGGCCAGCCCGGCGAAGAGGATCGCGAACTCGTCACCTCCGAGGCGGGCCACCGTGTGCTGGCCGCCGGTCACCTCGGTCAGACGCTGGCTGGCGATGATCAGGAAGGCGTCGCCGACCTGATGACCGAGACTGTCGTTCACCTCTTTGAACTGGTCCAGGTCGCAGATACAGAGCGCCAACGAGCCAACTTCGGCGGCGGTGGCCAGCGCCGTCTCGACCTCCTGCTGCAGGAAGGCCCGGTTGGCCAAGCCGGTCAGGCTGTCGTGGAAGGCGAGGTAGCGCAGATCGGTCTCCAGCGCCTGCTGGGTGGCCAGTGCCTCCTGCAGGGAGTCGGTGTGGCTGTGCAGCAGCCGGTTCTGGCTACGAATCCGGATGAACAGCCAGCAGACCCGCAGCACGACCAAGCCGAAGAGGATGCCTTCGGCGCAGCTGAGGACCGCGACATCGACCTGGAAGTCGAAGATGCTGCCGAGGAACAGGATGGCCGGGGACATGAACCCGGCCATCGCGACCAGAGGCACCCAGCGCCGGACCCGCAGCCCGGAGTCGGTGGCCTCGACCAGAGTCCGCTGCGAGGTCGGGTGCAGCGCGGAGGTGGCGAACATGACGTAGGCGAAGAGCATGACGACGCCGGCGGCGCTGCCGGCGTGGCTGTTGTGCCGCATCGTCATGACCCGGCCAATGGCGGTGGCCAGGAAGAGCCCGAGGATCGCGGCGAGCAGGAAGCGTTCCGATGCCCGCCGGGTGACCCCGGCCAGGATCGCGCCGGTCGCGGTGAAGAGCACCCCCAGGTTGATCAGGGGATAGGCCATCGCGACCACTTTGGCCGTGATGCTCAGGGACGGATCGTGGGCGTAGCCGCTGAGGATGACCTGCCAGGCGAGGCAGAAGACACCCAGGTAGACCACCGCCGAATCGGCGTGACGTTCGCGCGAGACGGCCAGACCCCGGGAGCGACTCATCCGCATGATGCCGAGGAAGAAGAGGAGGTAGCCGCTGAGCCGGAGCACATCGATGAAAGTGAAGGCGCCGGGAACCTGGTGGCGTAGGAGGTCGTCGATGCTGAAAAACAGGGTGGCGCTGATGAAGCATCCGCACGAGGCGGCCAGCAGCCGCCAGCCCAGGCGCATCGAGGACGGCTGATGCTGCACGGCCAGCACAACGCAGACGACGCAGACGACGGCGACGATCAGCAGCAGCAGCGCCCGGCCGAGGCCGGCTGGCAGCGCGAGGTAGCTTGCGCAGGCTAAGAGGCCTAGCGCAAGGGCCCACTTCCACGTCGCTTGCCGCACGTTGTGCTCCTGTCGAGATGCCCGGCTGCCCCCCGATAGGCAACGGTCGCTGTGGTGCGAGACCGCCCCCAGCGGCCGCATACCTCTCTCATCGGCCTCGCGCCGCGCTTCTTGAGGTTTCGCTGAGGGACGGCGACCGGAGCTAGCTGCGCCCGGCGCCCGCAGGCTCGACGGGGCCAGTCAACTCGGCCAGTTGGGCGTCCGACGGGATGACCGTCTCGGAGAGCCCGACCCGGCTGTGCAGTCTCCGCAGCGGCGCCGGGGCCCACCAGTTCGCCTCCCCGGCCACCTTCATGAACGCGGGAACCAGAATTCCTCGAATGACCGTCGCGTCGAGCACGATCGCGATCGCCGTGCCGATTCCGAAGAGCTGCAGGAAGCTCACGTGGCTGGTACCGAAGGCGAAGAAGGTCACTGAGAGCAGCAGGGCCGCCGTGCTCACGATGCGTCCGGTGCGGGCCAGACCGGCCGCGACCGCCTCGGTGTTCGAGGCTCCGTGGTCGTGCTCCTCCTTGATCCGCGACAGCAGGAAGACTTCGTAGTCCATCGAGAGACCGAACGCGATGCAGAACAGCAGTACCGGCATCGAGGTGTTGATCGGGGTTGGGGTGAAGCCGAGCAGGGACGAGAAATGTCCCTCCTGGAAGATCCACACCATCGCTCCGAAGACCGCCGAGAGGCTCAGGGCGTTCAGCAGCAGCGCCTTGATCGGCAGCACCACGCTGCCGGTGAAGAGGAAGAGCAGCACGAAGGTGGTCACCGCGATCCAGAGCAGCGCCCACGGCAGTCGGGATCCGATTGCGTCCTTGGAGTCGACGAGCTGGGCCGGCGCACCACCGACCCGGACCTGGGTTCCGGCCGGTGCGGCCACCGACCGGATCGTCGTGACGAGCTGCTGCGCCGCGGCGGAAGCCCCGTCGGTCGGGCCGGTCACCACCAGATAGCGCGCGTCGGAACGGGCCAGTTGCGGCGCCGACGCCGGGGTGAGCTGCCCCGCCCGCCACAGCCCGTCCGGGGCCTGAACCGAGGTGACACCGGTGATTGCGGAGACCCGGGCGGCATAGGCGTCGAGCGAGTTCTGCTCGGCCGGTCCGTCGATGACGACGTAGAGGTTGGCTGCGGCGTTGCCCGGGAAGTCACTGCGCAGCGCGTCACCAACCTGTCGGCTGGCCAGCGTGGTCGGCAGCGCTCGGTCATCCGGCGTCGAGAAGACGATCTTGAGGAACGGGCTGCCCATCACGAGCAGCAGCGCGATCACCGGCAGGGCGATCAGGACGGGGTGGCGCATGACAGTGGTTGCCGTACGGCGCCAGAAGGCGCTCTCCTGCGACGCCGGTCGGATTGGTCGACGCCGAATCACCCGCCCGGAGTTCACCCGCTCGCCCAGCCAGCTGAGCAGGGCGGGGAGCGTGATGAGCGCCGAGAGCATGGCGATGAGCACCACCCCGATCCCGGCGTAGGCGAAGGAACGTAGGAAATACAAGGGGAAGATCACCATCGCGGCCAGCGCGACGGCGACCGTCGCCGAGCTGAAGATGACGGTTCGCCCGGCCGTGTGCAGGGTGCGGGCGATGGCGGCTTCGGTCTCCGAGCCCGCGGCCACCTCCTCGCGGAAGCGGTTCACGATGAGCAGTGAGTAGTCGATGGCCAAGCCCAGTCCAAGCGCGGTGGTCAGGTTGATGGCGTAGGTCGAGACATCGGTGACGTGGCCGAGCAGGCTGAGCTCGGCGAAGGTGCCGGCGATCGCGACGAGTCCGATGCCCAGCGGCAGCAGTGCGGCGACCAGGCTGCCGAAGGCCAGGATGAGCAGCAGCAGCGTGATCGGGACGGCGATACCCTCGGCAATTCCGAGGTCTTTTCCGACTTGTGCGGTGACGTCGTGGTTCACCCCGAGCTGGCCACCGGCGCGCACCTGGATCGTGGCATCGGTTCGTGCGTAGTCGTCGATGATCCGCTGGGCGGCCTTGAAGGAGGCGTCGTCGTCACCCTCGACGTGCATCGTCACCAGGGCCGAGTCGCCGGCGCGGGTACGTAGCGAGTCGGAGTGGGTCGACCAGTAGGAGGTGATGGTGCCGACGTCGCCGGTGCTGCGCAGGTTCTCGGTGAGCGTGCCGACGGCCGAGACGACGGCCGGGTCGTCGAGGTGCCCCCCGGCGACCGGCGTCACCAGCATGATCAGGTTGGTCTGCCCGCCGAACTTGGTGTCGAGCAGGTGCTGGGCCTGACTGGAGTCAGACCGTGGGTCGTCGAAGCCGCCGACCTTCAAGACCGAGAACGCGCCGGCGGCCAGCGCCGCGAAGGCGACGAGTACGGCAGCGGAGAGAGCCAGCACTAGGCGCCGGCGGTGAAAAACGAGGTGAGCCAAACGATCGATCATGATGTCCTCCGGGCCTGCCGCGGATTTGCGGGAACAGCGTTTGTCTTGTGAACAGTGTTCTCACTGGGCGCACGTCTGTCAAGAGCATTGTTCTAAAAGTGTTCACTGTTCACTTCGTGTTAGGCTCGCTGAATGATTGGTCCGGCAACTACCGCAACCGTGAGCCGGCGTGACCGTGTGCGCGCCGAGACCACGGCGGAGATCAAGCAACTGGCGTGGGAGGTGATGGCCGAGTCCGGCCCGGCCGGGCTCTCGCTGCGAGCGGTGGCCCGTCAGATGGGCATGGCACCGTCGGCCCTCTATCGCTATTTCCCCAGCCGCGACGACCTGCTCACGGCGCTGATCATCGAGGGCTTCGACTCGCTCGGGGCTGCGCTACAGGAGGCCTATGCGCGGTCTCGGGCGCAGACGCCGAAATTGCCGGCGACGGAGGTCTTCGTCGTGGTCGCGAAGTCCTACCGGCAGTGGGCGCTGGAGCACCCCACTCCGTACGGCCTCATCTTCGGATCAGCGGTGCCCGGCTACACCGGCACCGAGGCGACCACCGAGGCCTCGATGCGCTCGGTGGGTGCGCTGATGCAGACCATGCTGGACCTGGTGGCCGAGGGAAGATTGGCGGTGGATCGAATCACGCCCAGGCTGACGCCGGAGCTCGTCGACGAGCTCAACGGCTGGGTTGACTGCACCGACGGAAAGCTGCCGGTCGCCGCGCTGGCCGCCGCGATGGACTGCTACGCCACCCTGCACGGTGTGCTGAGTCTCGAGGTGAATCGGCACCTGCCGGCGTCGCTCAGCAGCAGTTCGGCCCTCTTCGAGTTCGCCATCCGCGACGTGCTGGAGCGCATCTCGCTGTAGCTGGCACTGCGAACCCGCCGTCGGTGTCCGCTACGAATTGCGCAGGGCGTCGATGAGCTCGCTCTTGCGCATTGATGAGCGGCCGTCGATGCCGATCTCGGCGGCCCGTCTGCGCAGGCGCTCGACCGTCCAGTCGTCGTAGCTCGGCGAGGCGCCACCCTTGCGACCGATCGCGCTGCGGCTGGTGTTGGCGGCGGCGTTGGCGATCCGGGCTGACTTGGCCTTCGAGTTGCCCTCGTCGCGCAGCTTCTCGTAGAGCGGCTTGTCCTTGACGCTGGGGCCCGGCGTGCGGGCCCTGGTACCGGTGGGCATGGCGATTTCCCTTCTGATGGAACTGCTCATGAACTGACTGCTTCATACCCAGATGGGCGCGATCACTACAGTCGATCTCATGACCGACCTTCGCGAACTTCCGCTCACCACCCTCTCCGGTGAATCCACCACCTTCGGCCAGTTGGCCGCCGACCGCGTCACCCTCGTTGTGAACGTCGCCAGCAAATGCGGACTCACCCCGCAGTACAGCAAGCTCGAGGCGCTGCAGGACGAACTCAGTGGCCGGGGCTTCACCGTGCTGGGCTTTCCCTGCAACCAGTTCGGCGGCCAGGAACCGGGCACGTCCGAGGAGATCGCCGAGTTCTGCTCAGCGACCTACGGCGTCACCTTCCCGCTCACCTCGAAGGTCGACGTGAACGGCGAGGGACGCGATGACGTCTACGGCGTGCTCACCGAGACACCCGACGCCGACGGGGAGGCCGGCGACATCCAGTGGAACTTCGAGAAGTTCCTGGTCGGTCGTGATGGCGCGGTGCTGGCCCGCTTCCGTCCGCGCACCGAGCCCGACGCGCCCGAGGTTCTCGAAGCGATCAACGCCGCGCTGGCCTGACCTCCCTAACGCCTGACCCCTGACCGACGGGCAGCCGGCTCGGCGCTGATCCGCGTGCCGTGGCCGGATATCGGCGCGGGTCGGCGAGAATCGGGGCGTGCTCGGATGGATCGCGGTCGTCACGGCGACCATGGCGCTGATCGTCGCCGTCTTCGCCGCGTTGAGTACGCGAAACAGCGCCCGTCGAGCCGACGCGTCGTCGGCCCGTGCGCTGGATGCCGCCGAACAGGCGCTGACCGCGGCTGAGGAGGCGGCGGTATCGGTGGTGCGATCGGCCGAGGCGGCTGAGCTGATGGTGGCGATCGAACAACGCCGCGACGCCGCCTACGTGACGCCGTGGACGATCGCCTTCGAGCACGGCGCCGGGTTCGTGCTCATCAACGAGGGTGCCGAGACGGCCTGCGACGTCATCATCAGCGGCCCGATGTTGGAGCGGCTGTCCCAGGAGCTGGGCCCCTGGGAGATCGGGCCTCGTGCGTCGCGGCGCTTCTACGCCGCCGGTGACCTCGGGCCGGGGTCGAAGTGGGCCGAGGTCAGCTGGCGCCGGCCCACGGAGCACGAACTGCGCAGCTGGCGCACCGACCTCCCCTGAACCGCCCTCGCTTTTGGCACACCTGCAGGGACTATCCCTGCAGGTGTGCCAAAAGCGGAGGGTGTTAGGAGGCGACGCGCCCGACCCAGAGGCTGTCCCGGGCCCGGGTCATCGCGACGAACAACTCGCGGCGCTTCTGCTCGCCCCGCTCCCGCCCGATCTCCTCGGGTTCGGGGCGGGTGCGGGATCTCGGACGGTCGTGCACGGGCAGCACGACGTTCTTGAACTCCAGGCCTTTGGCTCGGGCCACCGTCCCCACCTTCACCGCGTCGACCGGGCTGCCCTGGTACTCCGACAGTCGTAGCGACGCGAAACCCGCCTTGCGCAGCAGGGTCTGATAGACGTTCACCTCGAAGTTGGTCGAGCAGAGCACCGCGACATCGGCCGGCCGTTGTCCGGACACGATCAACTGCCCGACCCGCTCCACGACCTGACGGCGGAGCGCGTCGATATTGGCAGCCGACGCGTGATGCACCTCGCCGCCGTCGCGGACCGAGAGCACCTCACGCCGACCCGTCTCAGCCGACCCCTCCAGATCGTCGAACTCGTCGCCGGCAACCACCTTCGTCGCTTCGTCAATGATTTTCGAGGCATTCCGGTAGTTGACTCGCAGCACCGTCGAGCGCCCCGCCACCGAGATCCCGGCTTCGGCCAGCGTGTAGCCGCCGGGATACATCTGCTGCTGACCGTCGCCGACGACCAGCAGTCGTGTGCCTTCGCTGGAGATCTCTCGCAGTAGGCGGACGGCCTGGCAGTTCAGATCCTGCACCTCGTCGGCGATGACGGCCGCGTACGGCGTGGCGAGGGGTCGCTGGCGCAGCTCGTCGAGGGCCAGCGTGAGCAGGTCGTTGTAGTCCAGGCGCCCGGCTGCCCGAAGCTGGTCGTCGTAGTCGCAGTAGAGCATCCAGACCGCTTCCCGCTGCTTCCCGACCAGTCGGGTGCGCCGCCCGACGCGCACCAGGTCGCGGTAGTCGGAGTAGTCGACGATGCCGCGGCCCTTGATGACGCAGTCGATCTCCTCCTTCCAGTAGGTGGAGCTGACGCCGATCTCGCCCAGGCAGGAGCGCTTCCCCTGACGGGCCCAGGCGCGGTTGTAGGCCAGCTGCGCGAACTTCGGGTCCACCTGCAGGTGCAGGCCCCGTTCGGTGAGTCGCCGCGACGCCCAGGCGTGCAGATTGATGAACTCCACCCGGCCGCTGGTGGCGGGTGAGAGCCGCTGATAAAGCCCGCGCAGCACCGGCGGGAGTGTGTTGATGAACGACGTCACCAGCACCGGCCCGGGTAGCGATTCGGCCAGATAGGCCGCACGATGCAGGGCGACGACGGTCTTGCCGGTGCCGGCCGCGCCCCGGATGCGCGCCGGCCCGCTTCCGATGCGCCGCACCAGGCGCACTTGCTCCGGATGCAGGAAGGTCATCCACTCCTCGATCGGAGCCAGACTCGCCTCGCGGATGAGGGCCGCCTCCAGCGCCCCGGAATCGAAGAGCGAGTTGTCGAAGAGCGACGCTTGGGTCTGGCGGGCCATCGGCCGGGGAACGACAGAAGCGGTCGGCTCGGCGGTGGCCGGCTCGGCGGCGTTCAGCTCGTGCGGCGGGAAGCTCGCCCCGACGACTCGGCAGAGTGCACCCACCTGGATCGGGGTCAGTCGCGAGCCGCGGCGGACCATCCATGGGATGAGGGAGTGCTGATCGAGGATCTTCACCCGACCGATTTCGCTGTCGGCGCCGTGGCGGCCAGTGAAGACCACGATCGGCACCACTTCGAGCGGGGCCAGGCCGATCTCGCCGGTCACGTCGGCCACGAGTTCGGCGGTTCGAGCGACCCGGTCGAGATCCTCCTGAGCGTCCACCTGGCCGCGTAGCAATCGCCCGTCTACGACGGCTGGATCGCGCCAGGCCTTCACATCGATGACAAGCACGCCGCCCGGCCCGATGTGAATCAGGTCGATGTTCGCTCGCGACCCGGGCCAGCGCCGATCGGTCAGCAGGTGCCACCCGAGGGGTTGCAGCGCGGAGAGCTGCGCCGCGATCTCGGACTCCGACCGCTCGGCGATGGCGAAGTTGTGCATGCGGGTTCGGGCCTCGGTCAGCGCGCGCTCGTAGGCCGCGACCAGCTGTCGTGCCCGTAACGATTCGCGACCAGCGGAGTTACCGGCAGTAGTCGCTCGATTGCGGGAAGGGGTGGTGTGGGGGGTTAAACGATCCATCTCGACTCCCGACTCCCCAGCCGAGAATTAGAGGAGAACACAGATCCAATGCCCGTGCCAGTTGGATGACCAACTCCGGAAGCCGTCCAGCGGTCGAATCTTTCGAGTTAGCGGAATGTTCGATCGGTGTTAGCGTTGACGGGTCACGGAACGTCGTGACTGGTCTGCTGGGGACCATTGATCACTGAAGGGGTCCCCACCATGACCGCCGTCTGGGCCCAGCGGGCCGACACTGCCGACGCGCTCTCGCCCGCTCCGGCCAACCACCCACGTACCTTCGCTGCTCGCGTCCTGCGGGTGCGCGACGATCGAGCCTGGTGCATCGGTCCAGCCGGTGAAGACACCATCGACGCGCAGCTCGACCTCCTCGGCCCGCTCTGGCGCAGTGTTCCCATCCGGGCCCGTGGGCTCGAGCACCAAGTCGAAGCGCCGTCGGTGCGAGTCCGGGGCGCCGACGATGTCGACCGGATGGTGGTCGGCCCTGGCGGTGTCTTCACCATCAGCGCCAAAGATCACCCGCACTCCGATGTCTGGGTGAGCGGTCGAACCTTCGTCGTCGACGGCCAGCGGATGTCTTATGTCCGCAACAATCGCAACGCGGCCCGCCGGGCCGCCAGCTGGCTCAGTGCCAGCACCGGGATGTTCGTCGACGTCCGGTCGGTGATCTCCGTCGGCGGTGCCCAGCTGGGGTTCACGGTGGCCGAACAGCCCGAGCACGGACTCGTCCACGTGGTGGCCCGGATGCAGCTCGCCGACTTCCTGACTCAGCGCACTGAGGTGCTCGGCTATGCGTCCATCGAACGGATCGTGGACGCGGCCAGACGGCGGATGGACCCAATCGGCTGGTGAGTGATGGTGCGTAGGTCACCCGCCGCCGGACCCGTCATGTTTTCCGGCGGCCCGGCCCTATGCTCGGGCTATGGAGCTGCCAGTCGCCGGGCCGAGTTCGGTCTCCCTGCACGGTCATGACCTCGCCTACCTCGACAGCGGTACCGGCCCCAACCTGCTGCTGGTGCACGGTCTGCTCAGCTCCAACCGCACCTGGGCCGGGGTGATCGACGACCTCGATGACGAGTATCGACTCATCGCGCCGGATCTCTTCGGGCACGGCACTTCCGCCAAGCCACGCGGTGACTACTCGCTCGGGGCGCATGCCGCGACTCTGCGAGACCTGATCGACCGCCTCGATATCGACCGGGTGACCCTGGTCGGGCACTCCCTGGGTGGCGGGATCGCCATGCAGTTCTGCTACCTCTTCCCCGAGCGGGTGGAGCGGCTGGTGCTCGTCTCCAGTGGTGGGTTGGGTCGCGCCGTTAGCCCGCTGCTGCGCTCGGCCACCCTCCCAGGCGCGGAGTGGGTGCTGCCGCTGATCGCCGCGGGTTGGATTCGGGGCACAACTGAAGCCGTCGGCCGCACGCTGGCCAAGGTCGGTCTGCGGGCCAGTTCGGATATGGCGGAGGCCTGGTATGGCTTCACGCAGCTGGGTGACGCCGAGAGTCGGCGGGCGTTCCTGGCCACCACGCGCGCGGTGATCGACCCGGGTGGACAGACGATCAGCGCGCACGAGCACCTGCCGCTGGCTCTCGACATTCGCTGCCTCATCGCCTGGGGGGCCCGCGACCCGATCATCCCGGTCGAGCACGCCGTCGCGGCGCACGAGGCGATCGAGGGGAGCCGGCTGGAGATCTTCGAGCGGGCCGGTCACTTCCCCCATCTGGACGAGCCCCGCCGGTTCGCCCGGTTGCTCAGCGACTTCGTCGCCGAATAGCCAGCGACTTCGTCGCCGAATAGCCAGCGACTTCGTCGCCGAATAGCCAGCGAGTCAGCGAACCTACTGGGGGACCTTGGCGCTGATCGGGCGGAAGCCGGCCCCGTTCGGCGGTACCGGGGTGATCGTCATGCTCGTGTAGATCGTCGAACCCGCTGACGGGCCGGGTGCGGCCAGGGCGACCGTGGCCGGCTCGGTGACGATTGTGCCGGCCGCGCAGTTCGGGATGCAGTTGTTCTCGCCGAGCATGCCGGTTCCGATCGCGGCGGCATCGCTCCAGGACGACCAGACGATCCGGTTGAAGATGATGCTGCCGTCCCCGCAGGTCAGGTTCAGCTCGGTCGGCTCGGTGGCCGCCGTGCCACCAGCGCAGTCGATCACCAGCACGTGGGCGATCTCTGCCCCCACGGAGGATTGGAGTGACGCCGGTGCCGCTCCCGACCCGTGGCCGGCGTCGTCGCTCTGCTGGTGGCGGATCAGCAGACCGGCTGCGATGGCCAGCAGAACCACCCCCGCGGCGGTGACGAACGCCCAGCGGCGGCCACGCCGCGACCCGTTGACCATGGTGTCGGTCGACGGTGCCATGCGTTCTCCCAGGGCCACTGCGCATCACCTGCGCTAGCAGATAGTCGCACAGTTGCACCCGGCTCGGCGCCTGTTATTGGTCGCAGCCGGATAACACTTTGCTACATCTCAGGTGGCGTCACTTCGACCGGCTGGGTGGCGGCGGATTCGGTCGCACCCGTCTCGGTGGCCGCCTTCTCGGACGCAGCCTTTTCGCTCTTGGCCTTCTCCTTCGCAGCCTTCTCTTTCGCAGCCTTCTCGTTCGCAGCCTTCTCGTTCTCGGCCTGCGCGGCGGCGACGGCTCGGGCCTGGTACTTGGCCGCGGTCTTCTTCCGTCCGGGAATGGCATAGGGAGTGCCGACCCGGATCTCGGCGACGGTACGGCGCATCAGGGAGATGGCGCTCTCACCCGGCTGCGGCTGCCCGCCGGAGGGCTCGAAGTATTCGATCTTCACACGCGGCCGCTTCGGGAAGCGGACCAGATCAACCGATCCGACGACCCGGCAGCAGACCACGTAGACGTCGGGAACGGCCAGAGCCAGGCGCCCGGCGCCGCTGTGGGCCCGGGTCACCGCGCCTCGGGAGACGGTTCCCTCGGGGAAGACTCCGATGCAGGCGCCGTCCCGTAGCACTGCGGCTGCGGCGTCCATCGCCTTCGCGTCGCCGCGACCGCGTTCGATCGGGATCTGCCCCATCCCGTCCAGCACCTTGGCCAGTGCCTTGTTCTTCCAGAGCTCGGATTTGGCCAGCGCGCGGATCTGCCGGTGCTTCACCGCCGAGACGCCGATGACCACCGGATCCCATTGGCTATCGTGGTTGGCGACGATCAACAGCGGGCCGGGCCGGTCGAGCAGTTCCACGCCGGTGACCTCCAGTCGTCCCCAGCGGCGGACAATCGGTCCAGCAATCCCCATCGCAACGCGGTAGGTGCGGGTCAAAGCAACTCCAGTCATGGCTGCAATGATCGCAGTGCGCAAAACCGTGGGCAACATCGCCTGAAGCAGGAGACGTACCGAAGACCATGCCGGAGAAGTCGAGCAGTACATCGCAGACGCCGATGACGGATGTGACCGCGCAGCAATTGGCGGTGGAGCAGGAGCACCTGAGCCTGCTGTACTCCCACCTCGACGCCCTGCGCGAGCAGGCCGCAACCTCGCTGGACGTGGCGACCCGCAACCCGACCACCGGAACACCGGCGGCTCGCTCCGAACGGGAGGCCTTCATCCGCCTCTACGCGGGCCGGGTGTCGCAGCTGCAGGCGGTGGAGCAGCGGCTCTGCTTCGGACGCCTGGACATGGTGGACGGCCTGCGGCGCTACATCGGCCGGATCGGAATCGCCGATGACGAGCGCAACGAACTTCTGGTCGACTGGCGGGCGCCGGCGGCCGAACCGTTCTATCAGGCCACCGCCGCGCACCCCCGCGGCATCGTGCGGCGCCGTCAGCTCAGCACCGGGAGTCGGCGGGTGACCGGGCTGCAGGACGAGATCCTGGACCTCGCTGCGTTCGAGGCCAACGGGGTCGACGGCGGCCAGATCGTCATCGGCGAGGGTGCCCTCTTCGCCAGCCTGGACGCTTCTCGCAGTGGCCGGATGCGCGACATCGTCGCCACCATCCAGGCCGATCAGGATCGGGCCATCCGGGCCCCGCTGGCCGGCGTCTTCGTCGTCCAGGGCGGACCGGGCACCGGCAAGACCGCGGTCGCCCTGCACCGGACCGCCTTCCTGCTCTACGCCAACCGCGATCGAATCTCCCGCAGCGGTGTCCTGCTGGTCGGCCCGAACCGGGTCTTTCTGCGCTACATCGAGCAGGTGCTCCCCGCCCTCGGCGAGTCCGAGGCGGTCCTGATGGCTACTCCGGGAGAGCTCTTCCCGGGCGTGCGGACCGACGTTTCGGACGCACCGGAGGTGGCGGCGCTGAAGGCGGACCTGCGTATGGTGCGGGTCATCTCCGAGGCGGTGCGCCGGCGGCAACGTCTGCTGGAGCGCGCTCGCCCGCTCGACATCGACGGCACCGGAATCAACCTGGAGCCCGAGGACGTGCGGCATGCGCGGGAGAAGGCCCGGCGCTCGTCGCAGCGACACAATCAGGCCCGCACCGTCTTCGTCAAGGAGGTGCTCCGAGCGCTGGTCCGGCAGCTGGCCGACGCCCGCGGTGTCGAGCTCGACGCCGATGCCCGGGCGACGCTGATGGCCGAGCTCTACGAGTCGCGGGACGTGCGCCGCGAGATCAACCTGCTGTGGCTGCCGATCAGCGCCGAGCGGCTGCTGCGTGACCTGTACGCCGACGCCGACTACCGCATCCCGGCAACCCGTTCACTGCGTGGCGCGGAGCGGGATCTGCTGCGCCGCGACCGCAGCGCGCCCTGGACGGTGTCGGATGTCCCGTTGCTCGACGAGGCAGCCGAACTGCTCGGCCCGGACGAGTCGAAGCTCTATGCCGACAACAGTGAGGCGGTGGCCGCGGCTGAGCGGAAGGCCGAGGTCGAGTACGCCGACGCCGTACAGGACACCTTTGGCGGAAAGGACTTCATCACCGCCGAGGAGCTGGCCGAGCGTTACCAGGAGACGGTGACGCTGGGCAGTGTCGCCGACCGCGCGGCCGGTGATCGTGAGTGGAGCTTCGGACACATCGTCGTCGACGAGGCCCAGGAACTGTCGGCGATGATGTGGCGGTTGCTGATGCGACGCACCTCGTCCCGCTCGATGACGCTGGTCGGTGACACGGCGCAGACCGGGGCGCTGGCCGGCGCCGACTCCTGGGGCGACGTGCTCCGGCCGCACGTCGGCGATCGCTGGCAGCTGGCCAAGCTGACCGTCAACTACCGGACCCCGGGCCTGATCATGGACGTCGCGGGTGCGGTCGTGCACGCGGCCGGGCTGCCGGTCGACGTGCCGACCTCTGCCCGTCCGGGCGAGCAAGCACCGGAGTACACGAAAATTACAGGGGATTCGGCCCGCTCCCCGGTGCTGGCCGAGGTCGTCGCCGACGTCTGGAAACAGGTCGGTGACGGTACGGTCGCGGTGATCACCTCCCGGGCGGCGCACTCGAGTGCCACCGCGACGGTAACGGCCCTGCTCGGGCCGGAGGCGGTGACCGCGGATACCTCGGCGCTCGGATCGCCGGTGTCGGTGCTGACGGTGGCTGACGCCAAGGGACTGGAGTTCGACGCCGTGGTGCTCGTCGAGCCGTCAGCGATCGTCGCTGAGTCGCCACGGGGCGTGAACGATCTCTACGTGGCGCTCACTCGCCCGACCAAGCGTCTGAGCGTGGTCCACTCCAGCGGCCTGCCAGCCGGAATGGGCTGATCGCGGCCCGGCTGCTTGGGCCGCACGCTCCAGGGTGAGCCGGCGATCTTCGCCCTTCAGCCTTGCGGGCACCGAAATGGCCCGAAATCAGTGCCCGCAAGGGTGGAAGGCGAAGATCACGGCCGAAGCGGCCGCCGGTGGCGCGTGCCGCTGGCCCGGTTAGCGGACCGTCGGCGGCAGGTGCTTGGCCAGTTGGCGCACGAGCTGGCTGCGGGCCGGTGCGTCGTACTCGCCTTCGGTCTGCACCATCCGCACTGTGGCGTTGAGGTTGCGGACGTGCACATCGTCGATATCGATCGTGCCGATCCATGGGAAGACGCCGTCGACGATGCACAGCAGCGCCTGCACCGGAACGTCGGCAAACGCCTCGTTCTGCTCGAGCGCCGTGCGCACGGCATAGACCTGGCGGTTCATCGCGCTGATCAGCGCGGTCTTGTCGCGGGAGCCGACGACGAGGCGGCTGTGCACCGGAACGAACAGGCCGCCGCCCCGGCGCACGTCGATCTTGGCGTTGGCGTAGGACTTGGCCACAATCACGAAGACGCCACTCGGTCCGATGACGATGTGGTCGATGCTCGTGCGGGAGCCGAGGATGCGGCGATCGTCGAGCACCTGCAGGGTGTCCTGGTGCTGGGCGAGCCGCTTGGCCAGGCGCTGCTCGTGCTCGGCGACCCACTGCTCCATGCCCGGGGCGTCGGCCCGGTCACTGAAGAGCGCGTCCAGGGCGGCCTCTTCCGCGTCGGCCACACAGACCAGGCAGCGGACGACGAATGCGGAGCGGTCCCAGCCGGCTTCCTCACCGGCGACCATTCGCGTGCCACAGCCGCAGGTGGTGTTGCGACGAAGCACCAAGGTCTTGATGTTTGGTGGTCGCGTGATGCGGTGCACAGATGCGAGTGACATGTTTCTAGCTCCTCGTTGTGGACGCTGGGATGACGCCCCAGCGCCCGCTATTGCATGCAAAGTATTGAACATTCGAATGCCGTGCACAAGTTGAAACTGAGGTTTTCCCAGGAGGCACCTCGTACATCTGGTACCTAGTACCGATGGTGGTACCCGGGTAGCACTCAAGTGCGCTTGTCAAAGATTTACCCAGCGTGTTCTTCGGTAAACGATCGGCTCAGCCGGCCCTCAGCGCGGGCACCGTCAGACCGCAGCCGCCGGCGAGGTCGCACTCGGTAGGCTGGTCTCGTGATGGAGACTCTGGAACCGGGCTGGGAAGCCGAGGTTCGCCGGTTGGCGACCGAACGCGACGCGGTCATCCTCGCCCACAACTACATGCTCCCCGAGATCCAGGACATCGCCGACCATGTCGGTGACTCGCTCGCTCTCTCGCGTATCGCGGCCCGAGCGTCGCAGCGGGAGATCATCTTCTGCGGCGTGCACTTCATGGCGGAGACGGCGAAGCTGCTCGCGCCGCAGAAGCGGGTGATCATCCCCGACGCCGCCGCCGGCTGCTCGCTGGCCGACACCATCGACGCCGATCAGCTGCGGGCCTGGAAGGGCGAGCACCCGGGCGCGGTGGTGGTCGCCTACGTGAACACCACTGCCGCGGTGAAGGCCGAGACCGACATCTGCTGCACCTCCTCCAATGCCGTCGACGTGGTGGCCTCGATTCCGGCCGACCGCGAGGTGCTCTTCCTGCCCGACCAGTTCCTCGGCGCGCACGTCAAACGGGAGACCGGCCGCGAAAACATGCATATCTGGATGGGGGAGTGCCACGTGCACGCCGGCATCAACGGCGGCCATCTGAAGGAGACGATCGAGGCCGATCCCGACGCCGACGTCTTCGTTCACCCTGAATGCGGGTGCGCGACCTCCGCGCTCTACCTCGTCGGGGCCGGAGTGGTGCCCCGCGAGCGGGTCAAGATCCTCTCGACCGGTGGGATGCTCGACGCGGCTCGGGAGACGAAGGCCAAGCGGGTGCTGGTAGCGACCGAGATCGGCATGCTGCACCAGCTCACGCTGGCCAATCCGGCGGCGGAGTTCGCGCCGGTGAACCCGCGGGCCTCCTGCAAGTACATGAAGATGATCACCCCGGCCAAACTGCTCAATGCCCTGCGTTTCGGCGAGGTCGAGGTCGAGATCGAACCGGAGATGGCTTCTCGCGCCCGCTCGGCGGTCGAGCGGATGATCGAGATCGGGAACCCGTCGATCGGTGGCGAATAGCGCCGAGGGCGGCGCCGGGAAATTTCGCTGTTAGATATCGCACGGAGCTGGGAATCGTGCCAGCATGACTTCACCGAGCAGCGCCTTCGCGGCCGAATCCCACATCTCCTACTCCGAGCAGCTGCGGGCCGAAGCTGAGGCCGCGCACCATGCCGAGAATCGCGTACGGGCGGTGCGGGTCGTCGCCGGCCTCTGCACCGACGTCACCGAGTGCAAGGAGTTGCTGTCGATCCTCGGCCTCGACCGCGCCGACGTCACCAAGGCCGTGGGTGAGATTCGCCAGTCGGCGGCCGACCCCAAGCCGCGCAGCAAGTCTTCAGCGGCGTAGCCGCCGATCGGCCAGCGGCGTAGCCGCCGATCGGCCAGCGGCGTAGCCGAATGCCGGCGGTTGGTTACTCCGGCAGCAGGCGCAGTGAGCCGAGGGCCGAGCGGATCCCCTCCGGTACCGGCACCGGCCGCCGACTCTGCGCGTCCACATAGACGTGCACGAAGCGCCCGACGGCGACCGGCTCTACGCCCCCGGTGAAGAGCGCCAACCGGTAGACGACACTCGAACGGCCCAGCTTGATGAGGCCGACGCCGGCCGTCACCACTGAGGGGAAGGTCAGCTCGGCGAAGTACTGGCAGGACGTCTCGACGACCAGGCCGATCTCGTCGAGCCGGCGGATGTCGGTGCCGGTCGCCTCTATGAGCCAGCCATTCACCGCTGTGTCGAAGAGCGAGTAGTGCACGACGTTGTTGACGTGGCCGTAGATGTCCACGTCCGCCCAGCGGGTGGGAAGCTCACGCAGCACCGCGAAATCCCCGCGCCGAAGTTCGCGAACCGGTGAGGACGGCGTCGCGGGCGCAGACGCGTCGGTCACGAGTCCGAACTCGACTTCCAGAGGTTGATGCCACCCTCCACGGCGTGCCCGTCGATGGCCGCCAGCTCATCGGCACTGAACTCGAGGTTCTGCAGGGCGGCCAGGTTATCCTCCAGCTGAGCCACGCTGCTGGCCCCGACCAGGACCGAGGTGACCCGCTCGTCGCGCAGGCACCAGGCCAGTGCGAGCTGGGCCAGCGACTGGCCACGGGCCGCCGCGAGGTCATTCAGTGCCCGGATGTGGGTGAGGTTCTGCTCGCTGAGCAGCTCGGGGTCCAGTGACTTGTCCTGGGCCATCCGGGACTCGGCCGGAATGCCGTCCAGGTATTTCGAGGTGAGCATCCCCTGGGCCAATGGGGAGAAGGCGATCAGCCCGATGCCTTCCTGTCCGACCGTATCGAGGAGGTCCTCCTCGATCCAGCGATTGAGCAGCGAGTATGACGGTTGGTGGATGAGCACCGGAGTGCCCAGTTCGCGCAGGATGCGGACGGCTTCGGCCGTGCGTTCGCCGGAGTAGGAGGAGATTCCGGCGTAGAGCGCCTTCCCCTGTCGCACCGCCGTGTCGAGGGCGCCGAGCGTCTCCTCCAGCGGGGTCTGCGGGTCGAAGCGGTGGGAGTAGAAGACGTCGACGTAGTCGACGCCCATCCGGCTCAGCGACTGATCCAGGCTGGCCAGCAGGTACTTGCGGGAGCCGTTGTCCCCGTACGGCCCGGGCCACATGTCGTAGCCGGCCTTGGTGGAGAGGAAGAGCTCGTCGCGGTAGGGGCGGAAGTCGTCGCGGTAGTGACGTCCGAAGTTGGTCTCGGCACTGCCGTACGGCGGCCCGTAGTTGTTGGCGAGATCGAAGTGGGTGATGCCGGCATCGAAGGCCCGGCGCAGGATCGCCCGCTGTACGTCGAACGCCTTGTCGTCGCCGAAGTTGTGCCACAGCCCGAGTGAGATGGCGGGTAGCAACACACCACTGCGGCCACAACGGCGGTAGGTCATCGTGTCGTACCGGTCGGGGGCAGCTAAATAGGTCACCGGCTCACCATATGACCCACGACATGACGGTGCCCCACCAGGCACGTGGCCGGCGGGGCAGCGTCTTGCTGATTTGGCTACTCAGGCCGTGGGCAGCACGTGATCCTTGAACTGTTCGCGCAGCGTCTTCTTGCTGAACTTGCCGACGCTCGTCTTCGGGATCTCATCGACGAATACCACCTCGTCGGGCAGCTGCCACTTGTCGACCGTCTTGGCCAGGAAGTCCAGGATCTCCTGTGGCTCCAGCTCCTCGCCCGGCTTCAGCACGACGCATGCGAAGGGACGCTCCATCCACTTCGGGTGCGGCAGCGCAATGACCGCAGCCTCGGCCACCGCCGGGTGGGCCATGATCTGGTTCTCCAGATCCACCGAGCTGATCCACTCGCCGCCGGACTTCACCAGGTCCTTGGTGCGGTCGACCAGGCGCATGTAGCCGTACTCGGAGATCGCGGCGACGTCGCCGGTACGCAGCCAGCCGTCCGGGGAGAACTGCTCCCCTGGCTCGTCGGTGCGGTAGTACTGGCTGGCGACCCAGGCACCGCGTACCTCGAGCTCACCGGTCGCCTCGTCGTTCCAAGGCTGCGGTTCGCGGGTCTCCTCATCGACGATTCGCATCTCGAAGCCGGGCAGCGCGATACCGGCCGTGGCCCGGATATCGGCCTTCTGATCGTCGGTGTAGTCATCGAAGATCGCCCGCAGGCTCGAGACCGAACCGACTGGCGAAGTCTCGGTCATGCCCCAGCCCTGGGTGATCGGCAGGCCGATCGCCTCACGCCACTGCTCGGAGAGGAACTTCGGCACCGCCGACCCGCCGCAGAGGACTTCGCGCAGGCTGGAGAGGTCGAAATCCTTCAGCAGCGGAACCATGCCCATCCAGATGGTGGGGACTCCGGCCGAGAGGGTGACCTTCTCCGACTCGATGAGGCTGAGGATTCCCTTCGGGCTGAGGTCCGGTCCGGGCATCACCAGGGACGCGCCGGCCAACACGGAGGAGTATGCGTAACCCCAGGCATTGGCGTGGAACATCGGAACGACCGGGAGCATGACATCGCGCTCGGTGAGCCCGAGGGTCGCGGCGTTGAGGGTTGCGTTCGCGTGCAGCCAGTTGGAGCGGTGGCTGTAGAGAACCCCCTTTGGATTGCCGGTGGTTCCGGTCGTGTAGCACAGAGCCGCGGCCTGGCGCTCGTTGTCGACCCGGTCGATGAGGTCAATCTCGTCGGCTCGGCTCACCGCATCGGCGTAGGTGATGACGCGGGAGTCGTCCGGCAACTCGTTGCCGCCGCCGTCGTCCATCACGATCACGTGCTTCACCGTCGTGAAGCTCGGGAGGTACTTGCTGAAGAGCGGTAGCAGCGAGTTCTCGACGAAGATCGCCTCGTCCTCGGCATGATTGACCGAGTAGATGACGTGCTCCGGGAAGTACCGGATGTTGATGGTGTGCAGAATCCGTCCGGTGCAGGGCGCGGCGTAGTAAACCTGCAGGTGGTTGGCCGAGTTCCAGGCGAAGGTGCCGACCCGCGCCTCTGCGCTCAGCCCCAGGGACTCAAGGACGCCCGCCGTCTTGCGGGTTGCGACGGCCCACTCCGCGAACGTTGTGCGGTCGATTCCGGTCACGGTGCGGGTGGCGATGGTCTTCGACCCGTAGTACTGCTCGCCGCGCTGGAAAATCGAGTTGATCGTCAGAGGTGCGTCTTGCATCAGTCCGTCCATCAGGGCAACCTACTCGGTGCCACGCGCAATATGGAAGGTCTGAGTGACGATGCTTTCAGAACTCACAAAGCCGTGCAGGCCCCGCAAATACGCCGCAACCGATGGATATCGTGGCGCGTTGGTGTCGACGTCCTGAGCGCCGGGCACGTACGCCGTCGGCAGGGCGTGGCTAGCGTCGATGTCGTCGTAGCGGTGCGAGACCGTCACCGTGGTGACGTTGGGCCGATCGGGGTTCACCGCGCCGTCAAGCATCGGCACGATGTCGCTGGAGTTCTCCAACGCCAGGACCTGGACATTCGCTGGCAATTCGCTCACGGTGGCCGCGATCGGTGACCCGGCCGTAATCACGTGGCTGACGTGGAATTCGCCGCTTCGGCTGAGATCCCGGGCGGTGGTCACCGCGACCAGTCCGCCCTGGCTGTGCCCGACCAGCAGCACGTCGTCCCCTGGCCGGACCCCGGCCTGCCGCATGGCCTCGATGACGCCGCGCTCGTAGGTCGTGGTAGCTCCCTCGATGGCCAGCAGGTTGGTGCCGAGGTTCGCCACGTCCGGATTGCCGGCCGACGGTGCCCAGTTGTCCGTCCCCGGGATGTCCACGATGACCCGTCGTGCTCCAGTCGAGGCGGCCACCCCGGGTGCCGAATTCGGCAGTATGTGCACGGCAACATCACCGCCGAAGCCCGGACGTTCGAGTCCGGCCACGAGATCCCCGAGATTGCGCGGCGGCTCGTCGGCCCCGCCGGCTGTACCGGTCTGAGCGTCACGCCGGGTGACGATCGGGTTGCCGTCGCTGAGCAGTTGACTGGCCGTGAATCCGGCACGCAGCGTGGCGACGAAGGGCAGCCGGCCGAGACTCTGCGTTACTGCCGAAACCAGCGCTGGGTCGGCGGTGAGGGTGCGCTGCAGGTCGGCGAGATCGCCCGGTATCGCCTGCCGGCGTCCGGCCAGCCAGTCGTGCTCCAATCGCTCCACGCCCGCAGCCGCCGCCGTGACGGCGCCCGGCAGGGCCCGCAGGGCGTCCAGGTAGGGCTCGCCGGCGTCGGCGAGGCGATCGGCCGCCAGGTAGGCGGCAGCGGCCGAGCGGAGTTCGAATTCGAGTCCGGCCACCCGGGCCGCGCAGCTGAGCAGTCCCGTCGGTCCATCCAGGGCCGACGCAAGGTCCAACTCGAAGTGCGCACCGCCGCGCGGATCGAGGATGCTCGGCACTACCAGTTCGGGTGCGAAGAGCACATAGTGCAGCGACAGTCCGAGCCGCGCGGCGTCGGCCCCGATCGCCGCCAGCGAGTCGGCGGCTGCGATCAGCGAGTCACAGTCGGCGGCGATGCCACCCGGGCCGCCGTGCACTGAGATCGACGAGGCGCCGGTGCGGCAATTGGCGCTGGGTTCAGTCACGGCAGCAGGCCGCCGGCGCGGCGGACGGCGGAGCGGGCCGCCTCTCCGACTGCACTCGCCGCCCCTTCGGCCGCTTCGGCTGCCGCTCGGGCCACCGCGGCGAGCTCGGCCTCGCGGCGCAGTGCGGTGTCAGTGTGCCGGCGGAGGATCTCGGCGGCGTCCAGCAGACGGTCGGCGCATCCGGCCAGGAGCCGGGCCTCGGTGTGCACCAGATCCGCATAGAGGCGGGCCGCCATGGACTCCCAGCGGGGCAACTCGGCTAGCCGGCGGAGTTCACCTGCCCGGCCCCGCAGCGTCGCGGAGTTCCGCTGCAACTGCTGGTCGTAGCGGTGCAGGGCGGGGGCGTCGACTGGTTGCATGGATAGAGCTTGGCCGCCTCGTGGCAGTCGCCACCAGCGGATCGCGTCACCTGTGGACAACCGATCTTGCTGTGGATAAACCGGTGGCTGCGCCGCCACCGGGGGGCCGCCACGATCGCCGGCGCGACGCACGCTGGCGTCCGCGTGTTGCAGCGCCTATAAAGTGAATAACAATGGTGCAATTCGTTATGGTGTCCCTCGTCCAAGAGGCGCCAGGCAGCCGCTAAGCTGTCGGAGTTGCACAGGACGGTTGCGCAGCGTTGTCGCGCCGGGCAGCGTGAGATTTCAGTCCGGAACAGGTACGTACGACAGTCAGGGGAGCAGGGTCGCATGGAGTTCGCACAGGCTTCCTCGGGAGCTGGCGGGTCATCGAGCCCCTCGGACGCCACCGGCTGCCCCGAGCCCAGCGTCGCAGCGACGGCTCCGGAGGGAATCTCGGCCTACCTGCCCGCTGGCGCCAGTGACGAGGTGGTCGGCGGACTTACCCGCCGCGACCGCGAGGTGCTCGCCTTCGAGCGGCAGTGGTGGCGCTACGCCGGCGCCAAGGAGCAGGCGATCCGTGAGCTCTTCGACATGTCGAGTACTCGGTACTACCAGGTGCTGAACACCCTCATCGACACTCCCGCCGCGCTCGCCGCCGACCCGCTGCTGGTCAAGCGCCTGCGCCGACTGCGCGCCAGTCGCCAGCGCCAACGTTCGGCACGTCGTCTGGGAATTGACGTATAAACTGGAGCTATATGTCGCACATAGCTCCTGAACGACCGGCCAAGCGCCGATTCGACCGCATCGCAGGCTCTCTCCTCGCCCTCATCGGCATCGCCGCGGCGGCCGTCGCGATAGTGGCACTGCATCACCCCAACGGCCGCTCGGTGGCCGCCGCGAAGCAGAGCATCGTGACCGATTCGGCCGGCAACGAGGTCGCCACCGACTCGGTGCCGGTGACCACGACCACCCCGGCTACCCCGACTACGGCATCCCTGAGCGCCTCCAGCCCCTCCACATCGGGCAGCGCCTCCTCGTCGGCCGGATCGACCACCCTGACGAACTCCAAGTCGATACCTCTGGTCGTGCTCAACAACACAACCCAGACCGGGCTGGCCCAGACGGCTCGCAGTCGCTTCGTCTCCGGCGGGTGGACCGTTAGCTCGGTGGGGAACCTCACCAACAACATCGCCTCGACCGTCGTCTATTACGACCCCAGCGATCCGGCCAACGAAGCCGCCGCGAAGGCGCTGCAGGGGCAATTCCCAGCGATCAAACGGGTGAAGGAGAAGTTCGACGGTCTACCCAGCGGCCCGCTGATCGTCGTGCTGACCCCCGACTACACCTCCTGACCGGCCTCGAAGCCGTCGCAGCGGGTGGCCGCCACCCCGTCGACGCGGCTCCGATCGGAAATCTGATGTAGCTGCATGTGTCAGAATGGGTGCTGAACGAACCACAACTTAATACCGCTCATCCAGAGGGGCAGAGGGAAACGGCCCGATGAAGCCCCGGCAACCACTGTGATGGATACGTCTCGTCAGTTGAACCAAGGTGTGCAAGCGTGCACCGTCGAGCCCGCCATCGCAGAGAGGTGCCACTTCCGTCCTCGGCGCACAGTGACCGAGGGAAGATGAGGAGAAAGGGCTCCCAAGCAATGACCGCACTACTCTCGCGCGCAGCGTCGCCGGCCTCTGGCCTGGTCTGTCGCAACTGCGGCGCAACTTACCCACTCGGTGCTCAGCACGCTTGTTTTGAGTGCTTCGGACCGCTGGAGATCGGCTACGACGCCGAGGCGCTGGCCCGGGTCACCCGGGCCGAGATCGAGGCCGGACCGCAGTCGATCTGGCGCTACGCCGGACTGCTGCCGGTCGGCCAGAACGAGCAGACTCGCGTTGAGTCCAACACCGGAATGACCCCGCTGATCCGGGCCGATCGCCTCGGCGCGGCGCTCGGCTTCACCGCGCCGCTGTGGGTCAAGGACGACTCGGCCAACCCGACGCACTCCTTCAAGGACCGGGTCGTCTCGGTCGCCATGACCGCCGCCCGCGAACTCGGCTTCACCCGAATCGCCTGCGCCTCGACCGGCAACCTGGCCAACTCGGTCGCCGCGCACGCCGCGCGAATCGGTATGGACTCGATCGTCTTCATCCCCTCCGACCTGGAGCCGGCCAAGATCGTTCAGTCCTCCATCTACGGCACCACACTGGTCGGCATCCAGGGCTCCTACGACGATGTGAACCGGCTCTGCTCGGAGCTCTCGGAGACCGACGAGTTCGAGGCGACCGGCTTCGTGAACGTCAACGTCCGCCCGTACTACGCCGAGGGCTCCAAGACTCTGGGCTTTGAGGTCGCCGAGCAGCTCGGCTGGCGCATCCCGCCGCAGATCGTGGCCCCGATGGCCTCCGGGTCCCTCCTGACCAAGGTCAACAAGGCGTTCAAGGAACTGGTTGCGGCCGGGCTGGTCGACGCCAGCAGCTGGAAGGTCTTCGGTGCTCAGTCGGCCGGCTGCTCGCCGATCGCCACTGCGTTCGCCGAGGGCAAGGACGTCATCACCCCGGTGAAGCCGACCGGGATCGCGAAGTCGTTGAACATCGGCAACCCGGCCGATGGCCCGTACGCCCTGGATGTCGTGCGCACCACCGGCGGCGCCATGGCGTCTGTGGACGACGACGAGATTCGCGCCGGTATCCGCCTCCTCGCCTCGACCACCGGCGTCTTCGCCGAGACCGCCGGTGGAGTCACCGTCGCCGTCCTGAAGAAGCTGGTTGAGTCCGGGCAGCTGGATCCGTCGGTCGAGACGGTCATCTACAACACCGGAGACGGCCTGAAGACCATCGATGCAGTGGCCGACGGAGCCGGTCCGACCGCCGTCATCCCGGCCACCGTGAAGGGGATGCGCGAAGCCGGCCTCATGTAGTTCCGGTTCATCGGGTCCGACGTCGTAGCCGTCCTTGTGTTCGGAATGGTCGGTTTAGCACTCCTGAACCGACGATTCCGGGAGAAGAGCTATTCGGCGGCGAGCCATCCCGTGGGTGAAGGCGCGTCGTAGCCGCCGGTGCAGCGTCGCCGGACGCTCCGCCGCTTGCTCCCATCCCCACCGGACGACCACCAGGCCCAGCTCCTCCAGCCGCTCCTGACGCCGCTTCTCGCGCAGCAACACGCCGCCCCCACCGCCGTACTTCAGTTCGCCGTCGGCCTCGCCGACCACCCCGAACTCGTCCCAGTAGAAATCCACCCGGGCGACGAAGGTGCCGCGATCGGTGCGGATTCGCGGTTGCAGGATCGGAGCGGGAATCCCGAGATCGTGCATGGTCCAGCGGCTGATCGACTCCAGCGCCGACTCTGCCCGCCAATCGGCGAAGTGCAGCACGCGTCGGGCCGCCGCGCTGCCCGGCCAACCAGCGCAGCTGTTGAGCACGTCGTCGAGTTCGGCTTCGGTCGTCTTCGCCTGGTTGAGAGCGGCATCGGCACAGACGATGCCGTCGATCAGCGCCGACGTTCGGGCAACGTCGATCACAGTTCGGGCTACTGAGGTCAGCGAGGCCGCGCCGAGCCGGACGACGTCTTGCTCTCGCAGCGACGCCCGGTGCAGATGGACTCCCTGGAGGTGTCCAGTCATGCCGGGCCTCACCGTGAGGCGAGGAAGCGCGGCCGCGATCTGCCGGCTGCGCGTGTGGCGCAGGATAGGCAGCCCGTGCATTTCGGTGGCCGTGAAGTGGCTGAGCACAGCTCTTGGCCGGCCCGCCGACGCCCCCGACGCCCCCGGTGTCCCCGGTGTCCCCGATGTTCCCGATGCCGCGGATGCCGCCAGTGCGGCCAGAGTCGGCACGCTCTCCGGGGGGACGTCAGCGCGGGTGTAGTAGCCCTGTCGAAGCCGGCGCAGCTTTCCCGTCGCGACGGCTCGGGCGAGCGCCGAGTCGGTCCAGCCGATTTCCAGCGCTTCGCCCCGGCTGAACAGGTTGCCCGGCGGTGTTCTTCGCATGGCGACCAGCAGATCGCGCCGCCGACACCTTCGTGAGCCGCTGAATGAATCTGTGGAGAGCTGGCCGTCTGTGGATAACCCGCCTTTCACCCGGAATTGCCGGTTCTGGCCGGAAAACCGGCAATTCCGCGCGCAGAGCACGAGAAAGCGAGCCGCAGAACGGCGTACCCGCGGCCGCTTCGGAACGGCGAAACACGTGACGGGGATGATGGCCTAGTGCATATCGCTGTCGAGCTGGTCGCTCTTGTGGTCGTCGTCGCCAGTGTGGCCGGCCTGGCTGAGCGCTTCGGTGCCTCGCCGCCACTCGCCCTCGTGGTCGTCGGGGTCATCGGCTCATTCATCCCGGGCGTGCCGGAGCTGAAGATCAACCCCGAGGTGATCCTCACCGGCCTGCTGCCCCCACTGCTCTACGCGTCGGCGCTGCGGATGTCCTTCGTCGACATCAAACGCAACCGGCGCCCCATTATGCTGCTGTCGATCGGCCTCGTCGCCTTCAGTACGGCCGTCATCGGGGTCGTCACCTGGTGGCTAATCCCGGCGATCTCGGTCGCCGCGGCCTTCGCCCTGGGCGCGGTCGTCGCACCGCCGGACGCCGTCGCCGCCAGCGCGGTCGGGCGTCGCGTCGGGATGCCGCGGCGCACCATCTCCATCCTGGAGGGCGAGAGCCTCTTCAACGACGCCACCTCGCTGGTCGCCCTGAATACCGCCATCGCCGCGATCACCCGTGACATCACCGTCGGCGAGGTGGCGGCCCGTTTCCTGCTTGCGGCCGTCGGCGGAATCGTCATCGGCATCGCGGTCGCCACCGTCCTCGGCTACATCCGTAAGCACATCGACGAGCCGGTGCTCGACACCACGCTCTCCTTCGTCGCGCCGTATGTCGCCTTTGTGCCGGCTGAGGCGGTGCATTCATCCGGCGTGGTCGCGGTGGTGATCACCGGCCTGCTGCTCAGCCACACCGCCCCGCGCATCCAATCGGCGACCTCGCGAATCTCCGAGAGCCTGAATTGGAGCACCATTCAATTCATCCTGGAGAACCTCGTCTTCCTGCTCATCGGCCTGCAGTTGCGCGACATGCTGCGCGGGGTACGCGACAGCGGTGACTCCTTCGCGCTGGTGACGACGACCTGCGTCGCGGTGCTGCTGGCCTGCATGCTGGCCCGCGTCGTCTGGGTCTTCGCGGCGTGCGGGGCCTACAAGATCGGGCCGCCCAAGTTGCGGGAGCAGGCCTGGAGCTGGTCGACGGCGGCCGTCATCTCCTGGTGCGGAATGCGGGGGGTGGTGACCCTGGCCGCGGTCTTCCTGCTCCCCGACAGCATCCCGCAGCTGCCCCTGCTGAAACTCACCGCCTTCACCGTCGTCGCCGGGACGCTTCTGATCCAGGGGCTCACCCTGCCGATGCTGGTGAGGCGCCTCGGGCTGCAGGGGCCGGATGCCGCCGATGACGCGCTGCAGGCGGCCTCTCTCGTCTCCGAGGCGACCCGGGCCGGCCTCGATCGGCTGGAGGAGATCCGGCAGCCGAGTGACCCCGAGGAGGTCATCGAGCAGCTACGGGCGCGCGCGGCGAGCCGCAGCAATCAGGCCTGGGAGCGTCTTGGCCGCAGCGAGTCCGAGCTGGAGCCGCCCTCGGTCACCTACCGGCGACTGCGGGTGCAGATGCTGGCCGCGGAGCGTGACACGATTCTGGACGCCCGGGACTCGGGCACGGTCGACTATCCGGTGCTGCGGGCGGCGATGGCGGCCGTCGACGTCGAGGAGTCGCTGCTGGACCGGCTGGAGAGCGCGGACTCGCGATTGGGCGAGGACCTGGTGGCCCGACCCTCCGTCGCCGGAGAGTGCGGCCACCTGCGGGAGGCGCCGCGAGCCGCCGTGCAGCAGACCCCTGGGGCCTGCGCCGAATGTCTGGAGGAGGGGACGAATTGGGTTCATCTTCGGATGTGCCTCAGTTGTGGGCACGTCGGCTGCTGTGACTCCTCGGTCGGGTTGCACGCGGAGGCGCACTTCCGTCAGACCGGCCATCCGGTGATGCGCAGCGTCGAACCCGGCGAGGCCTGGCGCTGGTGCTACCTCGACGAACAGCTGGGGTGAGCAGTACCGACGCTCGCCCCGGACACGCCGACGACGGCTTGGTCAGGGGCGGGTCCCCTTCGATATCGTGGAGCCATGGAGCAACCGGCCGTCGATGACAAGGATTGGACCTGGATTCTCGACGAACCCTGTCCGGAGTGCGGCTTCGATGCTGCCCAGGTCAGCGGCTCCGACGTCGCTGGGATCGTCGACGACGCCCGTCACCGCTTCACCGTCGCGCTGACCCGCCCGGACGCCAAGCAGCGCCCCGAGCCGCGCACCTGGTCGACCCTTGAATACGCCTGCCACGTCCGTGACGTGAATCGGATCTTCACCGAACGGGTCGAGCTGATGCTCAACAATGACGACCCGCAGTTTCCTAACTGGGACCAGGACGAGACCGCGGTGACCGACCGCTACGCCGAGCAGATCCCATCCCAGGTGGCGGCAGAGCTGCAGGTGCAGTTCACTGACGCGGCCCGGATCTTCGGCTCGGTGCAGGACGAGCAGTGGGTGCGGCGCGGCCGGCGCTCGAATGGATCAGTCTTCACAGTAGATTCACTTGGTCGTTATTTTGCCCATGATCTGGTGCACCACCTGCACGACATCAGTGCCTGATTCTCCCGCTTTAGCAGCAAATACCTCACGCGGGTGCGCCTGCTGGTGACGAAACCGCTACCACTGGTGAAACAGGCTGATTGGGATCTTATTTAGACGAAATTCCCTTATGGCGTTTTCGCTACTCGCCAGTAGACTTCCCCGATACTCAGAAGATTTATGTCTCGGGAGCCATTGGGGGTGCGCACCGTTCGATGATCACCGCCCTGATTCGGCGAACGGTCTCCCACGGACGCGTGATCGTCTTCGGCGCGATCCTCTTCGGGCTGCTGGCGGCCGTCGTCGGCTCGACGACGCTGTCGAAGATGACCAACGACAGTGACTCGCCGACCGCCGAGAGCGTACTGACCGCGCAGCGGCTGACCAATGCCGCGGGAATGAGCGCCGACCTCGACATCGTCGCCATCGTCAGCCCCAAGGGCGGGATCGCGAGCACCGCCGGTCGCTATCGGGTCAGCCAGGTTGCCCTGAAGTTCTTCAACGACGAGGGCGTCGCCAACGTCCAGAGCTACCTCAACAGCAACAGCCCGGCGCTGGTCTCCAAGGACGGCAAGTCCGCGATCGTCAGCGTCCAATTCAAGAGCGGCGTCGACCGCAACGTCCTGGCCAAGAGCATCTCCGAACAGTTCAAGGGCGAGCCTGACGTCGCCCTCGGCGGCGTAAGCGTCACCGGCCTGGAGATCGGCGACCGGGTCGCCGGTGACCTCAGCAAGGCGGAGCTCTTCGCGCTGCCCCTGCTCTTCCTGCTCGCGCTCTGGATCTTCCGGGGCGTGGTCGCGGCGACGGTGACCATCGGAATCGGCGTGCTGGCGATCGTGACCACGCTGATGCTGCTGCGCGGCGTCGTTGAGATCACCAGCATCTCCAGCTACGTTCTGAACCTGGTCACCGGCCTCGGACTGGGGCTGGCGATCGACTACTGCCTCTTCATCATGTCCAGGTATCGGGAGGAGACTGTCCTCTACGGGTACACCCCGCGGGCGGCGCTGGCCGCCGGTATGGCCGCCGGGCGCACCGTCATCTTCAGCGCGCTCACCGTCGCCGCCTCCATGTCGGCGCTGATGCTCTTCCCGCAGAAGTTCCTCTTCTCGATGGGCGTCGGCGGAGCGCTGGTAACCCTGGTCTCGGCCACCGTGTCGATCATCGTGCTGCCGGCCGCGCTGGTCCTGCTGGGGCACCGGATCGATTCGCTCACGCTGCCGGGCTCGGCTCGGGCCCGGCGCAAGGACACCGGTCACGTCCACAAGATCGTCTGGTATCGCCTGGCCAAGTGGGTTATGCGGCACGCCAAGGTGGTGCTGGTGGCCAGCCTCATCCTGGTCGCGACGCTCGCCTGGCCGGCGTTGAGTACCCGGTTCAGCAACATCAACGTCAATTCGCTGCCGACGAATTCGGTCGTGCGCACCGTCAGTGAGCGAGTCGCCTCGGAGTTCCCGAACTCCGGGGGAACCACCATCAACGTCGCCGTCGAAGCCCCGAAGGAGGCCCAGGCTGAGGTCACCACGCTGGCCCAGCGGGTGGCGAAGGTGCCGCATGTGGTGGTGCCCGCCGCGCCGGTCTTCCTGGGCAGCGATACCTGGAGCCTGAGCGCGGTCGTCTTCGACGGCCCATTCAGTCAGGCCGCTGAGAACGCGCTGCATGACATCCGCGAGCTGCCGAGTCCCAATAAATTGCTGGTCGGCGGCGAGACGGCCGCCTTCGTCGACAACGAGCAGAGCATGCTGGCCCACCTGCCGATGGCGGCGTTGGTGGTGGCGATCGCCGTCATGCTGGTCATCTTCCTGCTCACCGGTTCAGTGGTTCTGCCGGTGAAGACGCTGCTGGTGAACATCCTGAACGTGAGCATGACGATCGGGGTGCTGGTCTGGATCTTCCAGTGGGGGCATCTGGAAGGGCCGTTGCATTTCCAGAGCACGGGAGCTATCGACCTTAGCCAACCGATTCTGGTGGCCGTGATCGGCTTCGGCCTCTCCACCGACTACGGCGTCTTCCTAATGGCCCGGATCAAGGAGTCCTACGACCACGACGGCGACAACGTCGAGGCGGTGGCGACCGGAGTCGGGCGTAGCGGGCGCATCATCTCCAGCGCCGCGCTGCTGCTCTGTGTCGCGGTCGGGGCCTTCTCGACCTCGTCGGTGCTCTTCATCAAGCAGCTCGGTGTCGGTACCGCGGTTGCCGTGCTGCTCGACGCGACGATCATCCGGGCGTTCCTGGTGCCGTCGGCGATGCGCCTGATGTCCACCGCCAACTGGTGGGCGCCGGCTCCGCTGCGGCGCTTCCACGACCGCTACGGCGTGACCGAGGGGGGACCGGTGGTGGTGCCGGACGGATCGGCGCCGAAGCTGGTGCTCATCCCGTCGCCCCCACCGGCTCCGGCCCCACAGCTCACGCTGGTGCGCTCTCCCGCCGAGCCGGCCCCGACGGCGGAGCGGACCGTGCTGCTGCCTCCGCCGATCGTGCGCCAGCCGGCGCCGCCGGAGATCACCGGCGAGCAGCCGGCGGTCACCGAGCCGCGTCGCCACCGTCGCATCGAGAGCGGCGGCAGCACCGGCAAGCACCGGCACCGTCCCTAACCGACCCCGGTCGTGTGAACGTCCTGCATTGTGTGCGCCCTGGTGCACCATCTGCAGGATCTTCGAGATCCAGCCCGTGCCAGACCCAGCCCGTGCCGGACCCGTGACCGAATAGAAGAAGGGGCGGACCCTTTCGGATCCGCCCCTTCTTCGAGGTTATTGCTGGGCGCCCTGATCAGCGGCGCCCGATGGAGTCAGGATTTAGAAATCCATGTCTCCGCCCGGCATGCCGCCGCCCGCGGGGGCACCGGCCTTCTCGGGCTTGTCGGCCACGACGGCCTCGGTGGTGAGGAAGAGCGCCGCGATGGAGGCTGCGTTCTGCAGCGCCGAGCGCGTCACCTTCGCCGGGTCGATGATGCCGGCGGCGATCAGGTCGACGTACTCGCCGGACGCGGCGTTGAGGCCCCATCCCGGCTGCAGTCCGCGAACCTTCTCGGCCACGACTCCGCCTTCGAGACCCGCGTTGATCGCGATCTGCTTGAGCGGGGCCTCGAGGGCAACCTTGACGATGTTGGCCCCAGTGGCCTCGTCGCCGGTCAGCTCGAGCTTGTCGAACGCGGTGACCGAAGCCTGCGCCAGGGCCACGCCGCCACCGGCGACGATGCCCTCTTCGACGGCCGCCTTCGCGTTGCGCACGGCGTCCTCGATGCGGTGCTTGCGCTCCTTCAGCTCGACCTCGGTGGCCGCGCCGACCTTGATGACCGCAACGCCGCCGGCCAGCTTGGCCAGGCGCTCCTGCAGCTTCTCGCGGTCGTAGTCGGAGTCGCTCTTCTCGATCTCGCCACGGATCTGGTTGACGCGACCCTGAATCTGGTCGGCGTCACCGGCACCTTCGACGATGGTCGTCTCGTCCTTGGTGACGACGACCTTGCGGGCCCGTCCGAGCAGCTCCAGACCGGCGTTCTCCAGCTTGAGACCGACGGTCTCGCTGATGACCTCTCCACCGGTGAGGATGGCGATGTCGGCCAGCATGGCCTTGCGACGGTCACCGAAGCCCGGAGCCTTGACGGCGACGGACTTGAAGGTGCCACGGATCTTGTTGACGACCAGGGTGGCCAGGGCCTCGCCCTCGACGTCCTCGGAGATGATGGCGAGCGACTTGCCGCTCTGCATAACCTTCTCCAGCAGCGGGAGCAGGTCCTTCACCGAGGAGATCTTCGACTCGACGATGAGGATGTACGGGTCGTCCAGGACGGCTTCCATACGGTCGGTGTCGGTGACGAAGTAAGGGCTGATGTGACCCTTGTCGAAGCGCATACCCTCGGTGAGCTCGAGCTCGAGACCGAACGTGTTGCTCTCCTCGACGGTGATGACGCCTTCCTTGCCGACCTTGTCCATCGCCTCGGCGATGAGCTCGCCGACGCTGGTGTCAGCGGCGGAGATCGAAGCGGTGGCCGCGATCTGCTCCTTGGTCTCGACGTCCTTGGCCTGGCGGCCGAGCTCCTCGGAGACGGCGATGACGGCCTGCTCGATGCCGCGCTTGAGCGCCATCGGGTTGGCTCCGGCCGCGACGTTGCGCAGGCCTTCCTTGACGAGCGCCTGAGCGAGAACGGTGGCGGTGGTGGTTCCGTCACCGGCAACGTCGTCGGTCTTCTTCGCTACCTCTTTGACGAGTTCCGCGCCGATCTTCTCGTACGGGTCCTCGAGCTCGATCTCCTTGGCGATGGAGACGCCGTCGTTGGTGATGGTGGGGGCGCCCCACTTCTTCTCCAGAACGACGTTGCGACCCTTCGGGCCCAGCGTCACCTTTACGGCATCGGCAAGAATATTCATGCCGCGCTCAAGGCCGCGACGGGCCTCCTCGTCGAACGCGATCAATTTAGCCATGCGGTGTTGTCCTCACGTGATAGGTGGACATGCTTAGTTGTCTTGGATCACCTCGGCCGTAGCCGCGGACAGCAGTAGCTGAACGACAGCGAGTCGAGGTGGTTATCGGCGGCTTGGGTGCCCGCGACGGACGGCTGAGCGAACAAGCGCCGGATGGCGCCAAGCCCGTGCAACCTCACCGTAGACGCCGGTGGTTAGCACTCGCCGATGGTGAGTGCTAGGTGCAATTCTGGCACTCGGGCATGGAGAGTGCAAGCTACCGCCCGGGGAGCTGTGGATCCTCCTCCTCCGTGCCCATCGGGCGCCCAGAAGAGTTGACTCCAGAATTTCTCGGTAAACACTTGATCGCGCCCCGTACTCGTGCGTACATTCGGCGTTAGGTCGGTGACAGGGGGTCGCCGCGCTTGGGGGGGAATTCAGATGCGTCGCCTTGCTCTGCTCGCTAGCACCGCCGCCACCGTCGCCATCGCCACGATTGCGCTGGCCCAGCCCGCCTCGGCCGACACCGGAGACGGCCGCAACCAGCCCTTCCTCGGCAACGTCACCGGCGGTGCTCGCCCCGACCGAATCACCCTCGGCTCTGATGCCAACGGCTGCACCGTCACCGTCGAGAAGGGGCGCGCTAACGGCACCTTCGCCCCGCCGGTAGTGCACGAGTACACCATCCCGGGACTCGCCGCCGGCGGTATCTGCCCCGACATGGGCGTCGCTGTTGCCCGCAAGCACAGTGCCACTGATGACATCGTGGTGACCTGGTTCGACGGGCCGTACCCGTCGACGCTCAACCACTCCTATGCCCTGGGCGGGTTCCACGTGCTGTCGGCCGCCGGACCAACCGAGTGGATGCCGAGCGTGATCGGCTCGCAGGACTTCAACGGTGACGGCCGCGGCGACCTGTGGGAGTCCACCGACCAGGGCGAGGGCTTCCAGACCTTCCTCCGCTCCGGCGCGACCTTCGTTGCCGGGCCCATCCACTTCGCCAATGATCACCCCGGAGTGCCCGTGAACTTCGGCAACCTGGACGGCAAGCGTGGCACCGACATCGCGACCAGCTACGCGTTCTCCCACGGGCCGCAGCCGGGCCAGAGCGGTTCCGGGGCCCTCGTCGCCTTCGGGTCCAGCGGCGCCATCGTCACCCTGGAGTCCGACCCGACCGGTGAAACCATGTACGCAACCGCGCTGTTGGACGCCAACCACGACCACAAGACGGACGTCCAGGTGAGCGGTGGCGACGCCCCGCCGCGCGTCTACCTCAACGACGGACACGGTCACTTCACCCTCGCCTTCGCCGCCGCGAACGGCGCGGCCCCCCGCTCGGTCCGCGGCGCCTGAATCGCGGCCGACCTTGATCGCCGCGCAGGCGTAGCGTCCGACGGGTCACCACCGAAGACGATCAAGGGGACCGGGATGAGCAGCGACGTCAGCACGTTGGGTGGGAGCTATATCGAGCCGGGTGCCGAATTCACCCGCGACACCAACTACATCCAGACCCGCATCACCGAGGACGGGCGGGATGGGTACCCGGTCGAGGCCGGCCGCTACCGCCTCATCGTCGCGCGGGCCTGCCCGTGGGCCAACCGCTCGATCATCGTGCGCCGGCTGCTCGGGCTGGAGGATGCCATCTCGATGGGGATCTGTGGACCGACCCACGACCAGCGCAGCTGGACCTTCGATCTGGACCCGGACGGCCTGGACCCGGTGCTGCGCATTCCGCGCATCGCCGACGCGTACTTCGCCCGTTTCCCCGACTACCCGCGGGGCATCACGGTGCCGGCGATCGTCGAGGTGAGCACCGGGCAGGTGGTGACGAACGACTACCCGCAGATCACCCTTGACTTCTCCACCGAATGGACGCGATTTCACCGAGACGGTGCGCCCGAGCTCTACCCGCCGCAGTTGCGGGACGAGATCGACGAGGTGGCGGCCCTGGTCTTCCGGGACGTCAACAACGGCGTCTACCGGGCCGGCTTCGCGGGTTCGCAGCGGGCCTACGAGCGGGCTTACGAACATCTCTTCGCCCGCCTCGACTGGCTCAGTGAGCGCCTGAGACGGCAGCGGTTCCTGGTCGGCGACACCATCACCGAAGCCGATGTCCGCCTCTTCACCACCCTCGCCCGCTTCGACGCCGTCTACCACGGTCACTTCAAGTGCAACCGCAGCAAGCTGTCGGAGATGCCGGTGCTCTGGGCCTACGCGCGGGACCTCTTCCAGACGCCCGGCTTCGGTGACACAACCGACTTCGTCCAGATAAAGCAGCACTATTACATCGTGCACAAGGACGTGAACCCGACGCAGATCGTGCCCAAGGGACCGGATCTCAACGGCTGGCTCACCCGGCACGGCCGGGAGGAGCTGGGTGGGCGGCCATTCGGTGACGGGACCCCGCCGCCGCCTCCGAAGCCGGCAGAGGTCGTCGATCCGTCGCACACGCCACCGGGCTATCAGGCCTAGCTGCCCGTGCCGACGGCGCCGATCGCTGGATCCTGTAGTTAGATTCAGTGCGGTACGCATGTACTGTCCAGCTATGGCTCGTGACGAGGCACTGCAGGGTCGGCGGGTTCTCATCACCGGAGCGGCGCGGGGCATCGGCGCCGCGCTGGCGCAGCGTCTGCACGCCCGTGGCGCGCAGGTTGCCTTGGTTGGTCTGGAGACCGAATGCCTCGACCGGGTGGCGAAGGCGTGCTCGGATGCGCCACACCGCGAGTGCGACGTCACCGACGCCGCTCAGCTGCGCACCGCCGTCTCCGCGATGGCCGCTGAGCTCGGTGGTCTGGACGTGGTGGTGGCCAACGCCGGCGTAGCCAGCGCGCTGCCCCTGATCGGCGGGGATCGGGAGACCTTCGAGCGCACCATCGCGGTGAACCTGCTGGGCACCTACTACACGATCGACGCCGCCGGTGAGTACATCGACCACACCGCCGGGTATGCGCTCCTGACGGCGTCGGTGGCGGCTGCGGTGCAGTTGCCGCTGATGGGCGCCTACAGTGCCTCCAAAGCGGCCGTCGAGGCGCTCGGAACCACGTTGCGGATGGAGCTGCGTCCCTCCGGTGCGCGGGTGGGGATCGCGTACTTCGGCGAACTGGACACCGAGATGACCAGCCGGGGTTTCGCGGCCGCCTCCGCCACCTCGTTGATGGCTGGGAATCCGTTCCATCACGTCACGCCACTCTCGGTGGCGATCGACGCGCTCGAGCGGGGCATTGCCCGCCGGTCGCGCTCGATCGTCGCCCCCCGGCGCTTCCGGGCGGTACTGCCGGCGCGGGCCGTCGCGCAGCGTGTGGTGGATCTGGGAATGCGCCGCGGGGTGCAGCGCGCGGTGGATATCGCTCGAGTCGAGCATGCTCCGCTGACCACCCTGCAGCCGGTGCCGAAGTCGCTGCCTCAGGCAGCGCCCAAACCGCCGACGGCTGTGGCCGCGGCAGAACGGGATGACCCATGACGATCGACGCGCCGCGTATTCGCCCGGGAGATCGACGGGAGCTCGGTCTGCTGAACTCGGTGATCACCAAAGTCGGCGCCCGCTATATGAAGGCCAGCTCGGCGAACCTATTCACGACAATGGGGCGCAATCGTAAACTCTTCCGGGCTTGGCTGCGCTTCGGATCGGCAATGATGCCCCGCGGGACACTTCCCCGTCGCGAGACCGAGTTGATGATTCTGCGCGTCGCCTATCTCCGCTCCTGCACCTACGAATTCACCCACCATGAACGAATTGGACGCTCGATCGGATTGACGGCCGATGAGATCGCCGATATCGCCCAGGGGTCGACCGCCGCCAGCTGGTCGGCGCGCGAGCAGAGCATTCTGCGCGCGGTTGACTCGATACATGAGACACGGGATATCGACCAAACACTCTGGTCGGAACTGAGCGGATTTCTCTCCGACTCGGAACTGATCGAGGTGTGCATGCTCATCACGCACTACGAGATGCTGGCAACGTTCATCGGGACGCTGCGCATTCAGGACGATACGTTCGTCCACCCAGGGCCGCGACCTGGCTCGGCCGGATAGCAGAACGGCCCGAACATCGGGCAGATGTCGGGCCGTTCTACATTTGGTGAGGATCAGACGACGCGGACCGATTCCGCCTGCGGGCCCTTCGGACCCTGCGCAACCTCGAACTCGACGCGCTGGTTCTCGTCGAGCGAACGGTAGCCGTCGGACTCAATTGCTGAGTAGTGGACGAATACGTCCTGTCCGTCGTCTACGGCGATGAAGCCGTATCCCTTTTCGTTGTTGAACCACTTAACGGTGCCCTGTGCCACGTGCACTCCTTGCTAGGGGCCAAACCGGAGCGCACACTTCGTGAGCCCCGGGGTCTTCGTTCTTCGGTCCCGCTTTCACTTCGTGCACGTCTTCACCGTCGGCGCGGTAAGCGCTTTCTCGATGCGTCCGTCGTACTTGGTTTCGCTGAAACTTTGTAACAATGACCGGCCCGGACGCTACACGGGCGTCGAGTAAAGGTCCAGACTTTCGCGGATCGACCGAATGGGGTATTAACACGCGCTCGGCTCAATCGGGCCGCCGATAGCTAGAGTGTCAGGCGGGTTGTCCATAGGGCGCGGCCGGCGCGGCATTACCGAGGTCCTTCGGCGACGGGCCGTACTGGTTCGGGCCGGGAGTGCTGTCCTGGCAGGTGAAGACCAGCAGCATGATCCCCCCGACGATCGGGACGAACGCGATGAAGTACCAGGCGCCGGAGCGGTTAGTGTCGTGCAGTCGGCGCACCGTGACGGCGATGCCCGGGATGACCACGGCGAGGATGAAGACGAACGCGAGGATCGCCGTCCCGATAACTGCGCTGACGATCACCACCACGATGTAGGCGAGGATGACGGCAAGGGTCCAGAACCAGTACTCCGATCGCCGCGCCCGTCCGCCGAAGGTTGCGTATTTGGTGAGGACCGAGCGGACCGCATCGGCGAACGTCATATTTTCTCTCCCTGTCGAAGGCGGGACCGTCTTCGACCCCGCAGCCGGGCGTCGCCGGCGGTTGATCTTCGCAGGAGGGATTCCCCTTTCGCAATAGGGAGATCCATCGGGTTCTCGATCTGGCACCAGAGCGATGCGCGCGGTTGCGGAGCGTTACGAGGGCCCGCGTCGAGCAGCGCGCTTAGAGCGGACGCAGGAGGTCGTCGGCGTCGACGATGGTGTACGCGTAACCCTGTTCGGCCAGAAAGCGCTGCCGGTGGGCCGCGTACTCAGCGTCCAGGGTGTCCCGGGCGATCACCGTGTAGAAATGCGCCTGACGCCCATCCGCTTTCGGGCGTAGGACCCGTCCGAGGCGCTGTGCCTCCTCCTGCCGCGAACCGAAGGTGCCGGAGATCTGGACGGCAACGGAGGCCTCGGGTAGGTCGATGGAGAAGTTGGCCACCTTGCTGACTACGAGCACCCGCAGCTCACCGCGACGGAACTCGTCGTAGAGGCGCTCCCGCTCCTTGTTCGGCGTCGACCCCTGGATGATCGGTACGCCGCCCAGAGCCTCGGCCACGTCGTCAAGCTGCTCCAGATAGGCCCCGATCACCAGCACCTGATCGTCCGGGTGCTGATCGACGATGGTGGCGATCACCGGCAGCTTGGTGCGTGCGGTGGCGGCCAGCTTGTAACGCTCTTCGGGCTCGGCGGTTGCGTAGGTCATGCGCTCGGCATCGGTGAGCGTGACCCGGACCTCCGTGCAGTCAGCCGGGGCGATCCAACCGGAGTTCTCCAGGTCCTTCCAGGGCGCGTCGTAGCGCTTGGGCCCGATGAGGGAGAAGACGTCGGACTCGCGACCGTCCTCGCGGATCAGCGTGGCGGTGAGGCCCAGTCGGCGGCGAGACTGCAGGTCCGCGGTGAGGCGGAAGATCGGCGCCGGGAGCAGGTGCACCTCGTCGTAGATGATGAGCCCCCAGTCGCGGCTGTCAAAGAGCTCCAGGTGGCGGTATTCGCCCTTACGGCGCGTGGTCATCACCTGATAGGTCGCGATGGTGACCGGACGAATCTCCTTACGCTCGCCGGAGTACTCGCCGATCTCCTCCTCGGTGAGCGAGGTGCGGGCGATCAGTTCGCGCTTCCACTGCCGGCCGGAGACGGTGTTGGTGACCAGGATGAGAGTGGTTGCCCCGGCTTGGGCCATGGCCGCGGCGCCGACCAGTGTCTTGCCCGCGCCACAAGGGAGGACGACGACACCGGAGCCACCGGCCCAGAACGACTCGACCGCCATCTGCTGGTAGTCGCGCAGCACCCAGCCATCGGGCTCCAGGGCGATGGCGTGCGCCTCGCCGTCGACGTAGCCGGCGAGATCCTCCGCCGGCCAGCCGGCCTTGAGCAGTCCCTGCTTCAGACGGCCACGCTCGGACGGGTGCACCGAGACGGTGTCGTCGTCGATACGGTTGCCGAGCATCGGCGCGATCTTCTTCTGTCGCAGGATCTCTTCCAGGACGGCCCGATCCTTGGCGATGAGCACCAGCCCATTCACCGGATCCTTGACCAGCTGAAGTCGTCCGTAGCGATCCATCGTGTCCGCGACGTCGACGAGCAGCGCGTGGGGCACCGCATAGCGCGAGTAACGCACCAGCGCGTCCACAACCTGTTCGGCGTCGTGCCCGGCGGCCCGGGCATTCCAGAGGCCCAGCGGCGTGAGCCGGTAGGTGTGGACGTGCTCCGGTGACCGCTCCAGCTCGGCGAAGGGGGCGATCGCGGCGCGCGCCTCCTGGGCCTGTGGGTGATCGATCTCCAGGAGCAGAGTCTTGTCGGACTGAACGATGAGCGGGCCGTCTGTCACTCGAACCATTATCCATTGCCGCACTGGCCGGGGCTCGCCAATCGCTGCGCTACGAGCGAACCGCCGGGCGAGCACCGCTTTTGTCAGTGCGTGCCGGTAGAAAGCCCTTCCGCGGACCACTCGGCCCGGATGTGCTCACCTGGTTCGAACTGCACACGAGCGTCGCGCCGCCAACGACGACGGCCAGTTGGGGGCAGGTGGGTCAGCTGCTCGGTTCGACGACGCTGACGCCGGTGATGTGATGCAGCGCGAAGGCGTCGAGCAGGCCGGTGTCTGTGTCGTGTCCGCGTAGCGTGCCGCCGGCCATCGAGATGGGGACGATGGTGTGCTGCGACGCGGTGCCATGGGTGTCGACGTAACCAACCCAGACCGTGTCACCCGCCCGGATCGCGTTGCGGAGCAGTTCCAGAGTGGCCGCCGTGGTCACTCCGGGAATGCGCTGGCCGGTCGGCTGCACCCGGCGCGTCACCTCGGCCAGCGTGTCACCTGAGCGCAGCCGGCGCACCAGCTCTTGCAGGTGCGCGTCGGTCGTCGGCGAGGTACGCGCACGGGCGCCGCGCATCGGCCGGGCCGGGGCGCGGGGCTGCTCGCGGGTGAGGTTGAGGATCGCCCCATCCGCGGCCTCACCTGATGGCGCGTACCCAGCACCCCGGAGCAGCTCCAGAACCCGGGCGACGGGCGCCGAGGAGATCACCACGGTCGGGGCGAGGCGGCGCAGATCCAGCGCCCCCAGATTGGAATCGAGCAGCACCCGGGCCAGCAGGGACTCGTCGTCGCAGCGCAGATACGAGCTCGCCGTGCCAGTCCGCAGGACTCCGTGGCGCCGGGTGACATCCTCGATGAGGTAGGAGAGGCCCTGGGGCACCGGCGTGCGCGAGTGGCTCCGGAAGAACTCCGCCAGCTCGGCGCTGGTGCGCCCGGCGTCCAGGGCCCGGCGCAGGGTCGCCTCGGTAATGCGGTACACGCTGGCGCCGCCCGAAGACTCCAGGTCGGCCGCCTCGGTCAGGGCCTGGGCCAGTTCGGGCGTCGGCGGTCCAGGCACCACGGCGGTCAGGTCCGGCTGCAGCAGAAACTCACTGATCGGCTTGGGCAGTGCGGCCACCAGCGCCGCGTTCGCGTCCGCCGGAGCACCGTCCAGGAGGGCCCGGCCGAAGTCAGTGAGACCACCGGCGCCGGTGAATCCGAGGAGTTCGGCCTCGGCCAGCACCGCCTCGGCGATCGCCCGCTGCCCACCGGCCCGCCGCGGTGCGAGCCAGGCCAGCCGGGTCAGCACCTCGGTCGGCGTGTTCGGGGCTGTGCCCCTCGGTAGTTCAGCCAGCGCGGCAAGCGTCGAGCGGCGCACCGAGATGACGGTGCCGCGCTCCACATCCGGTCCCAGGGCGGAGATCAAGCGCTCCCGTTCATCGCGTTGATTGATGAGACTGGGCTGCCGGCTCATCCCGAGCCAGGCCGATGCCAGCGCAACCCAGCGCTGGGACGGCTCCCGGTTCACCCAATGGTCGAACTCGGTGGTCGGCAGGTAGACCGGATTGATGACGCTGGTGCTGCCGACCAGGCCGGCCGCTGCCGCCACTTCGATGATCAGTGCCGTCAGTTCCTCGGAGACGTCCAGATCGCGGGCCGTGCGACGCAGCTCCCGGGTCCCCACGCCTCCCGCCCGCAGCATCGACGGGGCGTGTCGCGTCCAGCTGCCGGCCAGCCGTTCGACCAGTCGAAGGGTCTCCAGCACCGCGGTGCCGGCCAGCCGGTCCAGCTCGTCCGGGGTTCGTGCAGTGACCTGAAGCGGCGGCGGCGTCGTCGCCAGGTCGTGGTCGAGAACACCGCCGCGCAACGCCAGCCCGACCTCGCGGGGCAGCTCCACCGTCTGGATGTCGATCGGGACGAGCAGCCCGCGGGCGATCAGGCGGTGCGGCGGGCTGGCGGCATCGGAGATCTCGGCCGGCGTGAAGGCATTGCGCACCACCCCGACCGGCGGGCCGCCGGCCAGCCGGGAGAGCACCTCGCGCTCGCCCGTCCCGCAGTCCTCGATCACCCCGGCTACCCGCTCGGGATCGCTGAGCGCATCCCGGATGGCCAGCCCGGATGTCGGCTGGGTGGCCGGCGGCAGGTCGAGGTTGCGCAGCACCGGGGCCAGCAACACGTCCGACACGGTCCGCAGCAGCACCCCGATCGGTCGCCCCAACCCCGCTGGGTAGGGGCCAACCGCGTCGGTGACGCTGGAGACCAACCGGAGCCGGTCATCCTCGCCCCAGATCAGCGTCAGCTGCCGCAGGGTCTGGAGGGCCGGCGTCGGGTCGGCACCGTTGAGCAGCTTCGCGGTGGCTGCAGCACTGGCGTGGTCGTCGGGGGACGCACTCAGCACAGCCGCCTCCAGCACCCGCAGGGTGAAGGCGTCGAGTTGGTCGACCGCACGCTGAACCGAGGAACGAACGCTGAGGCGGCTGGCCAGGGTGGCCAGATCGCCGGGTGCGGGCAGGGCGAGATCTGGGCGCCGTCGCAGCAGATCGGTCAGTTGCTCGTCGGTACGGCGGCGCAGCCACTCGGTGAGAGTGGCGGCTGGTTTCGCGGCAGAGTCAGCGCCTGAGGCGCGCGCTGCGCTAGGTGCCATGCGGTGCGGCGACTGGTCGCTCAGTTAGCCGCGTCGACCGGGAGGTGCGGGCGGTTGGCCCGGGTCGGATGCGAGTAGTTGATCTTGTCCAGCGGCAGCGGGAAGACCACGTCGTCGCCGAAGGGAGACATCGCTCCCGCCGAGTTGGAGGCGAACTCGTCGACGTGGAATTCGGCATCCTGATCGATGCGGAACGGCTGGACTGTCTTCTTGCTGCTTCCGACCATCGCGGCTGCTCCTTAGCGTCGTTAGGGCAAGCGTTTAGTCTGCCATGCCACGGGGAGAGAGTGGTAAGCGGCGCGACCTAGCGTCAGTGCCGCGTGATCGTCAGCTCGGTCTGGGTCCCCACCCGGAGGCTGGCCTGCCCGCCGATCGGCAGGGTGAGCTGCGGGCTGGTGTGCCCGAAATCGACGTTGCCGAGAACCGGCTTACCGCGCAGCGCCGGCTGCCGGGTGATGATCTCGTTCAAGAGTGGGCGGGTCACGGCGCTCGCCTGCTGGAAGCGCCCGACCACCAGGCCGGTCACCTGGGCGGCCTGCGGCAACTGCAGCAGTGAGGCCAGATCGCGGGCAAACGTCGGGGCGTTGCTCTCGAAGTCGTCCTCGAGCATCAGCAGGGCACCGGCCAGCGACGGCAGCGACTCCCCACCCTGGAGCAGGTTGAGCGTGCAGAGATTCCCGCCGACGATCGACCCGGACGCCTCGCCGGGCTGCAGTGACCACCAACCCTCGTTCGGGTGCAGCTCGCGGTTGTGCTGGTCGAGGAACCAGAGGTCGTCGGTCCAGGACTCGGCCGGGGTGATCAGAATCGGATCGCTGCCGAAGAGTGCGTCGCGAAACCAGCGCAGCGTCTGGTCGAAATGCTCGATCATGCCGAAGCTGGACCAGTGTGGGCCGCTGTAGGTGACCAGCCCCGTGCGGGCCAGGATCGCGTTGTTCAGCGCGGTGATGTCGGAGTACCCGCAGAAGATCTTCGGGTTGGCACCGATCAGGTCCCAGTCCAGATAAGGCAGCAACTCATTGCAGTTGAAACCGCCGATGACGGTGAGGATCGCATTGACCTCGGGGTCGGCGAAGGCGGCATGCAGGTCCCGCACCCGGGAATCGATGGCGGAGGAATCGAAGGCGTCCCGCTCGTCGACGTGCGCGCCGTAGGACAGGCGTAGACCGAGTTCGGCGAAGCGGGCGTCGATGACCGCGCTGTGGTCGTGCTCGTTCACCAATGCACGCGAGCGTGACGGTGCGATGACCCGCACGTGGTCGCCGGGACGCAGCTTGGCCGGATAGACGGGCGGCATGACCCGACGATATCCCTCCCACCGCGCTCGGGCCCGGGGCGTCGGCGATAGCGGCCCGGGTTATGGGTGGCGGTTTATAGGTGGCGGTCGGTGCGGCCGCCGATGAGCTGGACGTTGCGCCGGGTCTGCACGGCGCTCAGCCGCGAGACGACCGGCATCATGAGCAGACCGGCGACCAGCCATCCGGTTGCGCCGGCCAGTGCCAGCCGGGCATGCGTGGTCAGCGAGTCAAGGTCATTGCTGTCGCCGCCGCGGCCGGCCAGTGTCGCCAGATTGCCCAGAACCCACATGCCCCACCAGGCTCGGATGACCAGAACCGACCGGCCACCCCGGGCACCGGCTGGCGGCTGCGTCGGTTCGCTGGCCAGCTGGGCGTCGACGACGATGGCGTACGGGATCCAGAGACTGGCCACCGGTATGAACCAACCGCCGATGCTCCAGCCGGGGGAGTAGCGCTGTCGATGTCCGCCGTAGCTGCCGGCGTTCACGCGAGCTCGATGGAGCCAGACGATCGTGACGACACCGGTCGCGATGAGGAGCAGGATACGAACCCCATTGGTCAGCGTCACCAGATCATCCGCCGTCCGGGCGGTCTCCAGATCGACCGACCCGGGGTCGGAGCGGACGGCCGAGAGTAGCCGTAGCTCGTTGAGCCAGGCCAGCACGCCAGCAGCTGAGATGACGGTCATGGCGATCAGCAGGACGCGCAGCGCGATCGCCAGTCCGGCCACCGAACGGCGCGGACTCGGCTCGATCAGTCCGCCGTAGCCAGCTGGATACGCCGCCGGATAGGCAGGTGGGTAGGCCGACTGGTGCTGCGGCGGGTAGGGCTGAGAGGGGTACTGCACCGGCTGGTACTGCACCGGCTGGTACTGCACCGGCTGGTACTGCACCGGGGGCGGCTGATACTGCGCAGTCCCGTATTCCGACGGATTCGGGTCGGAGAACGTCATGATGCCTTCCCTGGCGTGGTGCTGACTCGGCGTGGTGCTGACTCCGAGCCGGCGGAACATCGCAGGCTCGGTTGGCTGTCTCGGTACTCGGCTGCGAGGCGCGTCCGTGCGAGCCGCAGTGGACTGCGAGTATCTCCGTCCTGGGGCGGCTTGGCTACTCGGCGAGCTCGTGCGCCGCCTGGCGGGCCGCGGCCCGTCCGCTGCGCCAGGCGCTGACCACAGCCGTGACGAGTCCGGCCGGCGCGGCCAGGCAGGCCAGGTTCAGCCACAGCGGGCGGTCGGTGGTGCCGAAGAAGAACGGGATCACGTTGATCACGATGAAGACCAGGCCGATGGCGAAGAGGACCAGCCCGACGCGCACACCGCGGGAGAGCGGCCGAGACGGCGGTGACTGCGGTGTCGCCAGCACTGATTCGGAGCTGGGGAGGGCTGAGGATGAGGAGGCCACGGCGTCCATTATCGGGCTTACGCTTAGAGCCGACTAACTGTGGTGTCTTTTCCTGTGTGGACCAGTAGCCTGTAGGTAGTCGAAGGTACCGCGACGCGGTGCCTTCGATCTGTGCGTATGGGATCGATGCAGGTCGCGCGATCCGTCAGCTTTCGACGAAATTCGAGTAGAGGAGTCCGGCGTGCCTACCGGCAAGGTGAAGTGGTTCAACGCTGAAAAAGGATTCGGCTTTCTGGCCGACGACGAAGGCGAAGACGTCTTCGTGCACAGCGATGCCCTGCCGACCGGTCTGGATGCGCTGAAGCCGGGCCAGCGGGTTGAGTTCGGCATTGTCCAGGGACGCAAGGGCAGCCAGGCTCTCTCCGTCCGGCTGCTCGACCCGATGCCCTCGGTGGTGCGCGCGCAACGGCGTCCCCCGGAGGAGATGACCCCGATCGTCGAGGACTTGATCAAACTGCTCGATGACGTCTCCAACTCCCTTCGCCGGGGGCGCTACCCGGAGAAGGCGGAGGCCAAGAAGGTCGGCGCGGTGCTCCGCGCGGTCGCTGACAACCTCGACGCCTGACCGAAACTTCGATCGCTTTTGGCAGATCCCCGTCGTCAGTGACGCGGATCTGCCAAAAGCGGGGCCTACCAGGCGTAGTCCTCCGGCGCAGTGCGATGGCCGGGGAAGATCTCGTCCAGGCGCGTCAGCGCCTTCTCATCCAGTTTGACGTCCAAGGCGCGTATCGCGGCGTCGAGCTGCTCGTGGGTGCGCGGGCCGACGATCGGCGCGGTGACGGCGGGCTGATGCAGTAGCCAGGCCAGCGCGATGTCACCGGGCTCGTGGCCGAGCTCTTCGGCGAACGCCTCGTACTGCTCGATCTGGTCGCGGTGGGCGGTGAGCGCATCGGCGGCCCGGGTCTTGTTCCGACGACTTCCGTCCCGCTCCTTGCGCAGCACCCCGCCGAGCAGGCCGCCATGCAGTGGCGACCATGGGATGACACCGAGGCCGTAGTGCTGGGCCGCCGGGAGCACCTCGAGCTCGACGCTGCGGGTGAGCAGGTTGTAGATCGACTGCTCGCTGACCAGCCCGGTGAAGTTTCGCTGGGCCGCCGCGGCCTGCGCGTGGGCGATGTGCCAACCGGCGAAGTTGCTGCTGCCGGCGTAGAGGATCTTGCCCTGGGCGACGGCGACCTCGATCGCCTGCCAGATCTCCTCCCAGGGCGTCTCGCGGTCGACGTGATGGAACTGGTACAGGTCGATGTAGTCGGTCTGCAGGCGTTTGAGGCTGGCGTCCAGCGCCCGGCGGATGTTCAGCGCGGAGAGACGCCCGTCATTGGGCCAGTCGCTCATGTCGCCATAGAGCTTGGTGGCCAGCACCGTCTTCTCGCGGCGGCCGCCTCCGGTGGCGAACCAGTTGCCGATGATCTCCTCGGTGCGGCCCCGGTTCTCTCCCCAGCCGTAGACGTTGGCGGTGTCGAAGAAGTTGATGCCGTACCCGTGTGCGGCGTCCATGATCGAATGCGCGGTAGCTTCGTCGGTCTCCGGCCCGAAGTTCATGGTGCCCAGTACCAGGCGGCTGACCTTTAGGCCAGTACGGCCGAGGTGCGTGTACTCCATCGAGTAATCACATTCCCTATCGGATCTATATACAAATGGGCTTTACCTCTTCGAAGGTACTCGCCGGTGCTGTGTATGGGCGAGGAGGTTGCCCATACAGCCCAGCCGCCCAGCTGGTCGGCCCCCTCGCCGCAGGTGGCCGGGTGCACTCAGCGCAGCGGCGGAGCGGCCGGGGTGAGCCCCTCCTGATGGGCTCGCTCCAGCAGTGTCTGGGCGGCGGCGAAGCCCTCATCGCCGAGGTCGCGGGTGAAGGAGTTGACGTAGAGCGCGATGTGCTGGGCCGAGACCTCGGCCGACATCTCGTCGGAGTACTTGGCGACGTAGTCGGCGCTCGCGGCGGGGTTCGCCCAGGCGTAATCCACCGAGGCCCGGATCGTCGTGCTGAGCGCCGCCGGCTCGAGTTCGGGGCGGGACGGGTCGCGCAGGGCGAGGATCGCGCCGAGCGGAATCGGCAGCCCGGTGTCGCTCTCCCACCAGGCGCCGAGGTCGACCAGCGACTGCAGCCCGTAGTTCTGATAGGTGAAGCGGGCCTCGTGGATCACCAGTCCGGCGTCGTAGCGCCCGTCGCGCACCGCCGGCATGATCGAGGCGAACGGCACGACGTCGATGCTGGCCGGGCGTTGACCGGCGGCCCAGAGGCGGAAGAGCAGGTAGGCGGTGGAACGCTCGCTCGGGACGGCGACGCTTCGCCCGTCCAGGTTCGGCAGCTCCTCGCGAGCCAGTACCAGCGGGCCGCAGCCACGACCGAGTGCGCCGCCGCAGGGGAGCAGGCGGTACTTGTCGAGCAGCCAGGGCAGCGCCGCGTAGCTCACCTTCACCACGTCGAAGCGACCGTCCAGCGCCGCCGTGTTCGTCACGTCGATGTCGGCGTAGGTCACCTCGGTCGCCGGTGCGCCGGTGATCAGCCCGTGGGTCCAGGCATGGAAGGTGAAGGTGTCGTTCGGGCAGGGCGAGTAGGCCAGCTGCAGCGGGCTGCTCATCTGATCTCCAATGGGGTCGAGGTGAGGTCGCGGACGGCGGCGGCCAGCGCATCCAGGGCCTGCGGGATCCGCCACGACGACCGGTCCCGCGGGCCGACGAGGTTGCTGATCGTGCGTAGCTCAGCGACGGGGGTCTGGGCGGCGACGGCGGCGGCGGCGACGCCGGCCCCCTCCATCGCCTCGGCCCTGGCGTCCGGGTGGCGGCCCCGGCGCAGCGCGGCGGTGGCGGCGGTGCCGGTGACCGTCGAGACGGTCAGGACGCTGCCCAGCCGGGCCCTGGTGCGTTGCGCGAGTTCGGCCGCGATTTGGGGCGAGACCGGGTAGGTGTCGTGACCGAAGCCCAGCTCGGAGGCCGACTCGAAACCCGGCGTCTCGGCGCCGAGGTCGGCGAAGACGATCTGTGTCGCGCTGACCACGCCCCCAGGTTCGACGTCGAAACCGCCGGCGATGCCCGCGCTCAGCACCAGGTCGAACGGGGTACTGCCCGCGTTGGCGAGGGCGGCCGCGGTGGAGGCGGCCGATGCCGCCGGACCGACGCCACCGGCCAGCACCGTGACGCGCCCCAGCGGGGTGTCGGCAACCGAGACGGCCTGCCAGCCCAGCAGGTCACCCCGGGCGTCCAGATGCCGGCAGACCGCATCTCGCTCCGGTTCGACCGCGGTGACGATCAGCAGCTGCGTCAACTCAGCCTTCGGAGCCGGTGATCTGCACGGCGGCCTGCCAGATGCCGGTGGCCGTCTTGCCGTCCGTCTGCTGGATGGCGATGTAGTACGTCGTGCCGGTGAAGGGCACGTTGATGCGGGCGTTGTTCTGGTCGTGCAGCAGCGTCGTGCCCGCCCCCTCGATGGCGGTGGCCTTGTTGCTGTCATCCAGCGAGTAGGCGCTCACCAGCCAAGCCTTGTCGGCGACCGACTTCGGCACATCGATGCTGATCGTGGAGCCGGCGCGCGCCTTGACCGGCTCGGGGTTCTCCCCGGACTTGCGGCAGCTCTGTGGATCGAAGCAGTACACCTGCGGCGTCAGCTGAGTTGCCGTGTTGTTGGCCAGCACGGTGACCAGCGGCACCGGCTTGTCGCAGGCGCTCAGCACCCCGGCGGCAGCGAGGGTGACGGCGGCGATGACGCCGATGCGGCGGAAAGACTTCATCTGGTTCTCTGCTCCTGCTTGTGCTGGCCAACTACTGCGGGTACTGAGGATTCGGCGGGTACGGGGAGTCCGGTGCATACCGTGCCCCCGGAGTTGCCCCCGGAGTTGCTCCCGGAGGTGCCCCCGGATATCCACCGGAGACGTTACCGGGTGCCGGTCGAGCCTGATCGGCCTCGGTCGGCCGGCCCATTCCGCGGCCGATCGCCCGGTTGCGCAGGGCCACCACGCTGCCGACGATGCCGAGCGTGACACCGGCTACCCAGAACCCGACCTGACCGTCCTTGGAGGGCAGCACCACACCGATCGCCGCGCCGACGACCCAGGCCAGCTGCAGGAACGTCTCGGAGCGGCCGAAGGCGCTGGAGCGGAACTTCTCCTCGACGTCACGCTGGATCACCGCATCGAGGGCGATCTTGCTCAACGAGTTGGCGACGGAGCTGACGAACATGCCGGCCACGGCCAGCCACATGCTGAAGAAGAGCGCGACGATGATGCAGACCAGTGCCGACGCGAGGACCCCGACGGTGATGACGATCTCGGGTCGTCTCAACTTCAGCCGCGTCCCGATTCCGGTGCCGAGGAAGTTGCCGGCACCAGTGCCGACCGCGATGCCGCCGAGGGCCAGGACGGCATCGAAGCCCTCGGAGGTGGACTCGATGTAGAAGGCGAGGTAGATGGTGAGCAGCCCGGAGAGGAAACGCAGCGCGGATTCACCCTGCAGGGAGGTCACCACCTGCGGCTGCATGCCCCGACTGGCCCAGCGCATCAGACGCTGCCAGCTGGGCACTGGCTGCTCGGTGGCCCCCCGCCGTGGCTCCTCCGGATGTCGTGGCGCCGGCGCGGCCGAGTCGACCTGGGGCGGCAGCTTGAAGGCGAAGAAGCCGCAGACGGCGAAGGCCACCGCGGTGACCAGCAGGCCCGCGGTGTAGGAGCCCGAGAGTTTGATGACGACACCGACGAAGGCGCCGCCGAGGATCGCGGACCCCAGCCCGAAGAGGGATAGGCGGGCGTTCGCCTCGACCAGAGACATCTGCGGCGGCACCAGCCTCGGCGCGGCCGAGGAGCGGATGACGCTGTAAGCCTTGGAGAGCACCAGCGAGCCGAGCGCGCAGGGGTAGAGGACGAGCAGACTGTCGGAGTGCTCGGCCATCATGATCGCCAGTACGGCCCGCCCGATCGCGGTGCCGGCCATCGCCCAGCGGCGACCATGCTGCAGCCGATCCAGGGCCGGGCCGATCACCGGGGCCACCACCGCGAACGGCGCCATCGTCACCAGCAGGTACAGCAGCACGTTGCCGCGCTGGGCGTGGGTCGAGGCGCCGAAGAAGACGGTGCCGGCCAGTGCGACCGTGATCATCGCGTCCGTGCCGTAGGAGAGCACCTGGTTCCAGATCAGCGCGGTGAGGCCCGACTCGTGGGCACCGTCGGCCTTGCTGGCCTCGACCACCCGGCGTACCAGCCCACGAGCGGCCCGATTGGATGTGGCGGCGACGCTGCGCGGCAGGGACTTCTTTACCGGCGCCACATTGCCCGGCGCCATGTTGCCCGGCGGCGGATTTTCCGGCGGCCCGTAGTAGGGCGGCTGCTGCGCTGACGGGTGCGGTGTCGGCGGCGGCGGTGTCGGCGGCGGTGCGGCCGGCTGCGCAGCGGGCGGAGGCGGTGGCTGGACGGCCTGCGGATGGTGGGTGTGTCCGGAGCGGGAGAAGCGCGAGCGCGGTCGCTCATCGGATCGCCGCTGCTCGTCCCTGGACACCTCTCCATCCTGCCCCACCGCGCGGAAGTGAGTGCGCCGATTGGGTCGAACCGCGCTGAATCAAGCACAATGAACGCGTGACATCTATGGACACCACCGTCGAGCTTGAACAGCGCCCATCGAACGTCGTCGCGAAGCTCGATGCGGCCTGTGCCGCCGCAGCCGACCTAGCGCGCGCCGCGGCCGTCGAGGCCAGTGAGCAGGAGGTCGGCGAGTACCTCGGAGCCGACGCCGTCGCCGACCGAATCGTCACCCATCGCTTCGCCGCCTCAGTGCCCGGCTACACCGGCTGGCACTGGTCGGTGACGGTTGCCCGGGCATCCCGCTCCAAGGTGATCACCATCGACGAGGTGCTGCTGCTGCCAGGCACCGACGCGCTGCTGGCCCCAGCCTGGGTGCCGTGGAATGAGCGCGTCCGCCCCGGCGACCTCAGCCCCGGTGACCTGATCCCGGCCGACCCCAATGACCCGCGACTGGCCCCCGCGTACACGCTCTCCGACGACCCGGCTGTGGAAGCGGTAGCCGCCGAACTCGGCGTCGGCCGCGTGCACGTGATGTCCCGCGAAGGGCGACTGGACACCGCCGAGCGCTGGCAGCTCGGCGAGACCGGTCCGGACACCGCGATGGCTCGTCACGCCCCTGCCCACTGCGGTACCTGCGGCTTCTACCTCCCGCTGGCCGGCTCGCTGGCCGCGGCTTTCGGCGCCTGTGCCAACTCCATCGCCAACTCCGACGGTCGGATCGTCAGCGTCGAGCACGGCTGCGGTGCGCACTCCGAGCTGGTCATCGAGGTTGCCTCGCTGTCGGAGCCGGTCGGCGAGATCTACGAGGACGAACAGTTCGTCTGAGCTGAGCTCAGCGGGTACGCCCCTCGCTGCGGTGACGCCCGGCCAGCACGATCCCGGCCAGACCGAGCAGCGTTCCGGCCAGTGCGGTCCAGAGCCAGTCGCGGTGCCCGTGCGTGCCGAGCCAGCTCCACATAGCGGTGAGCACGATGAGCGCAAGCAGCCAGAGCCCGGTAAGTACCGTGAGGATGCGGCGCGAGTCCACGGTCACCGGCTCGACGACGATCAGCTCGCTGGATTTCTCGGCGCCGGTCGGAGTCGTTGCCGCGGCTGGTCGTTGATCAGTCATGATGAGCCGCAGAATACGCCGTCACCCGGACGGAAGGAGACGGCTGTGCTCGCAGGTCTGCGCTGCACTCCGCGCTCGGAGTCCCTCGGATCGGGTGTCTCGCCATCGCAGCTGCTGAGTCGGGTGAGTGGTCGTGACGGGCTGATCTGTCTCAGCGGTGACTGGGCCGACGGCAGCGTTCTGATCGCCTGGGAGCCGCTGCTTCGGCTTGCGGCCGGCGCCGATCCCTGGTCAGCGCTGGCTGTACAACCGCGTCTGGACAGCGTCGATTCCTCCATCGTCGGTGGTGGCTGGATCGGCCAGCTCGGCTACGACGACGATGAGAATCACCTTGCTTTCTATGATCACATGCTGCGCTGGGACGCCGGGCAGGGGTGGCGGCTGGAGATGCTGGCCAGCCCCGAACGGGAGGTGGCACTGGCCCAGGCCCGGCTGGAGATCATTCGACTGCTCGATGCCGGGCCCAACCCCGAGACCCGGGAATCGTTCGGTATCGGTGACTTCCGGTACTCCGCGGCGCAGCGCGTTGAGCATCTGGTCGCCGTGGAGCGGGCGATCGGTCTGATCCGGGCCGGGGAGGTCTACCAGGTGAACATCTGCACCCGTCTGCAGGCCAATCCGTCCGGTGATTCTGACCCGAGGCAGGCGGCGGTGAGCATCTTCAATGCCGCCAACGAGCGACTGCGACCTGCGCACGGCGGCTACCTCAGCGCAGCCGACGGCCGGTCCGTGCTGAGCCTCAGCCCGGAACTCTTCCTGCGCCGCCGCGGCCCGACCCTCAGCACCGACCCGATCAAGGGCACCTCGGCGCGACTGGCCGACGGAGCCGCCGTGGACCCGGGGCCGAGTCGGCTGCGTGGTTCGGCCAAGGAGGTGGCCGAGAACGTCATGATCGTCGACCTGATGCGCAATGATCTGGCCCGGATCTGCGAACCGGGCAGCGTGCGAACCCCGAATCTGCTGCGGGTCGAACCGCATGCCGGAGTGTGGCACCTGGTGTCGACGGTTCAGGGGCGGGTACGGGCCGGAGTGAGTGACGCGCAGGTCGCCGCCAGCTGCTTCCCGCCGGGGTCGGTGACCGGGGCTCCGAAGATTCGGGCCCAGCAGGTGATCGCGGACCTGGAGTCCACCCGCCGCGGCGGTTACACCGGCGCGATCGGATTCCTGAGCCCGTCCTGGGGGATGGAGCTCAGCGTTGCCATCCGGACCTTCGAGATCGCCGGCCCGAGCGTGCAGTTCGGGGTCGGGGGTGGGGTGACGGCCGACAGCGTGCCGATGCTGGAGTGGGCGGAGTGTCTACAGAAGGCGGCCCCGGTCATCTCAGCCGCCGGCGGTCACCTGAATCTGGTCGAACCGGCGATGATCCCCACCGCTAGTCAATTGGACGGCGGACTTCTGGAGACGATGCTGGCCATCCGGGGTGAGGTCCAGCATCTGGCCGACCACCTGGCCCGCCTGGGGCGTTCCTGTCGCGAACTCTTCGCCGCCGAACTCCCAGACGACCTGCCGGCTCGAATCGTGGCCGTTGCCGGGCCGGGCTCGGGCGACGGAACAAGGCCGGAGCGAGCGATCGTCCGGGTCGTCGTGCGGGCCGGGCCGGACGGGCTGACGATCACCGTCGCAGCCGCCCCGGCTGCCCCTGCGAGGACGGCGAGAACCACCTGCGACGCACGGGTTGCCCTAAGAAGTAAGGGGATCTGGCGACACAAATGGGCCGACCGAGGTGAGTTGGCGGCGATCGAGGCGGAGCAGCTGGCCACTCCGATCTTCCTCGATGAGCAGAATCAGCTGCTCGAGACCAGCCGGGGAAACCTCTTCGTTCTCGATGCCGACGGTGTGCTCCGGACCCCGCCGCTCACCGACGAACTGCTGCCCGGGGTGACCCGGCGCTGCGTGCTGGACGCGGCGGCCGACCTCGGGATGCCGACCCGAATAGCGTTGATTTCGTTGCCGGAACTGCGACGGTCACCGGCCTTCTGGACCAGTTCGCTGAGCGGTCTGGTGGAGATTGCTCGGGTCGACGACGTCGCGCTGCCCGCCTGCACCGACTGGATCGAAGCGCTGCGCGCGCTCGTGCACCCGGTCTAGCCTCGGCACCCGGACCTCATCGACCCGAGCTCCCCCTCCGGCCGGAACGTCTAGACGTAGAAGTACGGATCGAGCACGCGTACCTCGGTGATCCGGTCGATCGGCAGCTGCGTCTCATCGGCCGCGGCCCGGATCGCCTCGGGGGAGGGCGCGTCATAGATGCAGAAGGTGCTCGACTTGTCGGTGGTGACGTAGGAGTGCACCCAGGTGACGTTCTGCTTGGTGTTGGCGTCGACGACCGCGCTGCAGGTCGCCACGCCGTCGGCGTTCATCGGGATCTCGAGTCCGTCGGTGAAAGTCCGCTCGACCAGGTAACGGGGCATTGGGTTCTCCTCAGGTTGTGGTGGATTGCTTGCCTGAGACGAAAGTAGGTCTCCGCGCCCCCCGGCACATGGGGAGTGACTCCCTATCTTGCTGCTCCCTATCTCGCCGTCAGAGCGGGTTCGGCGGCTGTAGGTCGCGTCGGGAGCGCGATCCGGTCTTGCGCAGCACCGCCGAGACGTGGTGCCCCACGGTCTTCACCGACAACTGCAGCCGGGCCGCGATCTCGGCGTCGGTGTAGCCCCGACGGACCCAACCCAGCACCTCCTGTTCGCGGTTGGTGAGGCCGTCCGCCTGCTGAGCCGTACTGGCCCGCGGTCCGCGCGGTATCGAGCGCACACCCAGCTCACGCAGCCGGCGAGCCGCCCGCTGACGCCCCGGACGGGCGCCGAGGTCGGTGAAGATCCGCAGCGACTTGAGGACGAACTGCTCGTCGCCGGAGTCAGACCAGGCATCGGCCGCCTCGTAGGGGCAGCCGATGCCCAGCCAGAGTTCGCCGGCCGCCTCCGGCTCGCCGTTGACGTGGCGGCGGTAGGGCTCGGCGGCGATCGGCGGGAGAACGTCGAGATCTCCGGCGCGCCACATCCAGAGGCCGAGCTCGCCGATCGCCCAGGCATTGGCGAGCTGCATCGCAAGCTCGTAGTTTTGCGCCAGCTCCGCCTCATCCACATCGAAATCGACATCGAGATCCGCGACATCGGCGCCGAGCCAGCGAGCCTCGCTGAGTGCGGCGGCGACCGGTGCCGTCCGCTGCAGCGACCCGGTGAGCGCCGCCCGGGCGGCCGCTTCCCGGAGGGCGCCGGCGACGGCCGGATCACCCCGCCGGGCTCGAATGCGCCCCTGAATGGTGAAGGCGGTGACGGCGGCGATCGTCTTGTTCGTGGCGGTGGCGGCGATGATCTCGTCGACGCGAGCGGTGGCCTGCGACCAACGACCCTGCTCGAAGAGGCAGCGGGCGTGCCAGGCGCGGGTGTAGTTCGCGTGCCCGTCCAGGTCGCGGGCTACGAATTCAGCCAGTGCCTCGTCGGCGGCCAGGCCGCTGACCTCGTAGAGCTTCGCCTCCCCGGCGGCCGACACAAGATTTGAATAGGCGCGACCCATCTCGGCGTCGAGGCCGGCTTCGCGGGCCAGCTGGACTGCCCGGCGCAGGTGCCGGCAGTCCGGCTCGTCACCGCTGAGCGTCAAGGCGGCGCCGAGGGCCTGCAGCGCGACGACCTGGGTCTCGATGGCCCCGACCTCCTCCGCCAGCCGAAGGGCTCGCCGTGCCCACTCCTGGGCCACGCCGAGGTCGCGGGCCAGCATCCGATTGGTGGCCAGATACGCATAGGCCTCGGCCAGCTCGGGGCTGCCGCCGAGCGGCTCCAGCATCTGCACCGCAGAGCGGGTCAGCTCGTGAGCCTCGGTCTCGGAGGCCGTCACCCGACCCAGCCAACAGACCGCCACCGCCCGCAGCCGAACGTCCGATCCGGCGGGGCGCAGCCGGACCGCCCGCTGGGCCGCCTCGACGGCCGCGGCGTCGCGTCCGAGTACGTACTCCTCACGCGACAGGGCCAGCCAGAGCGCGGCGTCGCTGCCCGGATCGGCGTCCGTGTCGCTGCTATCCAGCACGCGGCGCAGATGCTCGGCCGACTGGCGATGCGAACCGGCGGCGATGGCCAGCTCGGCGGCGGCGATCTCGCTGCTTCGGGCCAGCGGCTGATTGCGGGCCAGGCGCGCGTGAAAGGCGATCGCCGCCGGCTCGACACCCGACGCGGCCTGCATCCGAGCCGCTACGTCGGTGTGCAGCTCGCGCCGCCGACCCGGCGGCAACTCCCGCTCGACGGCGAGGCGGACCAACTCGTGACGGAATTCGACCACCGGGCCGTCGACGTTGAGCAGGCCGGCGACGACCGCCTCGTCCATACTCTTCCACTCCGCGCCGAGTAGCGACCAGGACACCCGGCCGGGGATCACCGACAGAAACTCGACCACGCCACGGGTCGTCGGCGACAGGCGCATCAGCCGGGCCGTCACCGAATCGAGCACCGATGAGGCCGCCGCCTGCGGGGTGCGCACGAGTTCGCTGACCAGGAATGCGTTGCCGTTGGTCAGCCGGTACGCCTCGTCGGCGTCGATGTCGGTGGCCTCGACGAGTTGGGTTACCGCCGCCGCGGAGAGCGGGGACAGATCGATACGTCCGACCGCCGGCAGGCCGGTGAGATCGCCGAGGAGCTGGCGTAGCGGATGGTCGCTGCCCAGCTCGTCGCGGAAGGTGGCGACGATGAGGCCGCGCGAGCCGGCGACCCGACGGCCAAGGAAACGCAGCACATCGACGCTGGCGTCATCGATCCAGTGCGCGTCCTCGATGACCAGCGGCGGCCTCAAGCGATCGCTGTCGCTGTCGCTGATCCAGTCCAGCAGTCGCTCCCGCATCGAGGTGACGTCACTCGGCCGCGGCTGTGCGGTGGGCCGATCCAGTTTCCTCTCGATGTCGCGGAACGGGCCGAGCGGGCGTGGGGTCGAGAGCGGTTCACAGAAGCCCCAGATCGCCGACGGAACAGCCGCACGCAGCAGGGACGATTTGCCGCTCCCCGCCTCGCCGCTGACCCAGAGCAGCGAACCGGCACCGCGCTGCGCGGCGTCGGTCGCGGACCGTAGCCGCGCTACCTCCTGCTCGCGCTCGAGGAGCACCATGCTGCAGAGGCTAGCTGAGTGATGACTATCCCGGCGCACGCGCGTAGCGTCTCCAGTTCATGGCGCCCGGCAATTCGCCGCAGGATCGTGTTCTCCCGGCAACGCGCGTCCTGGCCGCGGTCATCATCCCCTTTCTGTTGCTGGCATTCCTCGTATTGGTGCCGTGGCCGTCAGACACGAAACGGCTATTCGCCTGGGCGATCAAGCCGAGTATGTCGGCCATGGTGCTCGGATCGGTGTATCTGGGGGGCGCCTACTTCTTCGTGCGGGTGCTGGGCGAGCCACGGTGGCACTGCGTGGCCGGTGGGTTCCTGCCGGTAGCCACGTTCGCCGGGTTGATGGCGATCACCACGATCCTGCACTGGTCGCGATTCATCCATGGAAATCTGGCCTTCTGGCTCTGGATCGGTCTCTACTTCACGACGCCGCTCCTGGTTCTCGCGGTGTTCCTGCGCAACCAGCGCGAGTACGGGCCCGGCGATGCCGGCGACCCGCGCCTCTCGTCACTGGCCGCAGTGATCATCGCCGCTGCGGGTGGGCTCTCGCTTCTGACCAGCGCGTTTCTCTTCCTCTTCCCCTACCGAGCGGTCAGCATCTGGCCTTGGCCGCTGACCCCGCTCACCGCTCGCATGATGGGTGCCATCTTCGCACTGGGGCTGGCCGGTCTCGGAGTCATCCACGAGCGAAGGTGGAGTTCAGCCCGTATTTTGCTGCAGGTCGCCGGATTCATGCTGTTGTTGATCCTCATCTCGGCGGCCCGGGCGCGCTCGCAGTTCGATACGTCGAAGCCGCTCACCTGGCTCTTCCTGGTCGGCTTCGTGGCCACCGTGCTGACCGGCGGCCTGCTCTATCTTCGGATGCAGCGACGGGCCCGGACGAGCGGGGAGGTCGGGTGATGACGTCGCCGGCGATCGCGGCGGTGGTGGCCCGCCTGCAGCAGCGTTTGGACGAGTTGCCGATGGATATGCAGCACCGACGCCCGTTCCTGGCCACCTATCTGCGCACCACCGAGGCGGTCGGAGTGGCGGTGGCCGAGGGCCGCTTCGAGGATCCGGACTGGGTGGAGCGCTGGGATATCGTCTTCGCCGAGCTGTATCTGACGGCTCATGATGCCTATCTCGCCGGTGATCGTGCGAACATCCCCCGCCCCTGGCGGCTGGCTTTCGACTCCGACCCGCAGCTGCCAGTGCTGCGTCATGTCCTGCTCGGCATCAATGCGCACGTCAACTACGACCTGCCGCAGGCGATGCTGGCCGTGATCGCCCCGGAGGATTTCGCCGAAACTCAACTCATCGCCAGCCGGCGCCGCGATCACGAACGGATAGATGAAGTGCTGTCGGCTAGAGTCAGGGCCGAGGACGCCGAGTTGGCCGGTTCCCGGCGCCTGATCGACCGGGCGCTGGCTCCGTTGAATCGTCTCGGCTCGAAGAGATTCCTCCGTGAAGCACGGCAGAAGGTGTGGCTCAACGTGGACTCCCTGCAGGCAGCGCGACTGCTCGATGAGGACGCCTACCGGCTGCGATTGGGCGAACTCGAAGTCCTCAGCGCCGCTCGCATCGCCGACCTGCTGGCCCCGGGGCAGGTACTGCTGCGCTTGGCGGTGAGCGGCTTCGGAGTGGTGCTGCCGCCACCGTGATCGCGCTGCCCGTGCCACCTCGGCTGATGGAGCCGACCACCGAGGTAGAGGTCTCCTTCCTGGTCGGCTCGGCGGCCGACTGCCTGCAGCGCGGTACCTCCTCGGAGTGGGTGACCGCGGCCAGTGAGGACTTCGCGGCCTATGTCGCCGCCCGGCGCGGGGTGCAGACGCGCTGGGAGGTGCCCTCCTCCATCCTCTGGTACGTCGCCGGCCCGTACTACCTCGGATCGCTCGTGATTCGGCACGAGCTGACGCCGGTGCTGGCCGAGGCCGGCGGGCATATCGGCTATCACGTGGTGTCGCCCTGGGTGCGGCAGGGCCACGCGACTCGGATGCTCGCCGCCGGGCTCGTCGAGGCGGGCCGCATCGGCCTGCAGCGGGTGCTGCTCACTTGCGGGATCGAGAATGAGGCGTCCCGGCGGGTCATCCTCGCCAATGCCGGTGTGCCCGATGGCCAGGCCCGCGGTGAGGATCGCTTCTGGATCGACCTCTGACGGCGCGCTGCTGGGTCGGAGGCCGGGGGCGCCAATGGTGAATACCCATGAATTGGCGGTTGAAGTAATCGTTAGGTAAGCTAACGATCGTGACCACGGCGACCACCACAGCGGCAGAACTCGCGGCGCTACTGCGCCCATCGATCCTGCGATTGACCCGCGTCATCCGCAATCAACGAGTCGATCTCTCGGTCACCCTGACCCAGCTCTCGGCGTTGGGGACGCTGAACACGCGTGGTCCGATGGGTGCCGGCGAGCTCGCCGGACACGAACGGGTGCAGCCACCGTCGATGACCAAGATTCTCGGGGCGTTGGAGGAGCACGGTCTCGTCTCCCGGGTGGCGAACCCGAACGACAAGCGGCAGGCCATCATCGCGATCACCGACGACGGTATCGCGCTGCTCGCCGCTGAGCGGGAGTCGAGAAACGAGTGGCTCTCCCAACGTCTGGCCGCGCTGACCCCTGAGGAGCGAGCCGCGCTGCAGGCGATCGTCCCCGTCTTCGACAAATTGGCGCAGCTGTGACGGGTTGGTTGTGACCTCTACGCTCAATTCGTCCTTATCCTCTCGCGACACCGAACCCGACCTCAGCACCCAGTACGGCGGCCCCGACGGCAATGACGGGTCAGACGCGGTTGCCTCCGGCGCCGAGAAGGACGGGATGTTCCGCAGCCTGCGGGTGCGTAACTACCGGCTGTACGCCTCCGGACAGCTCATCTCCCTCACCGGGACCTGGATGGCCCGGGTCGCTCAGGACTGGCTCGTCCTCGAGCTGACCAACTCCGGCACCGCGCTCGGTATCGTGACCGCCCTGCAGTTCGGGCCGGCACTGCTGCTCAGTCTCTGGGGTGGGGTGCTGGCCGACCGGGGTGATAAGCGCCGGCTGCTGCTGCTCACCCAGAGCCTGCTCGCGCTCACCACCATGCTTCTCGGAGTGCTTGTGCTGGCCGGGGTCATCACCTATCCGCAGGTACTCGCACTGGCGCTGGCGATGGGGATCATCGCGGCGATCGACACCCCGATCCGGCAGGCCTTCGTGGTCGAGATGGTGGGGAAGGATGATCTCACCAACGCGGTCGGGATCAACTCCACCATCTTCAACGCCGGTCGAATCCTCGGTCCGGCCATCGCCGGTGTGATGATCGCGGTCGTCGGGCTGGGCTGGGCCTTCGTGGCCAATGCCATCTCCAGCATCGCCGTCCTCGCCGGCCTCTGGATGATGCGCCCGGCGGAGCTCTACCCGTCGCCGCACCTGCTGCGGGCCAAGGGACAGCTGCGCGACGGCGTGCGGTACGTGCGTCACCGGCAGGATCTGCTGCTGACGATGCTGCTGGTCTTCATCATCGGCACCTTCGGCCTGAATTTTCAGATCACCACCGCGATTCTGGCCAAGCATGTCTTCCACAAGTCCGCCTCCGGCTACGGGCTGCTCTCCACCGCATTGGCGGTTGGTGCCTGCATCGGCGCGGTACTGGCCACCCGACGCCGTAGGCGCCCCGGGAGCCTCTTCCTGATCGGCGCCGCGCTCGCCTTCGGGTTGCTCGAGATAGCCTCTGGACTCATGCCCGGTTTCCTCAGCACCGCGCTGGTGCTGGTCCCGACGGGTCTGGCCATGCTCACCTTCACCACGGCGGCCAACGCGTCGGTGCAGCTGGGCGTGGAGCCGACGATGCGAGGCCGGGTGATGGCGCTCTACCTGATGTGCTTCATGGGCGGAACGCCGTTCGGCGCGCCGGTCGTCGGCTGGATGGCATCGGCGATCGGGCCACGCTGGGGAATCATCGGCGGCGGTCTCATCTCGGCCGGCTCCGCGGTCGTCCTCGGCTTCGCATTGATGCGCCAGCGGGAGCTGAGCCTGGGCGATGCGGTGGCGCAGCTCTGCGCTCGGATCATCCGGCGCCCGCTCGCCGAGACGCTCTGATGGAGCCGATCGCGGTCACCGACGCGGCCGATCCCCGGCTGGATGACTTCCGGGACCTCAAGAGTGTCGACGGTGATGCCGCCGCCCGTGGGGTGGTGATCGCCGAGGGCGTCAACGTCGTCGAGCGGATGCTCAATTCGCCGTACCGGGTAAAGGCGGTCTTCGGCGTCGCGGCCCGACTGGAGGCGCTCGCCCCGATTCTCGCCGAGCATGACGTCGAGGTCTACTCCGGTGACAAGTGGATGCTGTCGGATGTCGCCGGGTTCCGGGTCACGCGGGGCGTGCTGGCCTCGGCGTACCGGCACGCGGGTTGGGACGCGGCCGCGCTGCTGGCCTCGTCGCGTCGACTTGTGCTGCTGGAGGGGCTGAACGACTTCGAGAATCTGGGTGCGCTGTTCCGCAATGTCGCGGCGTTCGGCGCGGACGGGGTGCTCCTGGACGCGCAGTGCGCCGACCCCCTCTACCGGCGCAGCGTCCGGGTCTCCATGGGTCATGTGCTGCGGGTTCCCTTCGCGGTGCTCCCCACGTCGCTGCCGGATGCGCTGCCGTCGCTGCATGAGGCCGGATTCGCCACCTTCGCATTGACGCCGCGGGCCGGGGCCGCACCGCTGGCCGCGACCGCCGTACCCGCGCGGTGGGCGCTGGCCTTCGGCGCCGAGGGGCCGGGCCTCACCGAGGCCGCCCTCGCCGGCGTTCAGGAGCTGGTGCGCATTCCCATGGCCACCGGGGTGGATTCGCTCAACGTCGCCACCGCGGTCGCCGTCGCGCTGGCCCACTTCACCGCCTGACCGGACCCGCCTGACCAGACCCGCCTGATCGGCCGCTGCGACGGAGGCTAGACCAGAGAGTCCCGCCAGGAGGAGTGCAGCGAGGCGAACTGGCCACCGGAGTGCGCGATCAGTTCGGCCGGGGTGCCGTCCTCGATCACCCGCCCGCCGCTGAGCACGACCACGCGGTCGGCGATCTCCACCGTCGAGAGGCGGTGGGCGATGATCAGCGCGGTCCGCGAGCGCAGCACCGTGCGCAGCGCCCGCTGAACGGCACGCTCGGTTGGGACATCCAGCGACGAGGTGGCCTCATCGAGGATCAGCACGGCCGGATCGGCCAGGAACGCCCTGGAGAAGGCGATGAGCTGCCGCTGCCCGGCCGACAGCCGGCCGCCACGCTTGCGGACGTCGGTGTCATACCCCTCCGGCAACCGGCTGATGAACTCATGCGCCCCAACCGCCTCGGCCGCCCGGACCACTTCGGCACGAGTCGCACCGGGTGAACCGAAGGCGATGTTGTCGCCCACCGAGCCCGAGAAGAGGAAGCCGTCCTGGGTGATCATGACGACGGCGCTACGAAACTGATGCTCGGCGATGTCGCGCAGGTCGGTGCCGTCCAGCCGGACGCTGCCCGAACTCGGATCGTAGAAGCGCGAGATCAGCTTGGCGATCGTCGACTTTCCGGCTCCGGTGGCCCCGACGAGGGCAAGTGTTTCGCCGGCGCGGATGTGCAGATCCAGCGCGGGCAGCACCGCAGTGGCGTCGACGTAGCCGAACTGGACATCGTTCAGCTCGACCTCGCCGCGCACCGGTTCGGCCAGCGTGACGGGAGCGCCCGGGGGTGCCACCGACGGCTCCTCGGCCAGTACCTGAGCGATCTTCTCCAGGGCGGCCGACGCTGATTGCAGCGAGTTGTAGAAGACGGCCACATCGTCCATCGGGTCGTAGAACTGCCGCAAATATAAGATGAACGAGGTCAGCACCCCGAGCTCCAGGCCGCCGGTGGCGACCCGATGCGCCCCCACCACGAGCACCAGGACGGTCGCGACGTTGCCGATCATCGACGTCCCCGGAATCAGCAGGGCCTGAAGCCGAAATGCGGTGGCGTTGGCCGCCCGGTAGTCGGTGTTCAGCTTGTCGAAGGTGGCCTCGTTACGGCGCTGGGCTCGAAATGCCTGAACCGCCCGGATGCCGTTGAAGGTCTCGACGAAGTTGACGATGACCAGCGAGACGGTGTCGCGCGTCTTGGCGAATGCCGGCGTAGCCCGGCGGGCGAACCAGCGGAAGAGCAGCATCAGTGGCAGCAGCGCGGCCACCGCCAACAGCGCCATCGGCACATCCAGGACGAGCATCACGATCGTGATGATCACCATGTTCATCAAGGCGGTGATGAGCCCGTCCAGGCCGGCATCGAGGAGATCGTTGAGGGTGTCGACATCGGAAGTGAGCCGGGAGATGACCCGCCCGGAGGTGAAGCGCTCGTGGAAGGAGACCGACAGCGACTGCACGTGGACGAAGATTCGGCGGCGCAGTTCGAAGAGAATCGCCTGCCCGACCACGCCGGCCCGTTTCACGAAGACGAAGCGCAGCCAGCCGGCCAGCAACGCGCTGACGACCAGCCCCAGCGTCACCAGGGCCAGCGGGCGGTAGTCGCCGGTGCGGGCCGACGGCAGTGCGGTGTCGATCGCGACGCCGATGAGTAGCGGGGCGGTCATTGCCGAGATCACCTGCACCAGGCCGGCCAGCATGACGATCCCGATGCCACGGTGATGAGGACGCACGAGGTCTCGCAGCAGCACTCGTGACAGGCGCGGGGGTGGCTTGGACGGGCTGCCCGGTGCCGCCGCTACCATCGTCGGATCAGGGGTCGGATCAGACATCGGAGCCCACCTCGGCCGCTTCCTGTGCGAGCAGGTTGCGGTAGGCCGGGTTCTCGGCCAGCAGCTGCGAATGGGTGCCGACGGCTGCGACCCGGCCGTCGACCAGCAGCGCCACCCGATCGGCCAGCAGCACCGTCGAAGGGCGGTGCGCGACGATGATCGCGGTCGACGCGTGCAGCACCCGGCGCAGCGCCTGCTCGACCAGGCCCTCGGTGTGGATGTCGAGCGCGGATAGCGGATCGTCGAGCACCATGATCCGTGGCTGCCCGAGCACGGCCCGAGCCAGTGCCAGGCGCTGCCGCTGACCGCCGGAGAGGGAGAGGCCCTGCTCACCGATCCGGGTCTGCAGCCCGTCCGGAAGGTCGTAGGCGAACTGGGCCTGGGCGATCTCGATGGCCTCGGCGACGTCGGCTTCACTGGCCTCCGGCCGGCCGAGTAGCAGGTTCTCGGCGACGGTGGCCGAGAAGAGCGTCGCGTCCTCGAAAGCCATGCTGATGCAGGAGCGCAGCTCGTCCAAGGCGACGCTGCGGACATCCTCGCCGCAGACGCTGACCTGGCCGCCGGTCACGTCGTAGAGACGGGTGACCAGTGACGTCAGGGTCGTCTTGCCCGACCCCGTACCACCGACGATTGCCAGGGTCTCGCCGTCGCGCACCTCGAGGTTCACCCCGCGCAGCACCTCGTGGTCGGTGTCGGGGTAGTGGAAGTGCACGTCGTCGAAGCTGATGGTCGCCGGGCCGGTCAGCCGGCGCGGCTGTGGCGGGTCGACGATCGTCGGCTCGGTGTCGAGCACCTCGAAGATGCGCTGGGTCGCGGTGATGGCCTCCTCGGTGACCGCGACGTTCCAGCCCAGGAAGATGAGCGGCCAGATGAGCCGCAGGCAGAGCGTCAGGAAGGCGACCAGCTGCCCGGAGCTCATCGACCCGTGCGCCACCGCCAGCACGCCGAGGCAGGTGACGGCCGCGACGACGAGTTGGGGTTGCCCCTCCAGCACCGACCAGAACCGGGCCTGGGTGCTGATCTTGGTGATCTCGGCCCGGCGCAGCACCTCGGCGTCGCGCATGAACGAGGTGATCATCTCCGGGCCCCGTCCGTAGGACTTGATGACCCGAATGCCCAACGCCGACTCTTCGACCGACGTTGCCAGATCGCCGGTAAGATCCTGGGCCCGGCGGGCGTCCCGTCCGTAGTGCTTCTCGAAGCTGCGGGTCGCGTAGACCACCGGCAGGATGGCCAGCGTGACCAGCAGCCCGAGCCAGACCTGCAGATGGATGAGCAGGATCAGCACGACCGAGATCGTCACCACGTTGGCGAAGAGGAAGACGAAGCCGTAGCCGACGAAGCGCTGGATCGTGCTGAGATCGGTGCTGATCCGCGACAGCAGCTGCCCGGACGACCAGCCGTCGTGGAAGGCGACCGGAAGTCGCTGCAGCTGGGCGAAGAGGTCGCGGCGGACCTCGGTCTCGATGCCGAGACTGGCCCGGGTCATCGCGAAGCGGCGCACCCCGAAGAGAATCGCCTCGGCCACCCCGAAGAGGAGAGCCAGGGCGGCCAGCGGCCAGATTGCGTTGGGGTCATGATCGGCGATCGGTCCGTCCACCATCCGGCCGATGATGAGCGGGATCATCGTCTGGGCCGACATGGCGAGGGTGGCGGCCAGAATCATGGTCAGGATCGACCAGCGGAAGTGGATGCCCCACCGCCGCAGCCGCCAGAGCGTGGCGATGGCTCCCGGCCGGATCGCGTTCTCGTCGGCTGATCCGGGTCGCGTCAGGTTAGGCGGAAGCGGCTCGTTCTGGGCCGATTCTGCTTCAACACTCACGTCGATCCACGCTACTTCCAGGGACCGACAAAGCGCGACTCAATTCTCTGCCCGCTGATCGGGACCGGCGGGACTAGTCGCGCTTGCGGCGGACCCCGAGCAGGATGTCGTCCCAGGAGGGGATCCGGGCCCGGGCCGCCTTCTGCTCCTCGGACTCGTCGATGGCGATGACCGCATCGTCCCGGTCACCGACCGACGCCGGCTCCGCGGACCGCGGCAGGGGCTCGGCCAGCCGGAGGGGTTCGGCGAAGAGTTCGGTCTGCTGCTCGTGGATGGCGACTGCGTCGCGGGCGGTGGCCGCCTCGCGATTCGCCACCGCCGACTCTCGATTGGGCACAGCCCGGCCATTGGGCACGGCCTCGCGCGAGGGAGCAGCCTCGCGCGAAGCCGTGGGTTCACGAACCGCGACGGAGTTCATCGCCAGCTTCGGGGCCCCGTTGGTCTGACGGGCCGCCGAGCGGGACTGGGTGCGGTGTTCGAAGGACTTGGGTGACGAGCTGCGCGCCGGCTTTCCACCGGTCACCGCGGTCGGCACGCCGCCGTTGCGGGGCGGCGTCGCCCGGGTCTGCGCCTCGTCGGCGATGGAGCGCTCGACCGCGTCCTGGTCATAGACCTCGTCGCGGGGGGCCGGCGGCTGATCGAGGAGGCTGTCGTCCATCGGTATCGGCCCGGTGTCACCGTCGGCCGTCGGCAGGTCGGGGACGGCGCGCACAACGGGACGGATGGGGCGATCTGAGAGCAGGTCGGCCGCCGTCTCATCCAGCGGAGTCACCGTACGTCCGGCCAGGGTGAAGGCCCACTGCGCCGAGCGGTCGGAGTCACCGCCGCGCCAGGTGGCGGTGACCAGCCACTGCCCGTCCTCGCGGCGGTGGGAGTCCCAGCCGACGCTCAGCGGGTCGAGGCCATGCGCGGCGAAGCGCTCGTCGACCGACTCGCCGAAGACCACCAGCTGTCCGTCCGGGGTGGAGCGGCGGGCGCGGGCCCGGCGAGCCTCGTCGGTTACCCGCGAACGCTCCGCGATCACCGGGCGAGCGAAGAGCAGGACGCGGGCCACATCGATGCCGGCCTCCTCCGCTATCGCGTTGGGGTCCTCACCGGCGCGCACGCGAACCTGGATCTCGCGGGGGCTGACCCCGTCGCTGTCTGAGGTCGCGTTCGGTCTGAGCGGCGCAGGCTTGATCGCCTCGCGCAGAGTGTCATCCACCAGCAGGCTGAACTGGTCCAACCCATCGGTCGACTCCACACGCACGTGGTCGCTGTCGTCACCCGGTCCGACAAACCGCAACTCATGCATTCCAGCACCATACGAGCAGATCAAGGTAGCGCGTGGTATCCACGCCGATGCGGAAGTGATGGGTTAGAGATGCTCGACCACGTAGTCGACGCAGCTGATGAGCGCGCTGACGTCGTCGGGGTCGACGGCCGGATAGACGCCGATGCGAAGCTGGTTGCGTCCGAGCCCCCGGTAGGGCTCGGTGTCGACGATTCCGTTGGCCCGAAGCACCGTATTCACCGCGGTGGCCTCCACCCCGTCGAGGTCGATCGTCGCCACCACCGGGCTGCGCAGGTCGGGGTCCTTGACGAACGGTGCGGCATAACTGGACGCCTCGGCCCAGCGGTAGAGACGTCCGGAGGAGTCGGCGGCGCGGGCGGCGGCCGCCGACAGCCCGCCCAGGCCGAGCAGCCAGTCGAGCTGGTGGCGCAGCAGCAGCAGGGTGGCCAGGGCCGGGGTGTTGTAGGTCTGATCCTTGCGGCTGTTGTCGACGGCGATCTGCAGGTCCAGCGACGGTGGCACCCAGCGGTCGGAGCGGGCGATCTCATCGACGCGGGCCAGCGCGGCGGGGGAGAAGGCCGCCAGCCAGAGGCCGCCGTCGGAGGCGAAGGACTTCTGCGGGGCGAAGTAGTAGACGTCGGTCTGGCTGATGTCGACCTCCATCCCGCCCGCCGCCGAGGTGGCATCGATGAGCATCAGCCCGTCGCTGCCGGCCACCCGCTGGACCGGCAGTGCGACGCCGGTGGAGGTCTCGTTCTGCGGCCAGGCGTAGCTGTCTACGCCCGCCTCGAGCTGGGGTTCGGCCGCGGTGCCGGGGTCGGCATTGATCACCGTCGGGGTACCGAGAAACGGCGCGTCGGCACTGATCGCGGCGAACTTCTTGGAGAACTCGCCGCAGACGACGTGCTGGGAACGCTCGGCGATGATGCCGAAGGCCAGCGCGTCCCAGAATGCGGTGGAGCCGCCATTGCCGAGGACGATCTCATACCCCTCGGGCAGGCCGAGGAGTTCGCCGAGCCCCCGCTTGACGTCGGCGACCAGCGACTTCACCGGGGCCTGGCGGTGGCTCGTTCCCATGACCGCGGCGCCGGCGCCGGCCAGCTCGGCCAGCGCCGCCGCCGGAATCTTCGATGGTCCGGAGCCGAACCGGCCGTCGACCGGTCTCAGCGAGTCAGGGATCTGCAGTGCGCTCACCGCACCATGATCCCATCCCGGCGCACGTGGTTAAACGGTGGCGATGTCCGTCCAGCCCTCGACCTCGGACGGCTTACGCGGCGCCGGGCCGATGTAGCGGGCCGACGGGCGAACCAGACGTCCGGTGCGCTTCTGCTCCAGGATGTGGGCCGACCAGCCGGCGGTGCGGGCACAGGTGAACATGGCCGGCATCATGTGCGGCGGGACCTCGGCGAAGTCGAGGATGACGGCGGCCCAGAACTCGACGTTCGTCTCGATGGCCCGGTCTGGACGGCGCTCCTTGAGCTCAGCCAGTGCGGCCTGCTCCAGGGCGACGGCGGCGTCGTAGCGTGGCGCGTTGAGCTCCTTACAGGTGCGCCGCAGCACCCGAGCGCGCGGGTCCTCGGCCCGGTAGACGCGGTGTCCGAAGCCCATCAGCCGGTCGTGACGGTCCAGGATGTCGATGACGACCTTGCGGGCATCGCCCTTCTCCTCAACCTCCTTGACCATCGGCAGGACACGGGCCGGTGCGCCGCCGTGCAGCGGGCCGCTCATCGCGCCGACCGCTCCGGAGATGGCGGCCGCCACGTCGGCGCCGGTGGAGGCGATGACGCGGGCGGTGAATGTGGAGGCGTTCATGCCGTGCTCGGCGGCGGAGACGAAGTAGGCGTCAACCGCCTTTACGTGGGCCGGGTCGGGCTCGCCGCGCCAGCGCGTCATGAACCGCTCGACGATGGTGCGCGACTTGTCGATGCGTGACTGTGGCACGGCCGGGGCGCTGATGCCGCGGGCCGACTGGGCCATGTAGCTCAGTGCCATGATCGAGGCTCGGGCGGCCTGCTCGCGGGCCTCTTCGTCGGTGATGTCCAGCAGCGGGCGGTAGCCCCAGATCGGCGAGAGCATGGCCAGGGCAGCCTGCACGTCGACGCGGACGTCGCCGGTGTGAACCGGGATCGGGAAGGGCTCGGCCGGCGGGAGGCCGGGCCCGAACTTGCCGTCCACCAGGAGGGCCCAGACGTTTCCGAAGGTGACCGAACCGACGAGATCCTCGATGTCGACGCCGCGGTAGCGCAGCGCGCCTCCGTCGCGGTCCGGCTCGGCAATCTCGGTCTCGAAGGCAATGACGCCCTCGAGACCCGGGCTGTAATCGCTACTCATCGACTCTGTCTCCGATCGGGAAAGGTGCCGTCTATTGCGGGTGGGTTACACCCGCGCTTCTGCCCATTGTGCCCACAGTGCGATTTCGAGTTGCAGCGAGGTGGAAAGATTGGTGCAGTGACTGATCCAGCTGGCATGCGCCGGGCGTATATCCGGGGCGAGCTCAGCGAATCGGCGGTGAGCGCCGACTGGCTCTCGCAGTTCCGGGTGTGGTTCGACGCCGCCGTCGCCGATGATGCGGTGAGTGAGCCCAACGCGATGCAGCTGGCCACCGTCGACCGGGCCGGACACCCCTCCGTGCGGACCGTTCTACTCAAGGGTTTCGACAATTCCGGGCTGGTCTTCTACAGCAACCACGACTCGGCCAAGGGCCTGGATCTGGAGGCCGCGCCGTATGCCGCCGTCGTCTTCGCCTGGTTACCGCAGGAGCGGCAGGTCCGCTTCAGCGGCCCGGTGACACTGGTCAGCCGGGAGGAGACCGCGACCTACTTCGCGTCCCGTCCACGCGGCTCGCAGCTCGGTGCCTGGGCCTCCCCGCAGTCCTCGGTGGTCTCCTCCCGGTTGGAGCTGGAGGAGGCGGTGCAGGTGGTGCGGGCCCGCTTCGGCGATGACGATCCGGTGCCGCCACCGCCGAACTGGGGCGGGTATCGGATCGCGCCCGAAGCGGTCGAATTCTGGCAGGGACGGGCCGACCGGCTGCACGATCGGATTCGCTACCGCCGGAATGCCTCGGGTTGGGTCATCGAACGGCTGGCCCCGTGAGCTACTCCGCTTCAAGCCTCAAGGCGCGCTTTCTGCACCACGCCGTCGATACCCGACCACTGAAGAACGTCTATTACAAGCGACTGCTGGTCGGACAGGGCACCGCCTTCATCGGTTCGATGCTCACCCAGGTCGCGGTCCCGGTGCAGGTCTACTCGATCTCGAAGTCGTCGTTGATGGTCGGCATGGTCGGCCTCGTCGGGCTACTGCCGATCGTCTTCTTCGGTCTCTACGGAGGGGCCATCGCCGACTCGATGGATCGGGCCAAGCTGTACCTCTGGTCCTCGATCGGCACCTGGCTGGTGACCATCCTGCTTCTGCTGCAGACTCTGGCTAATCTCCGTAGCGTTCCGGTGATTCTGGTGCTGGTCGCGGTGCAGTCAGGCGTCTTCGCGATCGCGTCATCGGCCCGTGGGGCGATCATTCCGCGAATCGTCGAGCCGGAGCTGGTGCCAGCGGCTAACACTCTTAACTTCACCGTCGGCAACTTCGGGATGGTGGCCGGGCCGCTCATCGCCGGGCTCCTGGTCTCGCTCAACCACGGCTTCGAGTACGCCTACGGTATCGACGCGCTCCTCTTCCTGGCCGCGCTCTACTCGGCGCTGCGGCTACCGTCGTTGCCGCCGGACGGGCAGGCCCAGAAGGCCGGACTCCGCTCGGTCATCGACGGCCTGCGCTTCATCGGCTCGAACCCGGTGCTGGTGATGTCCTTCGGCGTCGACATCGTGGCGATGGTGCTGGCCATGCCGCGCTCCCTGTACCCGGAGGTGGCGGCGGAGCGCTTCGGTGGTTCGGTCGGCCCGCTCTATGCGGCCATCGCCATCGGGGCGGTGGTCGCCGGACTCTCCAGCGGGTGGATCGGGCGGGTACGGCGACAGGGTCGCGCCCTCACCTTCGCCATCGTGGCCTGGGGTGCGGCCGTCGCGCTCTCCGGGTTGGCTCACCAACTCTGGCTGGTCGTCATTCTGCTGGCCGTGGCCGGCGCGGCCGACCTGGTGAGTGCGGTTTACCGGCAGACGATCCTGCAGACCTATGCCCCGGACGAGATGCGTGGACGCATGCAGGGCGTCTTCATCGCGGTGGTGGCCGGCGGGCCGCGCCTAGGTGACCTGCGCGCCGGGGCCACCGCATCCTTCACCTCGGCCACCTTCTCCTGGGTGGCCGGCGGAATCGCCTGCATCGTGGTGGTGCTCATCGCCGGGGTGATGGTGCGGCCGTTCTGGAACTACCGCACCGATGCCGTCGAGGCGGGCCGCGACGAAGAGGTCGTAGGCGTTTCGACCTGACGGAAGCACGTCGGCATCACACAATCGGCATCACACATAGGTATCAGATGTGAGCGGAATGTGTCTTCACTGGTGGACCTGCGGATAGCCCGCAGTCATCATCTCTGGGGATCTCATTCATGAAGCCAATAGCCACACGACGAATAGCGGCCCGGGGCGCAGTGGCGCTCCTGGTAGCCGCACTGACGGCCGGCCTGCTCAGCGCAGCCGCCGTTACCGCATCCGCCGCCACTCCGACCCCGGCTCCGGCGCCGGGGGCGGTGAAGCTCAGCCCGCCGACCACCGGCAAGCAACTCGGCGACACCACGGCCACGGCCCCGGTCGCCCCGCTGCCCGACCCACATCCGGGATTGGCCAAGCCGCTCACCAACTTCACAACCAAGGACTCCTGTGCGACGGCGAACGCCGGGTATGCCAAGTGTTTCAGCAAGATCGTGACCCCGGCCGCCGGCACTGCGACACCCGCGATCCCACTCGGTTGGGGCCCGGTTGACCTCGCCTCGGCCTACCGGCTGGCCACCGCCAACGGAAAGGGTCTCACCGTCGCGATCATCGACGCCTACAGCCACCCGACGATCGCCTCGAACCTGAACACCTACCGCGCCGCCTACGGCCTGCCGGCCTGCACGGTGGCCAGTGGCTGCTTCAAGATCCTCAACCAGAGCGGCGCCACCTCGCCGCTACCGGCGGCCAACGTCGGCTGGGCCACCGAGATCGCGCTCGACGTGGACATGGTCTCGGCCGTCTGCCCGCTCTGCAACATCGTGCTGGTCGAGGCGAACAACAACTCGAGTGCCAACCTCGCCGCCGCCGCCAACATGGCGGCCGGCCTGCCCGGTGTGGTGGCCATCAGCAATAGCTACGGCGCCTCCCAGAGCAGCGGTGAGACGGCCTACAACGCCTCCTACAGCCACCCCGGAATCGTCACCACGGCATCGACCGGTGACTACGGCTACGGCGTCTCCTACCCGTCGGCCGCCCCGCTGGTCGTCGCCGTCGGTGGCACCAAGCTCGTGACGGACGGCTCGACTCGCGGCTGGAGCGAGACCGCCTGGAGCGGCGCCGGCAGCGGCTGCTCGCTGTATGAGGCCAAGCCGAAGTGGCAGACCGACAGCGGCTGCGCCAAGCGCACCGTCGCCGACGTCTCCGCGGTCGCCGACCCGGCCACTCCGGTCGCCATGTACAGCAGCTACGGCCACAGCGGATGGATCACCAGTGGTGGCACCAGCGTCTCAGCGCCGATCATCGCGGCCATCTCGGCCGAGGCCAACGCTGACTTCCGCACCGCGAAGGGCGCGCAGGGTTTCTACCGCATGCAGAACGGGTACGGGATCAACGATGTCCTCTCCGGCAGCAATGGCTCCTGCGGTGGCTCCTACCTCTGCACAGCCGGCTACGGCTACGACGGACCGACCGGTGTCGGCACGCCGTACACCGCACCGCGGGACAGCTACGGCTACGTCTGGGCCGACCAGCCCAGCACGGCGAGCTACACGCCCAGCACCACCTACTCCTACAACTCCTACGGCGGCGCCAACTCGATTCGCCGCAATGGCGTCGGCAGCTACACGGTGACCTTCGGACGGCTGGCCAGTGGTGGCACCGTCGATGTCACCGGGTACTCGACCAACGCCCGCTGCAAGGTGGGCAACTGGTACTACTCCGGCAGCGGCGAGGTGGTGAACGTCTACTGCTTCAGCAACTCCGGTGTGGCCCTCGACTCCTACTACGACGTCGTCTTCGCAAACCCGGCCGGCATCGTCGGCTCGGCCAACCTGTCGAACAACTCACTCGGCTATGTCTGGGCCAACCAGCCCACCACGGCGAGCTACACGCCGAGCACGTTCTACCAGTACAACAACCAGAATCTCACCAACACCATCACCCGCAACGGGGTCGGTGATTACACGATCAACTTCGCCGCGCTCTCGCCGGTCGTGTCGACGAACCAGGGGACGGTGAAGGTGACCGCCTACGGCTCGAGTAACTACTCCTGCCTCTCCGGTGGTTGGTACGGTCCAGCCTCCAGCCCGTACAACGAGAGCGTCACGGTGCGCTGCTACACCGCGACCGGTGCTCCGGTGGATACCTACTTCACCGCCAGCTACGCCGCGCATCTCTCACTGACCGGCAAGACCACCGCCTACGGCTACGTCTGGGGCAACTCGCCCTCTGCGGCCTCCTACACGCCGGCGGCGGCCTGGTCCTACAACTCGACCGGTCAGACCAACACCATCACCCGCAGCAGTGCCGGGAACTACATGGTGACGATCCCCGGGCAGCTGGCCAGCGGTGGAGACATCCAGGTGACCAGCTACGGCTCGGACGGCTCGTCCTGCCGCTCGACCGGTTGGGCGCATGGCAGCACCGCGACCTACGCCTACCTGCAGTGTGTGAATACGGCCGGAGTGGCCGTCGATCACTACTTCAACCTGCAGTACGTGCACTAGCGGATAGTTGTGGTCGGTGGGTGGTCCGGAGGGACCACCCACCTGCCATGTCACTTCACGGCGGCGTCACGTAACGTCGCAACCATGGCACTGACGGGTACCCAGTTCACCATCTCCGCGGGCGACTATGAGGCCACCGTGGTCGAGGTTGGTGCCGGCCTGCGGCGCTTCACCAGGGGCGGCGTCGACATCACCGCCCCCTATGCAACGGACGAGCTTCCGCCACGCTGCGACGGGGCCGTGCTCATGCCCTGGCCGAACCGGCTGCGCAACGGCGAGTACGTCTTCGAGGGGCAGAAGCTCCAGGTGCCGGTCACCGAACGGCCACAGAACAATGCCAATCACGGCCTGGCGCGCTGGTCGCGCTGGGCGCCCATCGCGCAGGAGCAGGACTCCATCACGCTGGCCTGCAAGATCGTTCCGCAGACCGGTTGGCCCTTCGAGATATCAGCCGCCGTGACCTACTCGGTGGATGTCGAGGCGGGGCTGACGGTCACCTCGTCGGTCTTCAACGAGGGGACGGGGCGGGCCCCGTTCGGTGCCGGATTCCACCCCTATTTATCGCTGCACGGCCACTCGCTGGACGAGGTTGTACTGCAGATCCCGGCCAATAGCCGGATCATCACCGACGAGGCGCAGGTGCCGGTCGGGCAGGCCGAGGTCGACGACAGCGAATACGACTTCCGTGGGGCGCGGGCCCTGAAGAGCCAACGGCTGGACGACGCCTTCGGTGAGCTCAACTATGTGGACGGCCGCGGTGCGGTACTGCTCAGCACCCCGAGTGGCTCCACCCAGATCTGGTACGACGAATCCTTCCGCTTCCTGCAGGTCTTCACCGCCGAGGAGTTGGCCCACTTCTCACCGGCGGTGGCCGTCGAGCCGATGACCTGCCCGGCCGATGCCTTCAACTCCGGCACTGGCCTAATCGTGCTGGAGCCGGGTGCCGACTGGACCGGCACGTGGGGAGTCACCCCGATCGGCTAGCGGCGAACACGATGCTGGATATCCTCGACCTGACCAAGTCCTACGGCAGCGTGGCCGCGCTGCGCGGCGTCTCGCTGCGCGTGCAGCCCGGTGAGATGGTGGGTTTCGTCGGTGCCAACGGCGCCGGGAAATCCACCACCATGCGGATCGCGATGGGGTTACTGGCCGCCGACTCAGGCAGTGTGCACTGGCGTGGCGAGCCGCTGAGCTTCGCAACCCGGCAGCGCTTCGGCTACATGCCCGAGCAGCGTGGCCTCTATCCGAAGATGCGGATCGTCGATCAGGTCAGCTACTTCGGTCGACTGCGCGGCATGTCGCGTCGGGACGCCGACGCCACGGCGGCATCGATCATCGAGAAGCTCAGCGTGGTCGCCGAGCCGAACGCCGTGCTGCAGTCGCTCTCGCTGGGGAATCAGCAGCGGGTCCAGCTCGCCGCCGCCCTCGTTCATGACCCGGAATTGCTCATCCTCGACGAACCCTTCTCCGGCCTCGATCCGGTCGGCGTCGACACCATGGAGCAGGTGCTGGCCGAGCGTCGGGCCACCGGCGTCGGGGTGCTCTTCAGCAGCCATCAACTGGAGCTGGTGGAGCGGCTCTGCGACCGCATCATCATCATCACGGCGGGGCGGATCGTCGCGGCCGGCACCCTCGACGAGCTGCGTCGGGCCGGCGGGCGGGCGGAGTTGGAGGTGGAGGTGGAGGGAATCGACTCGTCCTGGGTCGATGGCCTCACCGGCGTGACGGTGACGGTGACCCAAGGCGATCGGCTGCGTCTGCGACTGGACGATACCGGCGATGACCAACGGATACTCGCCGCGGCGACGGCCGCCGGACGGGTGAGTCACTTCGGTTGGCGGCAGCCACCACTGGCCGAGCTCTACCGAGAGGCGGTGGCGGCCCAGTGAGGACCGTTCTGCTGGTGGCTCGTCGCGAGGTCATCGTCCGTCTGCAGCAGCGGGGGTTCCGGATCGGGCTGGCCGTGGCTGTCATCATCATCGCCCTCGGCGCGGCCGCCCCGAAGATCATTGGTGGTCACGCTGCCTCGACGTATCAGATCGGCGTGGTCGGCGGCAGTGAGGAGCTGCGCACGTACCTCGACGCAGCCGCCAAGCAGGCCGGTCAGCCGATCAGGCTGCACCCGACCGACGCCACCGAGGCGGCGGCCAAGGTACGCAGCGGCGATTGGGACGCCGCCGTGATCAACGGCGATCGGATCGTCGCCAAATCAAGTGACTCGGGAGCAGTCACCCTTATCCAATCAGCCCATCAGGCCCAGCAGCTGCGCGACAATCTCGCGGCGGCCGGTCTCACCGGTATCCAGATCCAGCATGCGTTCGAGGTGAAGGCGCTCGCGGTCACCGCCACCAACTCGGCCGAGACGACGCAGCGCCAGGTGGTGGCGACGATTGCGGTCGTCTTCCTCTTCGCCCAACTCCTCACCTTCTGCACCTGGGTGGCCATCGGAGTGGTCGAGGAGAAGTCCAGTCGCGTGGTGGAGCTCATCCTCTCGGCCGTTCGGCCGGTGCAACTGCTCACCGGCAAGCTCGTCGGTATCGGTGGCCTGGCGCTGGCCCAGGTCGCGCTGCTGGCCCTGGTTGCCCTCGGCGTGTCGATCGGGACTGGTGGGCTGACACTGCCCGGATCGGCCTATGTTTCCTTGCTGGTCGCCTTCGGCTGGTTCGCCCTGGGATTCGCTTTCTTCGCCGCTCTCGCCGCCGGCCTGGCGTCCCTGGTCTCCCGGCAGGAGGAGGTCTCCGGCGTCCTCACCCCGGTGACCGGACTGCTCTTCGTCGCCTATGCCGCGAGCTTTGCCGTCTCGGCGAATCCAGACACCAGTTGGGCCCGCGTGCTGTCGATGATCCCGCCGATCTCGGCGATCGCGATGCCGGCCCGCCTGGCTCGCGGCGGTGTGCCCATCACCGACGTGCTGGCAGCGGCGTTGTTGATGCTCGCCCTGACCGCAGTCGCGCTCGTCGTGGCCGGGCGTCTCTACCGGGCCTCCATCCTGCACACCGGCAACAAGCTCACCCTGCGCAGCGCGTGGCGGGGCGAGGCGGTGGGGGACCTCGCCTGAAGGCGGCGAGCACCGGAGTAGCGTCAGAGATGACTTATCAGCAAAGGGGATCGCCGTGAAGTTCACCAAGTACACCCACGCCTGCGTCCGCCTCGACGACGGCGGCCGCACGTTGGTTATCGATCCGGGTGCCTTCTCCGAACTGGATGAAGCGCTCGACGGTGCCGATGCGGTGCTGATAACGCATGAGCACGTCGACCACCTCGACCTGAATCGGGTGCTGAGCGCCGCCGAGCAGAATCCGCACCTTCGGGTCTGGGCGCCGCAGTCGCTGGCCGATAGCTTCGCCCCGCTGCAGGAGCGCTTCGCCGTCGCGGCGGTCGGCGAGAACTTCGAGGCGGCGGGCTTCGCGGTACAGACGTTCGGTGGCCAGCACGCGGTGATCCACAGCAGCATTCCGGTGATCTCCAACGTCGGCTACCTGATCGACGATCACCTTTATCATCCAGGTGATTCCTTCGCCGTACCAACTGTGCCGGTGCAGACGCTACTGGTGCCGATCCATGCCCCCTGGTCGAAGGTGAGCGAGGTCATCGACTTCGTCATCGCGGTCCGGGCCCCGCAGGCTTTCCAGGTGCACGACGGCCTGCTCAATGAACTGGGCCTCGGTGTCGTCGAGGGGCACGTGACGCGAATCGGCGCCGAGCACGGCTCCAGCTATCGGCATCTGGCGCCCCGCGAGACGCTCACCTTGTAGTCAGTCAGCCGGTCAGCGTCGGGTCTGGGCCTGACGCAGTTTCGCCTGATCCAGTAGGGCAAGCGCGGCGATGCTGTGCGAGTCGACGAACTCGCCGCGGGCCATCATCGCCCGCACCTCCACGTCGGAGAACCAACCGTGCACCATGTCCTGCTCGCTGGCCTCGCGCTTCGGCTCACCCATCGTCAGGTTGGTCGCGTGGAAGACGTCGAAACCCTGGTTGCTGTAGCCGTAGGCGGCATAGAGGTGGCCCAGATGCGCCCATCCGCCGGCCAGAATGCCGGTCTCCTCCTCGAGCTCGCTGGCCGCAAGCTCCTCCTTGCTGCCGTCCTTCCCGGCGCCCCAGCCGCCCTGGGGGAACTCCCAGACCCGTCGCCCGATGGGGTAGCGGAACTGCTCCACCAGCCAGTACCCCTCCTGCGATTCGGCGATCACCAGGGCGAAGTCGCGCTTCTCCAGCACCGAGTACGTCCCGGTCGAGCCGTCCGGGAAGCGCACCTCGTCGGCTCGAACGGTCATCCAGGGCGTCTGATGGGCGATCCGGGTGCTGACCTGCTCGATCTTTCGCATCCGCTCATTGTGTCCTGCCGGCGCTCGCGCAGACTGTAGGCATGAGAATTCTGCATCTCGCGTCTCGCTCGGCTTGGGAAGAGGCGCTACGCACCGGCGAGTACTCCGAGTCCACCCGCGACGCCTCGCTGGCCGACGTCGGCTTCATGCACATGTCGACGGCGGCTCAGGTGCCGGGCGTCGCCTCGAGGTACTACGCCGACGTCGATCTGAGTACCCAACTGCTCCTGGTTGTCGAGCCCGACCTCTGCGAGGCGGCCGGCGCCCCGCTGCGCTGGGACGCGGTCGAGGGTTCGGCCGATCCCTTCCCGCATATCTACGGTCCGATCCCGGTCGCGGCGGTGGTCGCGCAGTTGGAGGTGGGCCGCGACGCCGACGGCACCCTCCTCCTCCCTGACCTCAGCGGTCTCGACGTCGCCTGAGACGTTCGCAGCCGCCCAGACCCGGGTAGCGGCGCAACCGCTCAAATTCGCGCAGCGACGCGGCCGACGCGGCGAATTGGCTCGTCTGACCGTGCCAGAATTGCGCAGTGGGTTATATCGACGTCTCCGGACTGCAGCACGCGCTTCCCGACGGCCGGCTGCTGCTGGAGGATGTCTCCTTCCGCATCGGCGACGGAGCCCGGGCCGCGCTGGTCGGCGCGAACGGCGCCGGAAAGACCACCCTGCTCCGCCTGATCTGCGGCGATCTGGACGCCCAGGCCGGGGCGATCGTGCGCTCGGGCGGGCTCGGCGTGATGCGGCAGTTCGTCGGATCGGTCCGCGACGAGACCACCGTCCAGGACTTTCTGGTTCGCCTCGCCCCGCCGCCGGTCGGCGTCGCCTGGGATGAACTGCAGGCCGCCGAACTGGCCCTGATGGAGACCGACGACGAGGCGACCCAGCTGAAGTACGCGCACGCCCTCGCCTCCTGGGGCGACGCCGGTGGGTATGACGCCGAGGTCCTCTGGGACACGGTCACCGTGGCGGCGATGGGCATCAGCTACGACGGCTGCAAGTACCGGCAGCTGAACACCCTCTCCGGCGGGGAGCAGAAGCGCTTGGCGCTGGAGGCGCTGCTGCGCGGCCCGGATGAGGTGCTGCTGCTCGATGAGCCGGACAACTACCTCGACGTGCCGGGAAAGATGTGGCTGGAGGACAGGCTGCTGGAGACCCGCAAGACGATCCTGTTCATCAGCCACGACCGCGAACTGCTGAACCGGGTCGCCGACCGGATCGTGACGGTCGAGGGCGGCACGGTCTGGGTCCACGGCGGTGGCTTCAACTCCTATCACGAGGCTCGCAGCGCGAAACACGAGCGGATGGCCGAGGTGCGCCGTCGCTGGGATGAGGAGCACGCCCGTCTGAAGGCACTGGTGCTAACCCTGCAGATCCAGGCGCGAATCTCGGAAGTAATGGCCCAGAAGTACCGGGTGCAGGCCGCTCGCCTCGCCCGCTACGAGGCGGAGGGGCCGCCGCCGGAGAAGCCCGAGGACGAGCAGGTGAATATGCGGCTGCGCGGTGGTCGCACCGCAGTGCGGGCCGTCATCTGCGAGAAGCTGGAACTCACCGGCCTGATGAAGCCGTTCGACCTCGAGATCTACTACGGAGAGCGGCTGGCCGTCCTCGGGGCCAACGGTGCCGGGAAGTCGCACTTCCTGCGGATGCTCGGCGGCGCCGAGGTCGCGCACACCGGCGAGTTCCGCCTCGGCTCCCGCGTGGTGGCCGGCCTCTTCGCCCAGACGCATGCCCACCCGGAGTGGATGAAGCGCACCCTCGTCGACCTGCTCTGGCATGGCGAGGAGGGTCGCAGCGGCGTCGACCGGGGACGAGCGATGGCGGCCCTGCGCCGCTATGCCCTGCAGCAGCAGGGTGATCAGAACTTTGGCTCGCTCTCCGGTGGGCAGCAGGCCCGCTTCCAGATCCTGCTCCTCGAGCTCTCCGGTGCGACGCTGCTGCTGCTCGACGAGCCCACCGACAACCTGGACGTGCTGAGCTCCGAGGCACTGGAGGAGGCCCTCGACGCCTTCGACGGAACCGTCGTCACGGTCACCCACGACCGCTGGTTCGCCCGATCCTTCGACCGCTTCCTGGTCTTCGGGGCGGACGGGATCGTCTACGAGTCGGCCGAGCCGGTCTTCGACGAGGGTCGCGTCGCCCGGGCCCGCTAGTTGGCACGGCCAATGTCCACCTTGTGGGGAGTTTTCTTCCCGGAATCCGGGCAAAAAACTCCCCGCGAGCGGGTTGTGACGGACCTCGACCGGGCCCGATCTCAGACCGACGTGTGTTCGGCCGCCTGCTTCAGATTGGCCAGCGTGATCTTGATGCCGGTGGTATTGAGCGTCTCCCGCGGCGCGCCGAAGATCCGGTTCATCGGCTTGAGCATCCAGTTGGGGCGCCGGTCGGTCCAGGACTCGGTGACCGTGCAGCCGTCGGGGGTGGCCGTGATGAGGTACTCCCAGCGCGCGACCGGCAGCGGGCCCGCCACCACCTCGAAGCAGAAGGCGCTGCCGGGGTCGGCCACGGTGACCCGGCCATTGGTCGGCCAGACCAGCCACTTGAAGCGGTTCACGCCGACGAACTTCGCTCCCACCGCCGGTCCGGCCGGTCGTCCGAACCAGCGGGCACCCCGGTTCTCCGGACTCCACTCACCCATCCGGGGCAGGTCGGAGACCATTCCGTAGATCTGGGCGGGGCTGCAGGTGATGTCGATGCTCTCGCTGAGGTCGGCCATGGGCGACATCATCGCAGTCGCGGTGCCGTCGGGGAATCCTCCTGCGGTGGGAATTCCGCCCGCCGCCGCCCAGCCGCCTTTCGCGCGGAATTGCCGATCTGGGCGGTGAAACCGGCAATTCCGGGTGAAGAGCCGGGGGACGGGCCGGGAACGCTGGCAACCGACGATTTGGCCGGACGCCAGGCGCCCAGGTAGAGTCATCGGCTGGTGTGCGTCCACTGGACAGCACACGCACGGCCATGTCCTGGGGTCCGAACCGCCACGAGGCGGAGACGACCGTGGGGGCGGCGCAACCAGCGTCGTGAAGACCGACTAGAGAGAATGAGCAAAGTGGCAACTTACAGCCCAAAGCCCGGCGAGATCACCCGCCGCTGGCACGTCATCGACGCCAATGACATCGTCCTCGGACGTCTGGCGTCCCAGGCCGCGACACTGCTGCGAGGCAAGCACAAGCCGACCTTCGCGCCGCACGTCGACACCGGCGACTTCGTCGTCATCATCAACGCGGAGAAGGTTGCCGTCACCGGCTCCAAGCTCGGCGAGTTCCGTTACCGCCACTCCGGCTTCCCGGGTGGTCTCTCCAAGCGCACCGTCGGTGAGCTGCTCGAGACCAAGCCCGAGCGCGTCGTCGAACTGGCTGTCAAGGGCATGCTCCCGAAGAACACGCTGGGCCGCGCCCAGCTGAAGAAGCTCAAGGTCTACGCAGGCCCGGAGCACCCGCACGCCGCCCAGAAGCCCGAGCCGTTCGAGATCAAGCAGGTCGCGCAGTAAGCGCGATAGGAGACTTTCAGTGACTAAAGCAGCTTATGCACCCACCGTTGGCCGTCGTAAAGAGGCCATTGTCCGCGTCCGCCTCGTAGCCGGAACGGGCGAGTTCAAGCTCAATGGCCGCACGCTGGCCGAGTACTTCCCGAACAAGGTTCACCAGCAGCTCATCCGTGAGCCGTTCGTGACCCTCGAGCGCGACGGTCAGTACGACGTCATCGCGATCCTCTCCGGCGGCGGCATCACCGGCCAGGCCGGTGCGCTTCGCCTCGGCATCGCCCGGGCGCTCATCAACATCGAGCCCGACGACCGTCCGGCCCTGAAGAAGGCCGGCTTCCTCACTCGTGACCCGCGGGTCAAGGAGCGTAAGAAGTACGGTCTGAAGAAGGCCCGTAAGGCTCCTCAGTACTCCAAGCGTTAATCCCTCATCGATGGGCCGGTTATTCGGCACAGATGGGGTACGCGGTCGCGCCAACGCCGACCTGACACCCGAGCTCGCGCTCGCGGTGTCAGGTGCGGCGGCGCGGGTACTCATCGGACACGACCCGACCCACCGACCGGTGGCGGTCATCGGTCGTGACCCGCGCGCGAGCGGCGAGATGCTCGAAGCCGCCGTGGTGGCCGGTCTGGCCAGTGCCGGCGCCGATGTGCTGCGGGTCGGCGTGCTGCCGACCCCGGCCGTCGCCTTCCTCACCGGTCTCTTCAACGCCGATCTCGGCGTCGTCCTCTCGGCCAGCCACAATCCGATGCCCGACAACGGCATCAAGCTCTTCGCCCGGGGTGGCCACAAGCTCCCGGACGATCTCGAAGTCGAGATCGAAGAGCTGGCCCTGGCCGGCGAGCCGACCGGTCGTCCCACCGGCTCAGGAGTCGGTCGCGTTCGTGACGTTCCGGACGCCGGTGAGCAGTACATCGCCCATCTTCTCAAGGCCGTTCCGGAGTCCTTGGCCGGTCTGCACGTGCTGGTCGACTGCGCCCACGGCGCAGCGTCGACGGTCGCCCCCGAGGTGTATCGACGGGCCGGCGCCACAGTCACGGTGGTGGCCGCTGCACCCGACGGCCTCAATATCAACGACGGTGTCGGGTCGACCCACATCGAGGCGCTGGCCAAGCAGGTTGTCGCGGCCGGAGCCGATCTGGGGATCGCCCACGACGGTGACGCCGACCGCTGCCTGGCGGTGGACGCCGACGGTGAGATCGTCGACGGCGACCAGATCCTGGCCCTCTGCGCCACTGCGATGCGCGACGGCGGAACCCTGGTCGAGAACACCGTGGTGGCGACGGTGATGAGCAACCTCGGCTTCCACCACGCGATGCGCGACGCGGGTATCGAAGTCGTCACCACTGCGGTCGGGGACCGGTACGTACTCGAGGCGCTGCGCGAACGAGGCTTGAACCTCGGCGGTGAGCAGAGCGGGCATGTCGTCTTCACCGACGCCGCCACCACCGGCGACGGGCTGCTGACTGCGCTGCACGTGATGGCCGCGATGGCCCGCACCAACTCGCCGCTGGCCGAGCTGGCGGCGGTCGTGCAGCGATTGCCCCAGGTTTTGTTGAACGTTCCGGTGGGGGAGAAGGCCGCCGTGGCTGCCTCCGCCACGGTTTCGGCCGCCGTCGCCGAGGCTGACGGCGAGCTCGGCGACCTGGGCCGGATTCTGCTGCGACCGTCGGGCACCGAGAATCTCGTACGGGTGATGGTCGAGGCGCCGACCTCGGATCAGGCCGAGCAGATCGCCCACCGGGTCGCCGATGTGGTCGCCGCCGCCAGCTGAAGCAGGCCACCTTTGGGGCCCGACGCTCGACCTGTGAGGCGTGTGAGTGTCGCTGGAGACGCACATCGGGTCTCGGGACAATGGACTCGTCATGCCGAATACCGAAACGCCCCGTCCCGTCCAGCCGTCCGACCATGAATCACCCGGAAAAAGCGGCGAGAAATCGCGCCTCGGCCTATCGGCCACCCAGATCATCGCCAGCGCGATCACCGCAGTGCTGGCCACCGTCGCCGCCTCCTACCTCGGCATATCGGGCACCGTGGTCGGAGCCGCCGTGGCCAGCGTGCTCACCGTCACCGGAAACGCCGTCTTCGGCCACTCCCTGCGCCGCACCACCGAGGTCGTCCGCGAAGTCGTGCCGATCACCGTCACCCGCGACCGGCACGCCCGGGCCAGTGACTACACCCTCACCGACATACCGCCGATCCACTCCGTCGCCGAAGAGCGGCCGACCCAGGCGCTGGTACCGGTCCCGGCCGACGACCGGTCCGATGCAACCCGGTCGAACGCGACCTCCAAGGCGCCGAAGAGCGGTTTCTTCTCGACCCTCGATTGGCGCCACGCCGCCGTCGCGACGCTCTCCATCTTCGCCGCCCTGATGGTCGGCGTCACCGGTTTCGAGATCGCCGCCCACCGACCGCTGGCCGCAGTGGTGCAGGGCGAGCATGGCAGCGGGACGTCGCTCAGCGGCGGTACGACGACCAAGACCACCCCTGCTCCGGCGACGACGTCAGTACCGTCAGCGCCGACTGCGACCACTGACCCGACCCCGGCCGCCACGCCCACCCCGACGGTCGAGGTGACACCCGAGCCGACCAGCAAGCCGACGCCGGCCCCGACTCCGACCAGCGAGCCGACCCCAGCCCCGGTGGCCACTCCGACCGCCCCGGCGGCGACGACGCCCAGCGACAGCTCCGCGTCGCTCACCCCGTAGCCGCGATCGACCGGGACGGAGGGCCCATCCCAGGTATCCTCTGAGTCGTGTGCGGAATCGTGGGTTACGTCGGTCCAAGGCAGGCGCTCGACGTCATCGTCGAGGGTCTACGCCGTATGGAGTACCGCGGCTACGACTCGGCGGGGGTGGCGATCGTCACCCCGGTCGGTGACGCCGGTAGCGCCGAGCTGCAGGTGGCCAAGAAGGCCGGCCGCATCGAGAACCTGGACAAGGAACTGGCCGGACGCGACATCACCGGCACCACCGGCATAGGTCACACCCGCTGGGCCACCCACGGCGCCCCGAATGACCGCAACGCCCACCCGCACGTCGGTGGCTCGGGACGGATAGCCGTCGTGCACAACGGCATCATCGAGAACTTCAGCGTGCTGCGGGCCCACCTCGAATCGACCGGCGTCGAGTTCAGCAGTGACACCGACACCGAAGTTGTGGCCCACCTCGTCGCCCGCGAACTGGACAACGGCCGCGGCCTGGGCGATGCCTTGCGGGCCACCTGCCGCGAACTCGAAGGGGCCTTCACCCTGGTCGTCGTCGATCGCGAACACCCGGACGAGGTGGTCGCGGCCCGGCGCAACTCGCCGCTGGTGGTCGGGGTCGGGGAGGGTGAGATGTTCCTCGGCAGCGACGTCGCCGCCTTCATCGAGTTCACCCGGCACGCCGTCGAGCTGGGCCAGGACCAGATCATCGAGATCACCGCCGACGCCTACCGGATCACCGACTTCGACGGGATCGAGGTCGACGGGAAGCCCTTCGAGATCAACTGGGACCTCGCCGCCGCCGAGAAGGGTGGCTACGAGTACTTCATGCTCAAGGAGATCGAGGAGCAGCCGGCCGCGGTGGCCGACACGCTGCGCGGTCACCTGGTGGGCAGCGAGATCATCCTCGACGAGCAACGCCTGGACAAGCAGGAGCTCCGCGACGTCGACAAGGTCTTCGTCGTCGCCTGCGGCACCGCCTATCACTCCGGTCTGCTGGCCAAGTACGCCATCGAGCACTGGACGCGCATCCCGGTCGAGGTCGAGATGGCCTCGGAGTTCCGCTACCGCGACCCGGTGCTGGACCGGCAGACCCTGGTGGTGGCGATCAGCCAGTCCGGCGAGACGGCCGACACCCTGGAGGCCGTGCGCCACGCCCGCGACCAGAAGGCCAAGGTGCTGGCCATCTGCAACACCAACGGCGCCCAGATTCCCCGCGAGTCCGACGCGGTGCTCTACACCCACGCCGGGCCGGAGATCGGGGTCGCGGCCACCAAGACCTTCAGCGCCCAGCTCGCCGCGGTGCAGCTGGTCGGCCTCGCGCTGGCCCAGGCCCGCGGCACCAAGTACGGCGACGAGATCGTCGCCGAATACAACGCGCTGGCCGCCATGCCGGAGGCGATCAGCCGCACCCTCGGCATGATGGACGAGGTGCACGACCTGGGGCGGGAGATCGCGTCCAGCAAGGCCGTCCTCTTCCTCGGCCGTCACGTCGGCTTCCCGGTGGCACTGGAGGGCGCGTTGAAGCTCAAGGAGCTGGCCTACATGCACGCCGAGGGGTTCCCGGCCGGCGAGCTGAAGCACGGCCCGATCGCCCTCATCGAGGACGGGCTGCCGGTGGTCGTGGTCATGCCGTCGCCGCTCGGCCGCCCCCTGCTGCACCAGAAGATGCTCAGCAACATCGCCGAGATCACCGCCCGTGGAGCCCGCACCATCGTCATCGCCGAGGCGGGCGACGAGCAGGCTCGCAAGCACGCCGCTCACCTCATCGAGGTGCCGGCGACGCCCACCCTGCTGGCCCCCTTCGTCACCACCATCCCGATGCAGATCCTCTCGGCCGAGATCGCGCTGGCCCGCGGCTGCGACATCGACAAGCCCCGCAACCTGGCCAAGTCCGTCACCGTCGAATAAGACTTTCGCGGCGCCACCTGCCCATCTCGCGATTTGTCTGCGAGGATCGCGAAGTGACCTCAGACGCGCACGCGGCATCCGAACCGTTCAGCACCTCCGTCGACATTCTCATCGTCGGCGCCGGCCCGGTGGGGCTCTTCGGGGCCTACTACGCGGGGGTTCGGACGCTCTCGGTCGCGGTGATGGACTCGCTGGAGGAGCCTGGCGGCCAGATAACCGCCATGTACCCGGAGAAGGCGATCTTCGATGTCGCCGGCTTTCCGGCGGTCAAGGGGCGCACGCTCGTCGAGCAGCTCGTCGAGCAGGCCGGCGCCTTCAACCCGACCTACCTGCTCGGTGAGCAGGCGGCGGGGCTGACCCGGCACGCCGACAAGTTCACCGTCACCACGTCCACCGGGCTGCAGGTGCACGCCCGGGCCATCGTCATCACCGGCGGCATCGGGACGTTCACCCCACGGCCGCTGCCGGTGGGGGAGGAGCATCTCGGCCACGGCGTGGTGCACTTCGTGCCCGATCCCACGATCTGTGAGGGAGCGGACGTCGTCGTCGTCGGCGGCGGGGACAGCGCGCTGGACTGGGCGCTGATGCTCGAGCCGATCGCCAAGTCGGTCACCGTCGTTCATCGCCGAGCCCAGTTCCGGGCCCACCCGCACTCCGTCGAGTTACTGCGTGAATCCAGCGTCCGGCTCCTCACCGACGCCCAGGTCACCGACGTCCGGGCCGACCCGGAGGTCTTCGAGGTGAAGGTGGACGTGGCCGGCGAGCCGGTCACCCTGCCCTGCACCAAGCTGGTCGCCGCCCTCGGCTTCACCGCCAATCTCGGGCCGCTGCTGGAGTGGGGCCTGGAGATCGCCGGGAAGCGTCACATCGCCACCGACACCCTCGGCGCCACCTCGGTACCGGGCATCTACGCCGCCGGCGACATCGTCGATTACCCCGGAAAAGTCAGGCTGATCGCGACCGGCTTCGGCGAGGTGGCCACCGCGGTGAACAACGCCGCCGCCTACCTCAACCCGGATGTCTCGGCGTTTCCGGGGCACCTGTCGGACTACGCCCCAGCCTCGGGTGCCACCTCGCCGTCCTCGTCGCACTGAACCCGCGCCGATGAACCGCGGACGCCGGCTCGGCCTCTTTGCGCTGCTCGCCGCGGCCGACACCGCGCTCGCCGCCACCCCGCCCGGTGCGCCGGCCCGCCGCTGGCGCCGGCTCACCAAGCCACTGCTGATGCCGACGCTGGCCCTGCAGGTCCCGGATTCGCAGCAGCCGCGTCTGATCGGGAGCGCGCTGGTGCTCTCGACGGCCGGCGACACGGCGCTGCTGGCGACGACGGAGCCGGCCTTCGCCGCCGGTCTCGGGTCCTTCCTGCTCGCGCACTGCGCCTACATCGCGGCCCTGGCGAGACTGGAGAACAGGGACGGATCCACCGGGTGGGCCGGGCTCCGACGCCGTCCCGGGCTCGCTCTGCCGGCGGCCGGGCTGGCCACCACGGTCAGCCTCACGCTGGCCCGGCGAGCCGGCCCGATGCGAATGCCGGTCACCGGTTACGGCGCGATCATCGCGTCCATGTTCGCCGTCGCGCTCGGCACCGGGCGGCCGCGGGTAATTGCCGGGGCCACCCTCTTCTGCCTCTCCGACCTGATCATCGCCATCGACCGCTTCGGCCGGCCGATACCCCGCTCGGACGCCCTGGTGATGGCGACCTACACCGCCGGTCAGGCACTCTTGATCAGCGGTTGCACCGCCACCGCCGATCCGAACCCGACCAGCCGATAGGAGCGCGTCGATGCAGGGCGTCTACCGAGTTGCGCAGATCCGCGCCGCCGAGGAGCGGCTGATGGCGCAGCTGCCCGATGGCGCCCTGATGGCCCGGGCCTCCACCGCGCTGGCCGGCGTCTGCGCTCGCCAGTTGCGGCTACGAACCGGACGTCTCTACGGCAGCTCGGCGGTGCTGCTGGTCGGCTCCGGGAACAACGGCGCCGATGCCCTCTTCGCCGGGGCGATCCTGGCCGGTCGGGGCGTGCGGGTGCAGGCGGCGCTGCTTGACCCGCCACGCACGCACGCGGCGGGGCTGGCGGCCCTCATCTCCGCCGGCGGCCGGATCGTCACCACGTCCGCAGCGTCGGCGGTCCGCGCCACCGACCTCGTGGTCGACGGGATCCTGGGCATCGGCGGGCGCGGGGCACTGCGCCCGGAGGCGGCCGAACTGGTCGCCGCCATCACCGACGCGCTGGTCGTCGCCGTCGATATCCCGTCGGGCGTCGACGCCGACAGCGGTGTCGTCGAGGGCGCGTCGGTGCCGGCCGACCTGACCGTCACCTTCGGCGGCCTGAAGGCCGGGTTGGTCACCGGGGCCGGCGCCGCGCGCAGCGGCCAGGTGCGCCTGGTCGACATCGGCCTGGAATTGCCCGAGCCGGACGTGCAGGTGCTGGAGGAGCGTGACGTCGCCTCGCTGCTGCGGCAGCCCTCCGAGACCGACGACAAGTACACCCGCGGGGTTGTCGGGGTCATCGCCGGCTCCGCGCAGTACTCCGGCGCCGGGCTGCTGGCCACCGGCTCCGCCCGGCGCGGTGGAGCGGGGATGGTGCGTTACCTCGGCACCGCGCCGGAGCAGATACGGGCCCACTACCCGGATGTGGTGGTCCATGACGCGACGGCGCCGGGGGATGTGCGAGTGCAGGCCTGGGTCATCGGCCCCGGAATCGGAACCGACGCCGCGGCCGGTCGCCTACTCGCCCAGACCCTGGCCACCGACGTCCCGGTGCTCGTCGACGCGGATGCCATCACGCTGCTGGCGGAGCAGAAGCAGTTGCTGGCCGAGCGTCGCGCGCCCACCCTGCTCACCCCGCACGACCGGGAGTTCGAGCGCATCGCCGGACCCGTGTCGGGCGACCGGCTGGAGTCGGCCCGCCGGGCGGCCCGGGAGCTGAACGTCACCCTGCTGCTGAAGGGCGACGCCACCGTCGTCGCCGCCCCCGACGGCACCGCCTTCGTGAACACCACCGGCACCCCCTGGCTCGGCACGGCCGGCAGCGGAGACGTGCTCAGCGGCCTCATCGGTTCGATCCTGGCCACCGGCATCGAGGCCGCCCTGGCGGCGGCGACCGGCGCCTACCTGCACGGTGTGGCGGGGCAGTTGGCCGGTGCCGATGGCAACCCCGATGCGACCGATGTGCTCAACCGCCTACCTCTTGCCGTGGCATCCGTTCGCCGATAGGTCAGACTTAAAGGATGTCCCGCACCGAAGCCGTCGTCGATCTGGCGGCCATCCGTAGCAACGTCGAGACCCTGCGCGCCGGCACCAGCGCCGAGCTGATGGCGGTGGTCAAGGCCGACGGCTACGGCCACGGCCTGCTCCCCTCAGCTCGGGCCGCGCTGGCCGGCGGGGCGAGCTGGCTCGGGGTGGCCATCATCGACGAGGCCCTGCAGTTGCGGGCCGCCGGCATCGAGGCGCCGATTCTGGCCTGGCTCTGGACCCCGTCCGAGGCTGAGACGGTCGGGGCGGCGATTCAGGCCGGCGTCGACATCAACGTGAACAGCCTCTGGGCACTGCGCGTGGTCATCAGCCAGGCCCGCCGGGTCGGCCTACCGGCGCGCGTCCACCTCAAGATCGACACCGGCCTGTCCCGCAACGGCGCCTACGTCACCGACTGGCCGGAGGTGGTTCGCGCCGCCGCGACCGCGGAGGCCGACGGCTACGTCGAGGCGGTGGGGATCTGGAGCCACTTCGCCTACGCCGACGAGCCCGGCAACCCGACCATCGCGCTCCAGGTCGACAACTTCCACCAGGCCCTTGACCTGGCCGCCCGAGACGGTGTGGTGCCGCGGGTACGTCACCTGGCGAACTCGGCGGCCACCCTCACGTTGCCGGAGACGCACTTCGATCTGGTCCGCCCTGGGATCGCGATCTACGGGCTCTCGCCCGTCCCCGGGGAACTCGGCGACTTCGGCCTCACCCCGGCGATGACGCTGCGCGCGGAGCTGGCCTCGGTGAAGCGGGTCAGCGCCGGTGAGGGCGTCTCCTACGGGCACGCCTACATCACCAAATCGGAGACGACGCTGGCCCTGGTGCCCCTGGGCTACGCCGACGGCGTACCGAGAAATGCCACAAATCTCGGGCCATTGCAGATAAACGGGCAGCGCTACCAGATCAGCGGACGGGTCTGTATGGACCAGTTCGTCGTGGATATCGGTGCCGGGCGGGCTGAGGCGGGCGATCACGCCGTGCTCTTCGGTTCGGGCGCCGGCGGCGAGCCCACGGCGCAGGATTGGGCCGATGCGCTCGGCACCATCCACTACGAGATCGTCACCCGGATCGGGGTTCGAGTGCCACGCACCTACGTGGACGCAGATCGCCCAGCGTCGGAATCCAGTACCGACCTGGTCGAGCAGGTCGCCCATGGCTAGCAAACGTAAGGGTGTCATCGGCGGGACGGTCGGCTTCGCGGCCGCGGTCACCACCGCCGGGGTGGCCTACGCCTTCGACCGCAACGTCGCCCACCGCCGGCAGCAGATCGTCCGGACGAATTTCAACGAGCTCGGCCACCTGCCCTTCGACCGGGCGGGCGTGCTGGCGACCTCGGACGGGACGGGGCTGTACTACGAGGAGGTCGGGCCGCGCGACGCCCAGCTGACCGCGATCTTCGTGCACGGCTACACCCTGAACCTGGGTTCGTACCACTTCCAGCGCAAGGCGTTGGTGGAGGAGTTCGGCGATCAGATTCGCTTTGTCTTCTATGACCAGCGCAGCCACGGCCGCTCCGATCGCAGCCAGCCCGACCACTGCGAGATAGATCAGTTGGGCGACGATCTGGGTGAGGTAATCGATGCCCTGGCCCCGACCGGCCGGATCATCCTGGTCGGGCACTCGATGGGCGGGATGACCGTGATGGCGCTGGCCGACCGGCATCCGCACTACTTCGTCGGCTCCGAGCGGCGGGTCAGCGCCGTCGCGCTCATCTCCACCTCGACCGGGAAACTTGCCTCGGTCACGCTCGGCCTGCCCGCGATGCTGGCCCGGATGAAGGGCCCGCTGCTGCCGCTGCTGCTCAACGGCGCCCGCAGCCGGGCCAAGCTGGTCGAGCGCGGTCGGGGGATGGGCACCGATCTGGCCTGGGTGCTGATCCGCCGGTTCGCCTTCGCCGACAAGGCCGTCGACCCAGCGGTGGTGGAGTACCTGACCCAGATGATCGCCGGCACCCGTATCGAGGTGATCGCCGAGTTCTACGGCCCGCTGATGAACCACGAGAAACTTGACGCCCTAGCGGTGCTGGCTGATGTCCCGACCGTCATCATCTGCGGCGACTCTGACACCCTCACCCCGCCGGAGCACAGCCAGGAGATGGCCGAGGCGCTGCCGAAGGCGTCCCTGGTGGTCATCGAGAATGCCGGTCATCTGGCCACGATGGAGCGACCGGAGGAAGTGAACGACGCGTTGATCCAGCTCTTCACGCCCGCTTTGGCCGACGCGACGCCGCGCCGGCGCTGGCTGCGGGTGCGCCGATGAGTCCGCTGCACGGGCCGGGGCATCCGGTGCGTGCCGCGGACCCGGGCGTCCCCGGCGCGGCGCCCCGCCGGCATCGGGTGACCCTTCCCGAGGCGAGTGACACGTTCGCCTTCGGCCGCAATCTCTCGCTGGTGCTGCGGCCGGGTGACCTGATCGTGCTGGCTGGGCCGCTGGGCGCCGGGAAGACGGCGCTGACCCAGGGGATCGGCGCCGGCCTGGAGGTCTCCGGTTCCGTCGTGTCGCCGACTTTCGTCATCTCCCGGGTCCACGTCGGCGGGCGCATCCCGCTGGTGCACGTCGACGCCTACCGGCTGGGGTCGCTGGCCGAGGTGGACGACCTCGATCTGGACGTCGACGTCGCCGACTCGGTGACGGTGATCGAGTGGGGGCACGGCCTGGTCGAGCAGCTCGGCGAATCGTCACTGCTCATCGAACTGGCCCGGGCCGACGACAGCGAGGTCCGCTCGGCTGAACTCATTCCCCAGGGCGGCGACTGGGCGCAGCGCATCTCCAGCCTCGGCTGGTAGTAGGGTTCGGAACGAGCAGCCGGAATGCGCTGCGAATTGGGGGGATTCGCGTGTCCAAATTGCTCGTTCACAGTGTCGCCGGTCGGCTACGCGTCGTGGTTGTCCTCCTCGCGCTGGCCACGGTGTCCCTCTTCGGTGGTGTCACCGCAACCAGCGCGTCGGCCTCAGCCGGAACAAGCGAGCTGGACACCGGTGAGATGCTGATCAGTGGGCAGCAACTGCATGATGATGTCGGCACCTATCGGCTCGTCATGCAGGGCGACGGAAATCTCGTCGAGTATCAAGGTTCAGTGGTCGAGTGGGCCTCCCGAACCGCCGGCCATCCGGGCGCACATCTTATCGTGCAGGGCGACGGAAACGTGGTGCTGTACAGCGTCCAACAGAAGGCACTCTGGTCGACGCGCACCGCCGGTGCCGGCTCGGTCGTCGCCCTCGTCATGCAGGACGATGGGAACGTTGTGCTCTACCGGCCAGGTCGTGCGATCTGGAAGACCGGCCTGCCGATGCTCCAGGTAGCCCCACCGCGCCAGTTCCTCGCACCGAGCACGCTTACCGCCGGGCAGTCGGCTCAGGGCTCGGCCGATACTCTGGCTGCCCCCTCCAATCGGTTCACGCTCGATCTCAACGGCGGGTTACTTCAGATCGAGGAGCACGCGTTCGTCGCGGACCCGAATCCGAACCTTCGCGAACACGTCATGGCGATCTGGGCGCCGCCGCTTGTCAACTACAGCTCCGTCAACGGCACCCTCGTGATGCAGAGGGATGGAAACCTCGTGATGTACAACGGTGCCGGTCGAGCGTCGTGGTCAACGAGAACGTCGGGCTCGGGAAATCACGCGACGCTTCAGGACGACGGCAACCTGGTGATCTATTCGGCCGCCGGCCACGCGCTCTGGGCGTCGGGCTCGAAGCGGGCCATGATGACTCCCGGCGATGTGCTGGCCGTCGGTACTTCACTGGCTTCCCGCGACCAAATGGACCAACAGCTGACGATGCTGAGCATGCAGACCGACGGCAATCTGGTGCTGTACCACGCGGGCAAGCCGCAGTGGAGTACTCGCACTTTCGCCGCCGGCTCTCATCTGGCGCTGCAGGCCGACGGCAACCTGGTGGTGTACGCCCCGAATGGCAGGGCGATGTGGAGTTCGCACACCGCGAACGCAGGCCCCGCTGTCGTACTTGAGGTTATTGGTAGCGAGCTGACGTTGGACAAGGGAATGGGGTACGTCTTCCTCGCTGACAGCCATAGCGCCCAACGAGGCTGAGAGTGGAGCCGTACGGGCTGATCGTGCCGGGTGAGAGCTCCTGACACACCGGCTAGGCTTCTGAGTCGTGTTCGTACTCGCCATCGATACCTCCTCCGCCGCGGTGAGCGCGGCCGTGGTCGAGGTCGACGACGCCGGCACCGCCCGCACGATGGCCCAGAGCATCACCCTCGACGCCCGGGCCCACGGTGAGCGCCTGGCCCCGAACATCGAGCTCTGCCTGCAGCAGGCCGGGGTGCGTGTCGCGGACGTCGGGGCGGTGGTCGCCGGCCTCGGTCCCGGCCCCTTCACCGGCCTGCGGGTCGGTCTGGTCACCGCGGCCGTCTTCGCCGAACTGCGGGGTATTCCGGTTTATGGGGTCTGCTCACTCGACGGGATCGCGGGGGTGCTGGATGAGCCGGACCTGCTGGTTGCCGGTGATGCTCGACGTCGCGAGGTCTACTGGGCCCGCTATCACCACGGCGTCCGAGTCGAGGGGCCGCTGGTCTCCACCCCCGCCGCCGTCGCCGAGCACCTCCGCGGAGAAGGCGTCAGCGGGATGACCGGATCCGGTGCCCGTCTCTACGCCGACGTTCTCGGGCTGCCGCTGCGCAGTGTCGACCATCCGGATCCGGTGGCACTGGTGCAGGCGGCGGCCGGGCGGATCACGGCCGGCGCGGAGTCGGAGATCCTGACGCCGCTCTACCTGCGCCGTCCGGACGCGGTCGAGCCCGGCGCGACCAAGTCGGTGACCGGATGAACCTCCAACCGCTGCTCGTGCCCATGAAGGAGCACCACCTTGACGCGGTGATGCCCTATGAAGAAAGCATGTTCGGCACCGAGGCCTGGAGTCGCGAGGCCTACCGGGACGAGCTTCGAGACAACCGGTACCGCCGCTACTTCGCCGTCCTGCAGGGCGCTGAACCCGGTGCTGAACCCGGTGCTGAAGTCGGCGCTGAACCCGGTGCTGAACTCCTGGGTTGGGGCGGCGTGCGGGTCATCGGCAAGGAGGCCGAGATCCTCACCGTCGGGGTCGTGCCATCGGCTCGACGGGCCGGCATCGCAACCCTGCTGCTGCGCCACCTGCTGGCCGACGCGCGCCGGCGCAGCGCCGACGAGGTCTTCCTGGAGGTGCGCGTCGACAACGAGGCGGCGATCAATCTCTACCGGCGCGAAGGCTTCGCCGACCTCGGCCGGCGCCGCGGCTACTACGACGGGGGACGGGTCGATGCGCTCACCATGCATCGTCGACTGACCCAGGAGGCCGAGGTGTGACCGCCAGCGACGAGCCACTGGTTCTCGGCTTCGAGACCTCCTGCGACGAGACCGGAATCGGGATCGTGCGGGGCACCACCCTGCTGGCCGACGCCATCGCGACCAGCGTCGAGGAGCATGCCCGTTTCGGCGGCGTAGTGCCTGAAGTGGCCAGCCGCGCCCACCTGGAGGCGATGCTGCCGACCCTTCGCCGGGCCTTCCAGCTCGCCGACATCCGGCCCGGCGACATCGACGCCGTCGCGGTGACCGCCGGCCCCGGGCTGGCCGGCGCGCTCCTGGTCGGGGTGGCTGCGGCCAAGGCCTATGCGCTCGCCCTCGACAAGCCGCTCTACGGCGTGAACCACCTCAGCGCCCACGTGGCGGTGGACCTGCTCGAGCACGAACCGCTGGCGGAGCCGGCGATCGCGCTGCTCGTCTCCGGTGGGCACTCCTCGCTGCTGCTCGCGCCGCGTATCGGTGGCCAGGAGCTCACCGAACTCGGCGCCACCGTCGACGACGCGGCCGGCGAGGCGTACGACAAGATCGCCCGGCTGCTCGGCCTTCCCTTTCCCGGTGGGCCGCACATCGACCGGATCGCCCGGGACGGGGATCGAGCGGCGATCGCCTTCCCCCGAGCCTTCACCGGTGCCCAGGATCCCGCCTACGCCTTCTCCTTCTCCGGCCTCAAGACCGCGGTGGCGCGCTGGGTGGAGGCCCGGCAACGTGCCGGCGAGCCGGTGCCGATCGCCGACGTGGCGGCCAGTTTCCAGGAGGCGGTGGTGGACGTCCTCACCGCGAAGGCGGTGCGAGCGGCGAAGGATCACGGCGTCGGGCATCTGGTGATCGGTGGCGGGGTGGCGGCCAACTCGCGGCTGCGGGAGCTCGCCGCGCAGCGTTGCGAGAAGGCCGGGCTGGTGCTGCGGATTCCCCGCCCCGGGCTCTGCACCGACAACGGCGCGATGGTGGCAGCTCTGGGCGCCCAGCTGGTGGCCCATGGGGCAACGCCGTCGAACCTCGACATCCCGGCCACGTCGGCGCTGCCCATCACAACAGTGCTGCTGTGACGACGGTGCTGCTGTGACGCCGGTGCTGCTGTGACGACGGTTCTGCAGTGACGCCGGGTGAGCCTATGACGACCGTGATGTGGGAAGTTGCCGCTGCCGAGGGACACCTCAGCGAGCTCTTCGAGTTCGTCCGGGGCAACGCCGCCCCGTCGGCGCAGATCTACCGCAGCGCCCAGGGCCACGGACGAGTCGTTGTCATCGACCCGACCGGGGCGGGAATCACGGACGTGCCGCCCGAGTGGATCGCCCGCCCGCCGCACGCATGGCCCTTCGAGGGGCCGTTCGAGCCTGTGCAACCACGCTGAACGGCGGTGGCAACCCCACCCGTCGTTGAGAACTGGCACTCGGAGGGTTAGAGTGCTAGCTGAGGGCCCGGCTGGCTCCCGCGACGACAGCCTGCGCTCCGAATAGCAACAGCAAGATCCGCACCAACTTCATATGCATCATTCGCATGCACTTTGCCAGGTAATCCCTTCAGGATGGAGATTCACCGTGACCGCCACCAAGGTCAACATCAAGCCGCTCGAAGACCGCATCGTCGTTCAGGCCAACGAGGCCGAGACCACGACCGCTTCGGGCATCGTCATTCCGGACACCGCCAAGGAGAAGCCGCAGGAAGGCACTGTCGTCGCGGTTGGCCCCGGCCGCTTCGATGACAACAGCGCCCGCGTCCCGCTCGACGTAGCCGTCGGCGACGTCGTTCTGTACAGCAAGTACGGCGGCACCGAGGTTCGTTACGCCGGTGAGGACTACCTCGTTCTCTCCGCCCGCGACGTCCTCGCGGTCATCGTCAAGTAAGGCGACTTGAACGCGCCATGACCCGCTTCGGGTGATTGGCGCTCGCGCCCTTGCGTTGCGCTTCGCGTAAACGCTGGTCGCCCAAGTTTGTCGCTGACTCACCATCAGCTTCGACTAACCGTGCAACAGTGCCCCGGCCCTTTACGGGGTCGGGGCACTGTCGTTTCGGCGCAGCTGCTCCTCGCTAGCTACCTCACCTGCTTGGCAACACCCATAGAGATTGGACAAACATGGCGAAGATCCTCAGTTTTGACGAGGACGCCCGCCGCGCGATGGAGCGCGGCGTCGACAAACTGGCCAACGCGGTCAAGGTCACGCTTGGCCCGAAGGGCCGCAACGTGGTCCTGGACAAGTCGTTCGGCCCGCCGGTCATCACCAACGACGGCGTCACGATCGCTCGCGAGATCGAGCTGACTGATCCGTATGAGAACCTCGGCGCCCAGCTCGCGAAGTCGGTCGCCACCAAGACCAACGACGTCGCCGGCGACGGCACCACCACCGCCACCGTGCTGGCCCAGGCCCTGGTCAACGTCGGCCTGCGCAACGTAGCCGCCGGCGCCAACCCGACCTCGCTCAAGCGCGGCATCGACGCGGCCGTCGAGGCCGTCTCGGTTGCCCTGGACAAGGTCGCCACCCCGGTCGACGGGGAGACCGAGATCGCCCACGTGGCCACCATCTCGGCCCAGGACCCGATCATCGGCGCCCTCATCGGTGAGGCGTTCACCAAGGTTGGCAAGGACGGTGTCATCACCGTCGAGGAGTCCAACACCCTGGAGACCAACCTCGAGTTCACCGAGGGCATGCAGTTCGACAAGGGCTACATCTCGCCCTACTTCGTCACTGACGCGGAGGCGGCCGAGACCGTCCTGGACGACCCGTACCTCCTCATCACCACGCAGAAGATCTCCAGCATCGCCGATCTGCTGCCGCTGCTGGAGAAGGTCGTCGCCGAGAACAAGTCGCTCGTCATCATCGCCGAGGACGTCGACGGCGAGGCGCTCTCCACGCTGGTCGTCAACTCCATCCGCAAGACGTTCGTCGCGGTTGCCGTCAAGGCGCCGTTCTTCGGTGACCGCCGCAAGGCGTTCCTGCAGGACCTGGCGATCGTCACCGGAGCCGAGGTCGTCGCCCCCGAGATCGGGCTCAAGCTCGACTCGATCGGTCTGGACTCACTCGGTCGCGCGGGTCGCGTCGTCGTCACCAAGGACACCACCACCGTGACCCACGGTTCCGGTACCTCCGAGGCGATCGCCGACCGGGTCAGCCAGATCCGTGGCGAGATCGAGAACACCGACTCCGACTGGGACCGGGAGAAGCTCCTCGAGCGTCTCGCGAAGCTCGCCGGCGGCGTGGGGGTCATCAAGGTCGGTGGCGCCACCGAGGTTGAGGTCAAGGAGCGCAAGCACCGCGTCGAGGACGCGATCGCCGCGACTCGGGCCGCAATCGAAGAGGGCATCGTCGCCGGCGGAGGTGTCGCCCTGGTGCACGCGGGGGCAGCCCTCGACGGAGACCTCGGCCTGACCGGGGACGACGCGACCGGTGTTGCCATCGTTCGTGAGTCGCTCGCTCAGCCGCTGCGTTGGATCGCCTCCAACGCCGGCGAAGAGGGCTACGTCGTCGTCGCCAAGGTTCGCGAACTTCCGGCCAACAACGGCTTCAACGCCGCGACCGGCGAGTACCAGGACCTGCTGCAGGCCGGCGTCGTCGACCCGGTGAAGGTCACCAAGGCCGCCCTGGCCAACGCGGCCTCGGTGGCCGGACTCATCCTCTCCACCCAGAGCGCGATCGTGGAGAAGCCGGCTGAGTCCGAGGCGTCCGAAGATGGCCACAGCCACGGTGGGCACAGCCACGGTCACGGGCACAGCCACGGGCACTAGTACGAGGTGGTTGGGTCGAACGGCCCAACCAACCGCCAACCGAAACCTGGGTTAGTTCACAACCTAAACATCGGTTGAGTTGTAGCTTCACCATTGAGGGGCGTCTCGCCTTCCCCCTCGGGCGGGACGTCCCTCTTTGCTGTCCGGCGCGGCTGTCCGGCGCGGCTGGCCCGTTTTGCAACGACGAAGCCCCGCTCAACTGGGGTATGAGCGGGGCTTCAACGTGGTGCGACTGACGGTCGGGGGAGTCCCATACGGGACAACGTCAGGCTTCCTGCTGGTGGTGCGGTCTTGCTTCGGCCGGCCCCGAGCTTGCGGGCTTGGCGCCGGCTTGGTGCTGTTCAGTTGTAAGTATTCGGTTGCTTCTTTCAGCAGCGGTGGCGCTCTGGGGTTTCGCCACCGACGTCTTCAGTTCGCTACTGCGGTTTGCTGCTGGTGTTACGCGGTACGAGAGGCGAGCATCTGCTCACGCTCGTCGACCGAGAGGCCGCCCCACACGCCGTACGGCTCGCGGGTCTCAAGTGCCCAACGCAGACAGTTGGCAACCACCGGGCAGCCGGAGCAGACGCGCTTGGCGGCCTGCTCGCGACGGACGCGCGACGGGCCACGCTCGTTCTCCGGGTGGTAGAAGGTCGAAGTGTCGGTGCCGCGGCACGCGGCATTGGTCTGCCACTCCCAGCTGGGGTGGTGGGGCGAGATGAGCTGACGCACGTTTGTCATGAAGGGCCCTCCGGGGGGAGATGGGCCGTGCTGTTGCGGCCTTCAGATAAGACAACGGCCTAACTAACCAAAAGGTAACGCGATTGACGAAAAAAGTTTTTGGAAATTATTTCCGTCGTCAACTCGTACGAGCAGAGTGTGGCGTGTTCGCCTAGATTAAACCGACATAAGCCGCATTTTTGCTGGACGACTGTCTAGGCCCGGTCCGATTTGCACCGGAAAACGTCCGAACTATCCGCTACTAAGGGGTAATAAGCATTCGCCGCCCAAAACGGACATGGGGACTGCCTGTAGTAATCAGTCACGTTGTGTAATGACGAACATCACATGGTTGCACGGGAAAGAAAAATACGGGGCCGTATGAAAGCTCGCCGTAATGGCGGCTTGCGTCTGCTGAGCGGTCGAACAGGAGCGGCTGAGGGTCAGCGGCGGTGCGCTGCGGCCTGCACGGCATCGGTGTAGCCGCGGGCGTAGTCCCAGCTGACATAGCACTCGGGCTTCGGCTCGAAGGCCGGCTCGTGAACCTGGGTACGACCCTCGCCCAGTAGGGAGCGCAGGTTGGCCGCCATGAGATCCCAGCTGAAGTAATGCTGCTCGCCGCAGTCACTGCATTCGACGCAGATGCCACGGACGCCGCGGGGCGCGAGAGCGGTGCGGAACTCGGTGAGCTCGTAGAGGTCGGCCAGCACGTCGGCGTGCTCGGATTCGCTGAGCGGCTCGACCGGCTCCTGGTCCGCGAGCAGCGCGGCGGGGTCCGCGGGGTCGCCAAGGAACGGGTCGAGGGGGCCTTCATCCAGCGTCACGTCAACCACGGTAAGTCCCTTCTCGTTGCTAGTCCAACTTGGTTGGCGCCTTCGCTCCGAATCCTGTCGGAGCAAAGGCGCCAAACCACTCTTATCGGGACGTAATCGTTGGCTGTCTCACCGCCGCGAATCCGTGATACTCCCGCTAGGACTACTCGGCTATCGCGTCGAGCGGCCGGGTGCGAGCGGCCCGGAAGGCCGGCCAGAGCGCGGCGAGCACACCGACCACCGCGGCCACCACCAGGAATGCGACGGCCTGGCCCCACGGCACCGACAGCGTGCCGAGCCCGGTATCGCGCAGCACGTGCGTGAATCCGGAGCCGAAGGCCAGCCCCAGGGTCACCCCGAGCACGGCGCCGAAGATGGAGATCAGCGCGGATTCGAGGTAGATCGTGCGCCGCAGCTGGGCCCGGATCATCCCGACGGCCCGCAGTATCCCGATCTCCCGGCGCCGCTCCACGACCGACAGCGCCAGCGTGTTGATGATGCCGAGGATCGCGATCACGATCGCCAACCCCAGCAGGCCGTAGAGCAATCCGAGGAGGCCGTTGATCTGAGATGCCTGCTCGCCCTTGTACTCGTCCTTCGTCTGCACCTTGATGACGTAGTACGGATCGGTGACCTTCAGGATGTCGGCTCTCAGGGTGTCGAGATTGGTTCCGGGCGCAGCCTTGACGAAGTCGGCGTCGTTGGCCCGGTTGGTCGCCGGCGTCAGGGCGCGGTAGGTGTCGCCGGAGGCGATCACGCCGGCCAGGAGCACGTTGTCGGCGTAGATGCCGCTGATCCGCACCGTCGCCTGCTCGCCGGTGCGCTGGGTGAGCTTCACCTCCGAGCCGACCTTCCAGCCGTGATCGGCCGCGGTGGTCTTGTCGGCGATCATCGTGCTGGCCGAGACCGTCTCGGTTCCCGACAACATCTTCAGCGTGAAGACATCTGCCGGGTTGCCGTCCACGGCCTGCCCCTCGAACTTGGAGTCGCCGAGATTTGCGCTCAGCGAGTAGAGCTCCACGTATGCGCCGACTCCGGGCACCTTGGCGATCGCCGCCGCCGCCTCAGCCGGCACCGCGATGGTGTTGCCGGCAGAGATGATGTAGTCGGCGCTCGTCCCGGTGTCGACCAGCGCGTCGATGCTCTGCTTGGTCGATGCCCCGATGACCGCGATCGCACTCACCAGCATCAGGCCCAGGGTGAGCGCGAAGGCGGTGGCTGCGGTTCGCCGGGGATTGCGGATCGCGTTCGAGCTGGCCAGCCGCCCGATGGCCCCGAACGGGCGTCGCACCACGAGGGCCAGTAGGCCGATGATCCACTTCGACAGCACCGGCGAGAGCAGCAGTACCCCGATGGCCACCGCCAGCAGGGCCAGGCCGAGGAGGGAGGAGCCGGCGCCGGCCGAGGAGGAGGTCACCCCGGCCACCGCGGCCGCCGCGCCGAGCAGGGTGAGGACGGTCCCGGTGATGGTGCGCCTGCGCAGGCTGGTGCCGACGGAGGCGAACTCGGCCCTCATCGCGGCTACTGGAGGCGTCCGGGCAGCGCGTCGAGCCGGTGCGTAGGCCGAGAGCATGGTGACCCCGACGCCGACGATGACCCCGACGATCACGGTGCGAGGTTCGAGGGCGAGCGGGCCGCCCGGAAGCCCCAGGTCGAGCGCGTCCAGCAGCGCCTTGAGCCCGTAGGCCAGTCCAACCCCGCCGGCGATCCCGAGCACGCTGCCGATCAGGCCGACCAGAAATGCCTCCAGCAGCACCGAGCGGGTCACCTGCTTCTTGTCGGCTCCGATCGCCCGTAGCAGTGCGAGTTCGCGTAGCCGCTGGGCGACCAGCATCGAAAAGGTGTTGTAGATGATGAAGGTGCCGACGACGAGGGCGATCAGACCGAAGGCCAGCAGGATGTAGTTGATGAACTGCAGCGCGGTCTGGATCTGCGACTGGATGTCTGCCCGGGCCTTGGTGCCGGTGACCGCCTCGATCCCCTGTGGAAGTTCGGCGGAGATTCGGTCACGCAGTTCGGTCTCGCTCACCCCGGGGGTCGCCGCGACGTCGATCGCCGCAACGTGGGTGCCGTCGGTGAAGAGACTGAACGCCTGCGCCTCGGGGAAGAGGATCCCCACGTAGCCGCCGGTCTCCGTCTTGAAGCTGTAGACGCCGCTGATGGTGACCGGGACGATGCCGCCGGTGGCGCTGATGACCTTCGTCTGGTCGCCGACCTTGAGGTCCGCCTTCTTCGCGGCGCCCTCGTTGACGGCGACCTGACCGGTCGCGGTCGGAGCGGAGCCGCTGGAGAGCGTCGGCACCGCCTCGATCGACTTCTCGGCCGGCAGCCACGCCATGCCGATGCTCGGGGCGCCACCGCTCTGCACCGGTTTTCCGTCGGCCGCGACCAGCACGAGCGGCCCGTTCACCTCGGGCTCGACTTTGCTGACCCCCTCCACGCTGGTCAATGACGTGAGTAGAGAGCTCGGGACTCCGGCGCTGCGTCCGTTCACCGGTTGGATGCGGACGGCGACGCCCTTGTAGGTGTCGGAGAAGATGTTGTCGAAGGACTTCTGCAGGGTGTCGGTGAAGACGAAGGAGCCGGCTACGAATGCCGTGCCGAGTACGACGGAGATGACGGTGAGGGCAAGGCGCACCTTGTGGGCGGCGAGATTTCGCAATGAAACACGGCGCATTGCCGCGGTTCCGCTGGCCATTACAGCGTCTCCAGACTCTTCATGTGGTCGAGCACGGAGTCGGCGGTCGGGTTGGTCATCTCGTCGACGATGCGCCCGTCGGCCAGGAAGACGACCCGATCGGCGTAGCTCGCCGCTCGCGGGTCGTGGGTCACGATGACGACGGTCTGACGCAGCTGATCCACCGAGTTGCGCAGGATTCCGAGCACCTCGCCGCTGGAGTGGGAGTCGAGATTGCCGGTCGGCTCGTCGCCGAAGACGATCGCCGGACGGCTGAGCAGGGCCCGCGCGCAGGCGACCCGCTGCTGCTGGCCACCGCTGAGCTCGCTCGGACGGTGGCTGAGCCGATCACCGAGGCCGAGGGTGGAGATCACCTGGTCGAACCACTCCGGGTCCGGCTTGCGGCCGGCGATGTCCAGCGGCAGCGTGATGTTCTCCTTCGCGGTGAGCGTCGGGACGAGATTGAACGACTGGAAGACGAAGCCGATCCGCTCACGGCGCAGCTGGGTCATCTTCTTGTCCGACAAGCCCGACAGCGACGTGTCGCCGATCCAGACCGATCCTGACGTGACGGTGTCCAGGCCCGCCAGGCAGTGCATCAGGGTGGACTTTCCGGAGCCCGACGGGCCCATGATCGCGGTGAACTGGCCGCTGTGAAAGTCGACGCTGACATCGTCGAGGGCGCGGACCGAAGTCTCGGCGCTGCCGTAGGACTTGGTGACGTTCATCGCTCGCGCCGCCGGGTACAGGCTGGCTGATTCGGAGCCGGTGGTTGACGGCGCAACCGTCTGGTTTTCCTGGGTATTCTCGACAGACGAGGTGTCGGATGGAGTGCTTGCGTGAGTCATGGCCCAATCCTCGCCTCTGGGTCTGACATGCGGTACCCGGGTAGTACCTGAGTTGACCCTGACATTTGTCCTGGGTGCCCTCCCTGGGGGCATAGAATCGTCGGAACAAACCCTCAGCAGTCCGGAGATCCAGCCTTGTCCACAAATCCTGGTTTCGATGGCCTTCCGGCCAAGTTCGCCCAGCTCGGGCTCACCTATGACGACGTGCTGCTGCTGCCGGGGGCCTCGGATGTGATCCCCAGCGAGGTTGACACCACCACGCGCATCACGCGCAACATCAGCGCCCGGCTGCCGCTGCTCTCCTCGGCGATGGACACCGTCACCGAGTCGCGGATGGCGATCGCGATGGCCCGTCAGGGCGGCGTCGGGGTGCTGCACCGCAACCTCTCCATCGAGGATCAGGCCGCTCAGGTCGATCTGGTGAAGCGTTCCGAGGCCGGCATGGTCTCGAATCCGGTCACCTGCCCGCCCACCGCCACCATCGGTGACGTCGAGGAACTCTGCGCCCGGTACCGCATCTCCGGCACCCCGGTGGTCGACGAGAACGGCATCCTGCTCGGCATCGTCACCAATCGGGACACCCGCTTCGAGACCGACCCGTCCCGTCCGGTGCTCGACGTGATGACCCGGATGCCGCTCATCACCGCCCCGGTCGGGGTCAGCAAGGACGAGGCGCTGCGGCTGCTGTCGACAAACAAGATCGAGAAGCTGCCGATCATCGACACCGACGGCCGCCTCACCGGGCTGATAACCGTCAAGGACTTCACCAAGATCATGGAGTTCCCGTTCGCCACGAAGGACCCGCACGGTCGCCTGGTCGTCGGTGCCGCGGTCGGCGTCGGTGAAGAGTCCTACAAGCGCGCGATGACCCTGGTCGAGGCCGGCGTCGACTTCGTCGTGGTCGACACCGCCCACGGTCACTCGGGCGGAGTCCTGGAGATGGTGGCCCGGATCAAGCGGGAGACGTCCGTCGACGTGGTCGGCGGCAACATCGCCACCCGGGCCGGTGCCCAGGCCCTCGTCGATGCCGGCGCCGACGGCGTCAAGGTCGGGGTCGGGCCGGGTTCGATCTGCACCACCCGGGTCGTGGCCGGGGTCGGCGCACCGCAGGTCACCGCGATCTACGAGGCATCGCTGGCCTGCCGCCCGGCCGGGGTGCCGGTGATCGGTGACGGCGGGCTGCAGTACTCCGGAGACATCCCGAAGGCCATCGTGGCCGGAGCCGACAGCGTCATGCTCGGCTCGCTGCTGGCCGGCTGCGAGGAGTCGCCCGGTGAGCTGATGTTCATCAACGGCAAGCAGTTCAAGTCCTACCGGGGCATGGGGTCGCTGGCGGCCATGCAGACCCGCGGTGACAAGAAGTCCTACTCCAAGGATCGCTACGGGTTGCAGGACGTGGGCAGTGACGACGACCTGGTGCCGCAGGGTGTGGAGGGGCAGGTCCCCTACCGCGGCCCGCTCGCCTCGGTCGCCCACCAGCTCGTCGGCGGTCTGCAGGCCGGGATGGGTTACGCCGGGGCCACCAGCATCGCGGAGCTGCAGGAGAACGGGCAGCTCATCCGGATCACCGCCGCCGGGCTGAAGGAGTCGCACCCGCACGACATCCAGATGACCGTCGAGGCGCCGAACTACTCCCGGCGCTAGGCCGCTGCGCGACTAGATAGGCTCTGCCACATGCCTGACACAGTTGAGATCGGCCTGGGACGCAGCGTTCGTCGGGGCTACCACCTGGACGAGCTAGCCCTCGTCCCGACGCGGCGGACCCGTGGCTCGGCCGTGGTCAGCACGAGTTGGCAGATCGACGCCCACACCTTCGAGCTGCCGTTTCTGGCTGCCCCGTCCGATGCCGTGGTGTCACCGTCGACAGCGGTGGAGATCGAGCGTCTGGGCGGTCTGGCCGTGCTCGACGGAGAGGGTCTCTGGACCCGGCATGAGAACCCGAAGGCGCAGTACGACGCCATCGCCGAGGCTGAGCAGCACAGCGATCTCGGCGACGCCTACCGCGCGCCCGTCTCGCCGGAGCTGCTGCGCCGCCGAATCGCGGAACTGCGAGCCTCCGGAGTACGGGTCGCCGTGCGGCTGTCGCCCCAGCACACCGTCGAGCTCGCCCCGCACGTACTGGCTGAGGGTGTCGACCTATTGGTGATCCAGGGCACGGTCATCTCGGCCGAGCACGTCTCCGGCCCCAACACCGATTCGACGGCGCTGAACCTGAAGACGTTCATCGCCGAACTCGACATCCCGGTCATCGTCGGCGGCGTGACCAATTACCAGACCGCGCTGCATCTGATGCGGACCGGAGCGGCCGGCGTCATCATCGGCTACGGCGCGCACACCGGGTCGACCACCCATGACGTGCTCGGCATCGATGTTCCGATGGCGACGGCGATCGTCGACGCGGCCGCGGCCCGCCGCGATTACCTGGACGAGACCGGTGGCCGGTACGTGCACCTCATCGCCTACGGCGACATCGACACCGGCGCTGACATCGCCAAGGCCCTGGCCTGCGGTGCCGACGCGGTGATGCTCGGCGAAGCTCTGGCCGGCGCGCAGGAGGCCCCCGGGGCGGGGCAGTACTGGGACTCCACGGCGGCCCATCCGCGGCTGCCGCGCTCAGCCGTCGTTGGTGTGAGCGTCCCGACCGCCGCGCCCAGCATGCAGGAACTCGTCGACGGCCCGACTTCGGATCCGTTCGGCGAGCGGAACCTCTTCGGCGCGCTGCGCCGGGTCGTCGGAAAGTGTGGCTACTCCTCGGTGAAGGAGTTCCAGAAGGTCGAGCTCATCGTCTCGACGCCCCGCTAACTGCTATAGCCAGTCGCGTCGACGGAAGCTCACCCAGAGCGCGAAACTCATCAGCAGGATCGCCGCCGTGCTGAACCAGAAGCCGAGGTCCTTCCCGAACCACGGGTAGGGCACGTTCTGCCCGTAGAACCCGGTGATCGCGGTGGGCACCGCGATGATGGCGGCCCACGCCGTCAGCTTCTTCATGATCATGTTCATCCGGGCGTCGGCCAGCGACAGGTTCGTCTCGAAGATGCTGGTGATCATGTCGCGCAGGGACTCAGTCCACTCGGTCGCGCGGAGTACGTGGTCGTAGAGATCGTTGAAGTAGGGCTCCAGCAGATCCACATCCCCGATCGGATGCTCCTGGTTGAAGCGACGCACCGCGGCGACCAATTCCCGCATCGGCAGCACCGCTCGCCGGGCCTGCACCAGCCCCTTTCGCAGCGCGAAGCTCCGGCGCTGGATGGTGGCGTCGGTGCGTCGATCGGTGTCGAAGAGGGTGTCTTCGATCGACTCGACCTCGTCGTCCAGCGCCTCGACGCAGTCGAAGTGGCTGTCCACGATCACGTCCAGCAGGCCGTGCACGAGCGCGCGGGAGCCCAGCCGCACCAGGTCACTGTTCTCATCCCACACCCGCACGACCGTCTCGATGTCGAAGGACTCGTCGCGTCGGACGGTGATCAGGGCCCGTGGCATCGCGAAGGCCGAGACCTGTGTCTTCTCGACCACCCCTGTCTCCGGTACGAAGTGAAGGGCGTAGGCGGTGAGGAAGACGTGCGTGCGGTAGTGGGTTGCCTTCGGTCGCTCGTGCTCGTCGACCGCATCCTCGACGGCGTGCGCATCCAGGCTCAGCTCGTCGGCCAGCCTGTTTATCCGGTCCGTGTCGGGAGCGCAGACATCCGCCCAGACCAGGCAATCGGGCTGCTCCAGGTAGTCCGAGATCATGTCAAAGGGGAAGTCCTCCGCTTCCAGCTTGCCGTTTCGCCAGACCCGGGTCCGGACTCCGTGTTGACGCTGATCTGACTGGCTTTCATTCATACTGGCGAGTCTGTCACTCCCGACACGAATTTCATGTGACACCGCGTAACGTCAGCCGCTATGGGATGGACAGCCGTGCAATTACCCGATCTCACGGGGAAATCGGCTGTTGTTACCGGGGCCAACTCCGGTATCGGCTACGTCACAGCACGGGAGCTGGCTGCCCATGGTGCGCGGGTCGTCCTAGCCTGTCGCGACGTCGAGCGGGGCAAGCAGGCGGCCGACAAGATCGGCTCGGCCCACAACGGCGCCGACCTCGAGGTGCGGGCGCTGGATCTGTCGAAGATCGCGTCCGTGCGTGACTTCGCCGCCTCCCAGTCCGATCCGGTCGACTTGCTGATCAACAACGCGGGCGTCATGGCGCCACCCAAGTTGCGTAGTACCGCCGATGGCTTCGAACTCCAGTTCGGCACCAACCACCTGGGCCACTTCGTGCTCACCGGACTGCTGCTGCCACACCTGCTCGAAGCCCCGGCCGCCCGTGTCGTCACCGTGTCGTCGGTCGCCCATTTCGGCGGCGGCCCCGATGTCATCGACGGCAACGCCGGCCCCGGGTACTCGCCGCAGAAGGCCTACTCCAACTCCAAGCTGGCCAATCTGCTCTTCGCGTTGGAACTGCAGCGCCGGGCCGAGGCTCGCTCGTTGCCGTTGAGTTCCACCGCGGCGCACCCGGGGGTCGCGGCGACCGGTCTGGTCACCGACCCGCAGGGGCTGGGGGCCAACGCACTGGTGCGAGCGGTGGCACCGATCGTGCTGCGGATCTTCACCCAGTCCTCAGCGGCGGGAGCCAACCCGAGCCTCTTCGCGGCCACCGAGGCGGCGCCCGGCACATACACCGGTCCACAGTGGATGCGCGAATGGCGAGGCCCGATCGGACCGGCCCGGATGACCAACCGCGATCGCGACCCAGAACTCGCGCGGCGCCTCTGGGAGGTCAGCGAGGACCTGACCGGGCTGCGCTACCCTTGGCCGAGCTGACCGGCCGGTAGCGGATTCCGGGGGGCTGGTTCCACGCTCGCCACGCCGAAGGACGGGCGAACTCCATTGTGTCCAGGCGCGGTGCGTTGCTACAGTGCGGCTTCGCTTGAGATCAAGACGAAGGCTTATGGATGGGCGCTGTAGATAAACGGGACTTACCGCGCCTAACGTCGCTTCGCTGGTACGCCGCGCTGATCGTCTTCCTCTTTCACATGGCGCAGATCGGCGTCGGCTGGGTTCCGCTGCGGGCCTTCACCTTCGGCCAGACCGGGGTCACCTTTTTCTTCCTGCTATCCGGCTTCGTCCTTACCTGGACCTGGCACAGTCAGATCTCGGCCCGCCAGTTTTACGGTCGCCGGTTCGCTCGAATCTATCCGAGCATGGTCACCGTGACGCTACTGGTAGTCATCGTCGTGGCCATTCGGCCCAACCATTTCGACAGCGGCATTCTCGGTCTGATCACCGGGCTACTTCTGATCCAGGCGTGGTTTCCCGGCTTCTATCCGGTGTATGCGTACAACGCCGTGACGTGGTCGCTGTCCTGTGAGGCGTTCTTCTACGCGGTCTTTCCGCTGGGGATCGCGCGCCTGGCCCGGCTGGGTGGTCGGGGCCAGTCGATCGCGGCGGCGGTGGCACTCGCCGCTGGGGGCCTGGCGACGGCAATTCTCGTCTTGATCGGTCATGGCGGCGACATCGCCTTCAACAACCCGCTGGTGAGATTGCCGGAGTTCATCCTGGGCATCGTCCTCGCCTTCCGGGTCCGGGCGGGCTGGCGCCCCCGGATTCCAATCTGGGGCGCGACGATCGCCGTGGCCGTAGCGGCGACAATCGCCCGCAGAATGGGAGGCTTCCCCAGCCTCGACTACGTGATGGTGCTGCCGTTCGCGGCGCTGATCATCGCCGCCGCAGTGTCGGATCTCGAGGGGCGCAACGGCATCCTGACCCGGCCGTGGGCGACCTACCTCGGGCGAGTCTCGTTCTGTTTCTATCTCGTGCATCAGGTCATCATTCGCATCGTCGTCCATCAGCTGGGCGTCGACCATCGGTGGAGTCTCGCCGGCGGAGTGTTTCCTGTACTCGGCATCTTCCTCATCTGTCTGGCCGGCGCCGTGATGCTGCACCATCTCGTTGAAATCCCCTGCCAGCGGTATCTGCGGGCCCGGCTCGGGCGGCGTGGCCGCCACACCCAGGCGAGTGAGGCCCGAGGTTCCCGCGGTCCGAGTGCGGCGGTGCCGGAATCCGTCGCGGTCGTCGAAGGCGAGTAGGACGACGCGCGAGCGGGGAATCATGTGCCGTCGCGCGGGCAGCACCGAAGCACGCCCCGCCAGCAACTAGAATCGCCAGGTGCATCCTGATCTCGTTCTCGTCGTCGACTACGGCGCGCAGTACGCCCAGCTGATCGCCCGCCGTGTGCGGGAGGCCAACATCTACTCCGAAATCGTGCCGAGCACGATGCCGGTCAGCGAGATGCTGGCCCGGGGTCCGAAGGCGATAATCCTCTCCGGCGGACCGTCCAGCGTCTACGCCGACGGGGCACCGCAGGCTGATCCGACGATGTTCGAGGCCGGCGTGCCGGTCTTCGGAATCTGCTACGGCTTCCAGGCGATGACGCAGGCGCTCGGGGGCGAGGTTGCCCACACCGGTGGCAGCGAGTTCGGTCGCACGACCCTGCAGCAGGCCAACCCGGGAGTGCTGCTGGCCGGGCTGCCGGAGACTCAGCAGGTCTGGATGAGCCACGGCGATGCCGTCGTCGCCGCCCCGCCCGGGTTCACCGTCGTCGCCCAGACCGCTGACACGCCGGTCGCCGCCTTCGAGGACACCGCGCGCGGCCTGGCCGGCGTGCAGTTCCATCCGGAGGTGCTGCACAGTGAGAACGGGCAGCGAATTCTGGAGCGTTTCCTCTACGAGATCGCCGGCATCGCCCCGACGTGGACCGAGTCGAACATCATCGACGATCAGATCGCATCGATCCGGGCCCAGGTGGGTGACAAGCGAGTCATCTGCGGGCTCTCGGGTGGAGTCGACTCGGCTGTGGCCGCCGCGCTCGTACAACGGGCCATCGGTGACCAGCTCACCTGCGTCTTCGTTGATCACGGTCTGTTGCGAGCCGGCGAGGCCGAGCAGGTCGAACGCGACTTCGTGGCTGCGACCGGAGTCCGGCTCAAGGTCGTCGACGCCGTCGATCGCTTCCTGGGTGCGCTGGCCGGAGTGAGCGACCCGGAGCAGAAGCGCAAGATCATCGGACGAGAGTTCATCCGGGTCTTCGAGGCGGCGGCCCGCGAGGTGGTGGCCGACGCCGGCGCCCATGGCGAGAGCGTCGATTTCCTCGTGCAGGGCACGCTCTACCCAGACGTGGTCGAGTCCGGTGGCGGCACGGGTGCGGCGAACATCAAGTCGCATCACAACGTCGGGGGGCTCCCGGACGACCTGCAGTTCTCGCTCATCGAGCCGCTGCGCGAACTCTTCAAGGACGAGGTCCGCCGAGTCGGAGCCGAACTCGGCCTGCCGAGTGAGATCGTCATGCGCCAGCCCTTCCCCGGCCCGGGTCTGGGGATCCGCATCGTCGGCGAGGTGACGGCGCAGCGACTCGACCTGCTCCGGCGGGCCGACGCGATCGCGCGCAGCGAGCTCACCGCCGCCGGGCTGGACGGCGTCATCTGGCAGTGCCCGGTCGTGCTGCTGGCCGACGTCCGATCCGTCGGGGTGCAGGGCGACGGGCGCACCTACGGCCACCCCATCGTGCTACGCCCGGTCTCCAGCGAGGACGCGATGACCGCCGACTGGACCCGTGTCCCGTACGACGTGCTCGAGAAGATCTCAACGAGAATCACCAATGAAGTGCGGGAGGTCAACCGAGTTGTCCTCGATCTGACCAGCAAGCCGCCAGGCACCATCGAGTGGGAGTAGGCGCCGGCGCGCCGGTGGCGCCGAATCAGGCTGCAGCGCGAGCCGCGGGCCGCGGGTCGCGGGCTGCAGATCAGCGACGCCGGGATGTGGTGCACTCCAGCTCGATGACCGGCGCTGAGGTCAATTCGTTCAGGAAATCCTCGGGATTGACGTAGGAACGATCCTCTAGCAGGTAGGCCCGAACCGGGAACACCGCGCCGTCGACCGCGAACGGATAGGGATCGAGCGTCAACGACATCTCGCCGTTGGCCCGGCAGCAGAGCGGTCCCGACGCCCCGAAGAGTGACGGCAGCGGGCTGATGATGTCGTCGGCGGCGTGGCGGTAGGCGAACTGCAGCGAGATGCGGTCCCAGACCTGCAACAGCAGGTAATGATGCCGCACCAGCGGATCGTCCGGGGCCGCCGTCGCCGGTGCGTGCCCGAGGCTGACGGTGGCCAGCCGCTGCTGCAGTTCGGCCATATCGGTGAGGAACTCGGCCACCACCCGCTGTTCGGTGATGCTCAGCTCCTGCTCGACGAGTTCGGCCAACCGGTACGTGCCGTAGCGATCGTTGTAGAGGCCGGCCCCATGCATGCTCACCAGCAGCCCGGTCCACGGATCGAGCTGCGCCGCCCGGGCGATTCCCGCCCGGTAGGCGGCGATGTGCTCGATCGGCGAGACCGCGTGAAACTGCACCGGTTGCTGCGTCATCGGTTCCAGAGTGGGGTGCCGCTCCCACACCGCCCAACCATCGTCGTGGTGCCGGGCGGCCAGGGTGGTGGCCCGCACGAAGTCCTCGACTCGGGGCACGTCGTCGCTTCCCCAGGCGGCGGCGATGAGGCCGGTCTGAACGCCGTGATCAGGCTGTAGGACCACCATCAGCCGGCCCTGCCAACGGCTCAGAATCATTGCTACCCCAGCGACTTCAGATCGGATTTGCGAATACAGCAGTGGATGCCCTTCACCTGGTCGACGACCTGGCTCACCTCGAAGTCGGCCGCTGCGCTGAGATAGGCCAACGCGACCGAGGCCGGCAGCGAGCAGGTCTCGGCCAGGAACCGCAGTGAGTTACGGGTGGCGTCGCGCATCGCCGCGTTCAGATCCTGATCGAGGCCGAGCACGATGTGCAGGTCCGCGGTCTCCGCCCAGGGGGCAGTCAAGGAGGAGGCCAGCCGCTTGGCCCGGGCGTCGCTGTGCACGGTGAGACGCAGTGTCGCCCGCAGCGGTGCCTCGAACGCGGTTAGGGCGACCTCCCCGTCGCCCTGGGCGAAGTGCGGATCGCTGACGTAGAACATTGCACCGGGCACCTGCACCGGCAGGAAGAGTCGCGCGCCGACACCGAGCAGGTTCACGTCGATGTTTCCGCCGTGCCGCCCCGGTGGCACCGAATTCACCGGCGACGAGACGCCGGGCGCGACCCCCATGATGCCGAGGAACGGTTTGAGCGGGAAACGGATCGTGCGGCCGTCGCCGACCGGCAGCAGACCGGTGTCGCCCTCGGCCCGGGCGACCAGGCAGACCGGGTCGATCGGATCGCCGTCGACCCAGCCCAACGGCGGCGCCGGCAACTCACCGGGCAGTGCCCCCCGCCCGTGGCGATTGCTGATCACTCCATACGGAGCGCGCTGCAGTAGCTCCAGCACCTCTACCTCGAGGACGTCCCCGGGCTGAGCGCCGACGACCTCGATGGGACCGGTAACCACGTGCGGGCCGACGCTGCCCGGATCGTGGGGCAGGTCGCTGGCCGCGATCGCCAGCACGTCGTCAAGCAGCAGGTGGCTGGCGATGCCGGCGGCGCCGAAGAAGGCGCGTGGGTCACGACCCTGATCGGCGAGCAGCCCCTCGTGCGAGACGGTGTCGATGCATACGCTCTGCCCCGACCGCATCGACAGCACCCCCCGGCTGCCGGAGTTGGGGAGCAGCCCCCATGAGATGTTGTCTAAGCGTGAGTCCAGCATCAGGTCCGCATTCATCGGGCCGTAGCCGCTCTGCAGTACAGTCATGAGCGAGATGATTGCATACGATCATTTCGATTCTGTGAAATGCGATTCGAATTCTCAACGAGGGAGTTTGGCCTATGTCGTCAGTTGCCGCGAAGCGCGTGTCGCCCCAGCAACTCTGTGCCGCGATCCGGCATCAGGTCATCACCGGCGTCCTCGCGCCCGGTCAGCGACTCACTGAAGAGGCGCTCGCAGCCGAGTTCGGAACCTCCCGCATACCGGTGCGTGAGGCGCTGCGGATCCTCGAGGCAGACGGCTTCATTCGCGTGCAGCCCTACTACGGCACGTTCGTCGTCGAGGTGTCGGACGAGGAGGCGGCCGACCTGCTGGAGATCCGGGGAGTACTCGAGCCGTTCGCGGCTGGGAAGGCGGCCACCCGCTGCACGCCGGACCTGCTCGCCGTCATGCAGGAGACCGTAAATGCTGGGACGGAGGCGGCCAATGCCGGTCGCCTCACCGAGTTGCCGGCACTCAACACCCAGCTTCATGGACTCATCGCGGAGGCCTCTGGAAGCGCGGTGCTGACCCACCTGCTCGATCAGCTCAGCCACAAGATCGCCTGGGTCTACTCCGTTCAGCTCTCACTGCGGGCCTGTGATTCCTGGGTCGAGCACCAGATGATCGTCGACGCGCTGGCCCGCGCCGACGCCGACAGCGCGGCCGCCCTGATGCTGGCCCACGTTCGCGGTGCCGAGGCGGCCTACCGGTTGCGATCGGCGGCGCGCCGGGCTGAGTGAGCACCGGTCTGGGCCGAACTGAGGGCCGAGCGGGCCGCCGCGAGGGTCGCTGTGAGGGTCGCACTGAAGGTCGCAGTGAGCATTTCGCAATCCAATGTATACAACCAGGTCGTTAGCTGTAACATGGCGGTTGTATACATTCAGGAGCAGTTCGGCTCAGTCGGGAGCCGGACGCGACTGACCGGCTCCGGCCGGACGGAAGTGAAGTGTGATCCCAGATGGTGTTCAACCGGACGTTCAACCAGACGTACAAACCCGCCGCCAGTCGCGGCATCCGTGGACGCAAGTCCATCGCCGCCGTCGCGCTGAGCCTGACGCTCGCAGTGGTCGTCAGCGGCTGTAGCTCGAGTGCCAGCACTGGAGCCGCCGCCGCTGGAACCTCGGCAGCCAGCACGGTCAGCGCGGCGTGTGCCGCCGTGCAGAAGCAGTACCCGGATCTGGCCAAGAAGACGGTCAAGGTCGGCATCGCCCCGACCATCCCGGGCTACGAGACGATCGACCCGAACAACCCGGAGAAGATCGTCGGGTTCGACGTCGACCTGCTCTCAGCCGTGAGCGCGTGCGCCGGCTACAAGACGACCTTCGCCAAGGCTGACTTCCAGACTCTGGTCCCGTCGCTGCAGGCTGGTCGCATCGACATGGTGATCAGCAACCTCATCGCATCCGATGCCAGGGCGAAGCAGGTCAACTTCGTCATCTACCAGAAGGACGAAGAGGCCCTGATCGTGGCCAAGGGCAACCCGAAGAACATCACCGAGGTGAGCGACCTCTGCGGCAAGAGTCTCGCGGTCTTCCCCGGCACGGTGCAGGCCGGAGCGGCCCAGACTCAGAGCGACGCCTGCAAGGCCGCCGGGAAGCCGGCCATTGACATCAACACCTACGCCGACTTCAACGGCTGCCTGCAGGGCGTGCTGAACGGGCGCAGCGACTCCTTCATCAACCCGACGAGCGTGGTTGCTCAGACGGTGGCCAAGTACCCGACGAAGCTATCCGGGACGGCGCCGATCGCTGAGTTCCGCTCACTGATCGGGATGGCCTTCAACAAGTCCGACACCGAGCTTCGGGACGCGAACCTGGCGGCGCTGAAGGTCGTACAGACGGACGGAACCGAGAAGGCCCTCTTCACCACCTGGAAGCAGGACCCGACCGATCAGGCCGACGCGTCGCTGCTGCCCCAGTAGATCGCTGTAGCTCTCCCTAGCTCTCCCTAGCTCTCCCTAGCTCTCCGTAGCTCTTCCTAGCTCTCAGTAGCACGCTCCGGTCGGCCCGGCTCCGCAATCGCCGGGCCGACCGGTTAAGCGCCTGACTCCCATTCGCTCACTCTTGCTGGAGAACCCGTGCAACAGTTCTGGCACTACCTCACGCTCGACTACCTGTGGCAAGGCGCCATCGTCACCCTGCAGGTGGCCGGAGCCGCGCTGATCGGGTCGCTCGTACTCGGGGCGATCCTGGCCGAGATGCGGGTGAGCCGGGTCAGACCGCTGCGCTGGCTCGCGGCGACCTATGTGTGGATCATCCGCGGCACCCCGATGCTGCTTCAGCTCGTCTTCTTCTACGACGCGCTTCCCCAGATCGGGATCATCTTCCCGCCGGTACCCACCGCGATCATCGCCTTCACCGTCAACGAAGCCGCCTTCTTCGCCGAGATCATCCGTGGCGGCATTCTGGCGGTGGATCGCAACCAGATCCTCGCCGCCGACGCCCTGGGAATGTCACCCTGGGTCACGCGGCGCCGGATCGTCTTCCCGTTGGCGATACGGGCGATCCTGCCCAGTCTCGGCAACGAGTTGATCAATCTCATCAAGAGCACCTCCCTCGCCTCGGTCATCTCAGTCAGCGAGATCACCCAGCGCACCCAGTACCTCTCCTCACAATCCTTCGAGTTCTTCCCGGTATTCATCGCCTCCGGCGTCATCTACCTCGTCCTTACCTCTGCGGTCGCCCTGGTCCAGCTCTGGCTGGAACGGCGGGCCAGCCTGGATCGCGTCCGAGCCACGAAGCTTCCGCCGACGCCCCCGGCGAACCCCGGGGCGCGTCTGACCGAGGCGGCCACCGTCCCGTCCGTGAACAGCCATCAACCGCTGGTGGTGATCGAAGGGGCCAAGAAGTCCTATGGAGATCGGCAGATTCTCGACGGCGTCGACCTCAAGGTCGCGCGCGGCGAGGTCATCGCGATCATCGGGGCGAGTGGCAGCGGCAAGAGCACGCTGCTGCGGATGATCAACCATCTCGACACCCTGGACGGTGGCTCCATCCTGGTCGGCGGGCGAAGTGTCGGCTACCGCGACGACGGTAGCCCCGAGGCGTCGCCGGCCCGACTGGCCCGAGACCGTGCGCAAGCCCGGATCGGTATGGTTTTCCAGCACTTCAACCTCTTCCCGCACCTCAGCGTCCTCGACAACGTGCGCATGGCGCCGATCCGGGTCTATGGCTCCGCCCCGCAGCGGGCGACTGAGACGGCACTGCGCCTGCTCGACGCGGTGGGGCTGAGCGAGCACGTACAGAAGGCACCGCATCAGCTCTCCGGCGGCCAGCAGCAGCGGGTTGCGATTGCCCGAGCTCTGGCCACCAGCCCGCGCCTGATGCTCTTCGACGAGCCGACGAGTGCGCTCGATCCGGAACTGGTCGGTGAGGTGCTCGGCGTCATGCGGCGGCTGGCCGACGAGGGTATGACCATGCTCGTGGTGACGCACGAGATCCGCTTCGCCCGCGATGTGGCCGATCGGGTCGTCTTCATCGCCGACGGCCAGGTCGTCGAAGAGGGCCCCCCTGGCGAGGTGCTCGGAAATCCACAGGAACCGCGCACCCAAAAATTCCTGCAGTCGCTCACCGGCGCTGTTCTCTAACCAACCCCAACGAATATCAGGAGAGACATGTTCTTCGACGAGATCGTCGACCTCGGTCATCCGCTCTACACCGGTATGCCGTGCCACGCCGCCGAGGTGACCGCCTTCTGGACGGTGGACAGCTTCGAGAAGACGCGCCGGCTCAGCGGCGGTCGGCAGGGCCTGCAGAACAAGATGATGCTGCTCAGCGAGCACACCGGCACCCACTTCGACGCCCCGTCGCACTTCGACGAACACGGACTGAGCGTCGACCAGGTCCCGCTGGAGCGACTCGTGCTTCCGGGGCATCTACTCGATCTCACCCATAAGCGGCCGCACGAGCCGATCGGACCGCAGGATCTGGCCGCCGCCGAGGAGGCCAGCGGGCACCCGATCGTCGCCGGCACCGCAGTCTTCGTGCGCACCGGGCAGGACGTCAACTGGGGCAGCGAGAACTTCTTCACCGAGCGTCCGCACGTCACCAGCGATGGCGCGCAGTGGCTGGTCGACAAGGGGATCGGTCTCTTCTGCACCGACCTCATCGCCATCGACAACCCGCAGGAGTGGTGGGAACCGACCCACACCGCATTCCTCTGCGGGGGAGTGCCGATGGTCCAACAGCTCAACAACCTGGCTCGGCTGGTCGGTCGGGAGTTCACCTTCGTGGTGCTCCCACTTCCGATGAAGGGCGGTACCGCGAGCCCGGTGCGCCCCGTCGCGCTGCTGCACCCGTGACCCCCGCACACATCCTCCTGCTGCTGGTCGCCGGCCTGGCCGGCGGAGCGGTGAACGCAGTGGCCGGCGGTGGCACCCTCATCAGCTTTCCGGCGCTGCTGGTGGCCGGCCTGAGTCCGGTCACCGCCAACGTCACCAATACCGTGGCGCTCTGGCCGGGCTACCTCAGCGGGGCCGTCTCCTACCGCCACGAGCTGCGCCAGGACTGGGAGCGGCAGCGGTTGCTGTCGCTGGTGGCCGCGTCCGGTGCCGTCGTCGGCACCATCGTGCTGCTCACCGCGCCGGCTTCGGTCTTCCACGTGCTCGTCCCCTACCTGGTCCTCGGGGCGACGGCGCTGCTGGCGGCCCAGCCGGCCATCTCGCGGGCGCTGGCCCGGCGGGCGTCCGGAGAGCGGCACTACCGGCGCGGGCCGCTGCTGGCCTGTGTCTTCGCTGCCTCGATCTACGGCGCCTACTTCGGCGGGGGGCTCGGGATCATCCTGGTCGCCGTCCTGGCCCTCTGCCTGGACGCCGATATCCAGCATCTCAACGGGGTCAAGACCTTGCTGGCGCTCGTCGTGAACACGGTGGCGATGATCGGATTCGTCATCTTCGGCCACGTCGATTGGGCGGCGGTGGCGTTGGTCGCCCCGGCCAGCTTCCTGGGGGGCATCCTCGGCGCCCGGGCCGCGCAGCGTCTCAATCCGATGGCGCTGCGGGCGGCCGTCGTCGTGCTCGGGGTGGGTATCGGGATCCGGATGCTGGCCGCGTGATCCCCCCGCGCGGTGCGGGCGCGCCCGTGAGTCTCAGCATCGTCGGGGCGCGGGTCTGGGACAGCGACGGCGACCTCGACCTGCCTGCGGTTCGCGACCTGCACATCACCGACGGGGTGATCGTCGCCGAGCCGCCGCCGCAGGCCGAGATCGTCGACGCGACCGGGATGCTCGCGTTGCCTGGCTTCGTCAACGCCCATCACCACTCCTACGACGTGCTGGCCAAGGGTCTGCTGGAGCGAATGCCCTTTGATGTGTGGGCTCTTCACTCGCAGCCGGCCTACTTCGGCCGGCGCCCCGCGGCTGAGCTGCGCGCCCGCACGCTGCTCAGCGGGCTGGAGTGTCTGCGCAGCGGAATCACCACCATCCAGGACATGTGCAGTCTCGTCCCCTTCGATGAACAGACGCTCGACATCATCCTGGACGCCTACGCCGAGCTAGGGATTCGCGTTGTCTTCTCAGTCGCCGTCCGCGATGTGGCGGCATTGGACATCGCCGCATACCTAACCGACCTCCCGACCGAGACGCTGGCCTGGGTGCAGGGGCGCGCCACCCCGGCGGCGGAGCAGCTGGCCTTCGTCCAGGCTCAGCTGAAACGGCGTCCGGCGACCGGCCTGCGGAGCTGGGCGCTCAGCCCATCCGGGCCGCAGCGCTGCTCGGATGAACTGCTTGACGGTATCGCCGCACTCAGCCAGGACGACAATCTGCCGGTCTTTACGCACGTTTACGAGACGCGGGTGCAGACGGCCCGGGCGCGGGATCTCTACCGGGCCAGCGGCGGCTCCATGATCCGCCACCTCGCTGATCGCGGTCTGCTCAGTGACCGGACGAACCTGGTGCACGCGGTGTGGATCACGCCGGCGGAGCTGGAGCTGGTGGCCGGCGCCGGAAGCGCGATCGTGCACAACCCGGTGAGCAACATGAAGCTGCGCAGTGGGATCGCGCCGATCGCGGCTGCGCAGCGGGCTGGGGTTCCGATCGCGTTGGGCTGCGACAATTGCAGCTGCGGCGACACGCACAACATGTTCCAGGCCATGAAGGCGATGTGCCTGCTGACCGGCCTGCGCGAGCCGCTGCCGGACGGGATCGACGCGGCGGCGGCGATGCGGGCCGCCACCTCAGAAGGGGCCGGGGCGATCGGGCGACCCGACCTCGGGGCGCTGCAGGTCGGCCAGCGGGCGGACATCACCCTGATAAAGCTGGACGATCTGGCCTACGTCCCACTCAACAGTGCCACCAGGCAGGTGGTCTTCGGTGAGTCCGGGCGGGCTGTTCAGACCGTCGTCGTCGACGGCCGGGTGGTGCTGCGAGACGGCGTCGCCACCACGATTGACGAAGCCGCCCTGCAGGCCGAGGTGGCCGAGTTGATGGTCGGGTTCCGGCGCGACTTCGCCGGCGTGGTCGAGCGAGCGCGGCCAGCGGTACAGCCGCTGCTGGCCGCGCTCGCCCTGGTGAATGAACGCGATGTCGGGGTCAGCGCCCAGCTCACGTCCGGACGGTGATGTTCCCCTCTTCGAGCTGGACGTCAACGGTGATGACGCCACCCGTGGCGGCCGCCGGCGGTTGGATCGTGCGATGCACGTTCACCCCGCTGTGCTCCACCGTCGCTATCGCTGCGCCGCCCTTGGACGTCGTCTCGAAGCCGAAGCCGGCCCGCGGGCTGTCGGCGCCGGGCCCGGTGAGGATTATGTTGCCGAAGTGGACGTCGGCGTTGACCCGGATGTTGGCCGTGCTGCCGACGATGATCTCGGACTGACCGGCGGCCATGGTGATCTCGACGTGCCGGTCGACCGTCGAGGGAGGAAGTTCGGTGAGATCCAGCGTGGTCTTGCCGAAGGCCAGCCGGTAGTCGCCCTCCAGTTCGGAGTAGCTGGTGGGGGCCCAGGCGTACACCCCGATCCCGTCGTGCAGGCTGGCCCGAGTGCCGCCGAAGGCGATGAGCCCAAGCAGCGCGAGCGGCACCAGGATGAGCAACGACCAGGGCGTTCGGCGCAGGATCGCGCCGACGATGAGTCCGCCCAGCAAGATCGCGCCGGCCACCCAGAAGTAGGCCGGGAGGATGATGCCGTTGACCCGGTCGCTTATGTACAGCACGACCATCGCCACGACGAGCAGTCCCAGAGTCGCCCAGCGCACTGGGGCAGCGCGGTGCCGGCGGCGGCGCGAGGCGGCCCGCGACTCGGCGAACCAGGCCCGGGTCTCGGTGGTCAGATCGGCGGTCGGGTCGCTCTGGCCCTGATCCGACGGGGTCAGCGGGGTCAGCGGCTTGGTCAGGTTCACCGGAGCCGTCCCATCCGGAGCCGTCCCGAGTGCAGCCGTCCCGTCTGTCGCTGCGATTGGTGTTCGGTTGGCGACGCCCTTGCGGCGGAAGGCGACGAAGAGAATGAAGCCGGCGACGAGCAGCGGTCCGAACCCCCAGGGTGCCCACCAGCTGAAGAGCCCGATCCAGGCCGCGATCACGATCGCGGTGACGACTACCCAGACCGGAATCCGCCGGTTGCGCAGTTCCGTGACGATGCGGTCCATTCCGGTCTTGGTCGAGCCCGCCTCGGGGATGGCCAGCCAGGCCACCAGATAGGCGATGATGCCGCCGCCGCCGAAGAACGCGGTGGTCGCGAAGAGGATGCGGAAGAGCACCGGGTCGATGCCGAAGTACTCGCCCAGGCCACCGCTGACGCCGGCGACGACGCGGTTGCCGGCGCTGCGGCGCAGCAGCCGGGACGGCGGGGGTGGTGGCGGTGATGCGGTTTCGCTAGTCATGGCTGTCATAGCAACGAGCATCGACCCACAGCCGGGTCGGGCACATCCGGCGACGCCCTGACCTACCCCTGAGATTTCGGCGCGCGTGATTCGGGGCGCATCCCTGATGCGCGGCGCGGCTCATGGGGGCGATCATGACATGGTGACGACAACGCTGCCGGAGACCGCGGGGCCGGTGCGGGCCGAACCGCAGCGCAAGCTGTATCGCCGGGCCGACCATCGCTACCTCAGTGGGGTGGCCGGTGGGATCGCCGACCATCTGGGGCTGTCGGCCGTCGCCATTCGAGCCGTCTTCGTCGTCCTCACCGCCAGTGGCGGTCTCGGCCCGGTCCTCTACGCCGTCTTCTGGATCGTTCTCCCCACCCCGCCGGGCACCAAGCAGCGCACCCGCTGGTGGGTCTACCTGGCGGCCGGGGTGGCCTGCGCGATCGGGATCGGCTTGACGGTCTGGACGATGCCGCTCGGACGCCTCTTCGTGCCGTCGGTGCTGGCTCTGGTCGGAGGGGCGCTGATCTGGCGGCAGGCCAGTGAGACGCAGCGGGCCCAGTGGTGGAGCCTGTCGCGCCGCTCCCTCACCGCTGCCAACCAGACCGGGCGGCTGCGCCTGCTCGCCGGCGTGCTGCTGGTGATCGTCGGCTGCGTGGTGGTGATCGCTCGCGCCGACTTCTCAGCCATGCGCGACGGGCTGGTGGCGGTGCTGGTCACCGTGGTCGGGATCGGGCTCATCACCGGTCCGTGGTGGGTCGGCATGGTCACTGAGCTGGGAGCAGAACGCACTGAGCGGATCCGCTCCCAGGAGCGGGCCGAGATCGCCGCCAGGCTGCACGATTCGGTGTTGCAGACGCTCGCGCTCATCCAGCGCAACGCCAATTCCCCGCGGGAGGTCACCCGGCTGGCCCGTGGGCAGGAGCGTGAGTTGCGCAACCTGCTCTACGGCCCGGACGAGCGGTACGGGCAGCTGGCCAAGGCTCTCACCGACGCCGCGGCCGAGATCGAGGATGCCTATGCGATCACGGTGGACGCGGTGGTGGTCGGCGACACCGCTCTGGACGATAGTCTGCGGGCCCTGGTCGCATCGGCCCGCGAGGCGCTGCAGAACGCGGCCAAGCATGCGAAGGTGACCGAAGTTTCGCTCTACGCCGAGGTTGAGGAGAGCAGTGTGGTCGTCTACGTCAGGGATCGCGGAGTCGGATTCGCCCTCGACGAGGTGGCCGACGACCGCCAGGGGGTGCGCGGATCGATCATCGCGCGGGTCGAGCGTCACGGCGGAACCGCGACGATCCGCAGTGCCGCTGGCGATGGCACCGAGGTCGCGATCAGGATGCCGGTCTCCCGATGAGCACGCCCGTCCCCACCGCCACCCGCTTTGTCCGTCGAGCACCCGAAAATCATCACCGGACCGGTCGTTCGGGGGACAGAGTGGGGGCGGTGATCTCCCGATGAGCCCGACCGTGTTCCTGGTGGATGATCACGCGATGTTCCGGGCCGGGGTCCGGGCCGAGCTGGGTTCGCTGGTCGACTCCGGCGTCGAGGTGGTCGGGGAGGCCGGAACCGTGGCCGAAGCGGTCACCGGGATCGTCGCCGCCCAGCCGGACGTGGTGCTGCTCGACGTGCACATGCCCGACGGCGGGGGACTGGCCGTCATCGCCGGCGTCGCGAGCCAGGGGCCGAATACCCGGTTCCTGGCCCTATCGGTCTCCGATGCGGCCGAGGATGTGATCGCGATCATCCGGGCCGGTGCCCGGGGCTACGTCACCAAGACGATCGATGCCCGGGAGCTGGCCGATGCGGTCCGCCGGGTGGCCGACGCCGACGTCGTCTTCAGCCCCCGCCTGGCCGGATTCGTACTCGACGCCTTCCGCGACGCCCCGTCGGTGCCGTCGGTGGACAGCGACATCGACCAGCTGACCCCACGGGAGCTGGAGGTACTTCGGCTGCTGGCCCGCGGCTACGCCTACAAGGAGGTGGCCGCCGAGCTCTTCATCTCGGTGAAGACGGTCGAGACCCATGCCTCCAGCGTGCTGCGGAAGTTGCAGCTGTCCAACCGTCACCAGCTGACGAGATGGGCCGTCGACCGTCGAATGCTGTGAAGCCAGCGGTTAGCGGGCACCGCGGCAGACGCGCAGGACGGCCTCCGCGAGGACGCCGCCGTCACTGCCGAGGACGTTGCGGTACCCGTCGATGACCACGCGCTCGCGTCCGAGTTCGACCCGGGTGCCGCCGGCGCTCATACGAGCGGCCTGAATACGGCGGGAGAGGCCGGAGCGCTCGTTGACGAGGCGGGCGATCTCCGCGTCGAGGCGGTCGATGCCCTCGCGCAGCTCGTCGATGTCATCGACGGCGGGAATGGTGGTCACTTCGACGGCCGGGGTGGTCGTGCTGCTCATTGGTGTTGCCTTCCAAGTTATGCATGGGGACCCATGCGCGGGTGCTCCGAGCCGGTTCGACCCCAGACATGAAAAAAGCCCCGGGGCGAGTGGCCCGGGGCGTTGTCGGTGAGTGTTCAGCCGGAAACGACGGGGACCGCGATGCGGTACCCGTAAAAAAACATCCGTGAGTTCTGAAGCACGGCTCAATAGTGCCATGCGGCGGCATCGGTAGGCAACAGCAGGCGGCCGGCTATCAGCGCCATTTCAGCTGGCGCCCGCATTTTGGCTGGCTGCGCTTCACTAGGCTGTCAATGTGAGTAACCACGTATTGACCGCAGTCGCCTGGCCGTACGCGAACGGCCCCCGCCATATCGGACACGTCGCCGGCTTCGGCGTCCCCTCCGACGTCTTCAGCCGCTACCAGCGGATGGCCGGGAACAAGGTGCTGATGGTCTCCGGCACCGACGAGCACGGCACGCCGATCCAGGTCCAGGCCGACCGGGAGGGCGTCACCGCCCGTGAGTTGGCTGACCGGTACAACCGGGTCATCGCCGGTGACCTGCAGAAGCTCGGCCTCTCCTATGACCTCTTCACCCGCACCACCACCAAGAACCACTACGCGGTGGTGCAGGAACTCTTCCTGGGCCTGCTCAAGAACGGGTACGTCTTCCCGCAGGTGCAGATGGGCGCGATCAGCCCGTCGACCGGGCGCACCCTCCCCGACCGCTACATCGAGGGCACCTGCCCGATCTGCGGCTACGACCCGGCGCGGGGCGACCAGTGTGACAACTGCGGCAACCAGCTCGACCCGATCGAGCTCATCAATCCCCGTTCCAAGATCAATGGGGAGACCCCGAAGTTCATCGAGACCGAGCAGTACTTCCTCGACCTCCCCGCCTTCACCGCCACCCTCAGTGACTGGCTGGGCAAGCAGAAGCACTGGCGCCCGAACGTCCTCAAGTTCTCGATGAATCTCCTGGACGACCTCAAGCCGCGGGCGATCACCCGTGATCTGGATTGGGGCGTGCCGGTGCCGCTGCCGGGTTGGTCGGATCGGCCGGACAAGAAGCTCTACGTCTGGTTCGACGCGGTGATCGGCTACCTCTCGGCCTCGATCGAGTGGGCGCAGCGCAGCGGCGACCCGGACGCCTGGCGTCCCTTCTGGCAGGACCAGAGCGCAAAGGCCTATTACTTCATGGGCAAAGACAACATCGTTTTCCACTCCGAGATCTGGCCGGCCATGCTCTTCGGCTACTCCGGAGTCGGTGCCAAGGGCGGAACCGCTGGAGAACTAGGGGCATTGGACCGTCCGTACGAGGTGGTCTCCAGTGAATTCCTGACGATGGAGGGTCGTAAGTTCTCCTCCAGCCAGAACGTCGTGATCTACGTCGGGGACATGCTGCAGCGCTATGACCCTGACGCACTGCGCTACTACCTTGCGGTGGCCGGCCCCGAGAACCAGGACACCGACTTCACCTGGGCCGAGTTCGTCCGCCGGAACAACGACGAACTGCTGGCCAGCTGGGGCAACCTGGTGAATCGGACGCTGTCGATGACCGCGAAGAACATCGGTCACATTCCTGATCCGGGCAACCTGAACGACAATGACCACGCGCTGCTCGCCAGCTCCCGCAACGCCTTCGAATCCGTCGGTGAACTGCTGGCCCGCTCACGTCAGAAGCAGGCCATCGGTGAGGCGATGCGGGTTGTCGGCGAGGCGAACAAGTACCTCTCCGACAACGAGCCGTGGAAGCTGAAGAACGCCGACCCGGCCCGGATGGAGAGCGTGCTGCATGTCGCGCTGCAGGTGGTCGACGACGCCAAGACGCTGCTGACGCCGTTCCTGCCCTCCTCTTCGACGAAGGTGCATGAAGCGATGGGGGGCACCGGAAAGTGGGCCGGAATGCCGGAACTTGTTGAGGTTGAGGAGGAGACGGCGGTGGGCTCGCCCTCGTATGCCACGCTGAGTGGTGACTACGACGCCCTCGCGAAATGGCAGTCGGCCAAGATCGAAGTGGGTCGCCCGATCGCTGCTCCGACACCGATCTTCACCAAACTCGACAGCTCGGTGGTACAGGAGGAGCTAGACCGGCTGGAAGCAGAGGCCAAGTGAGCCGAACGGCCGCAAAAGACGGCAAGAACGCCGCTCCACCGCTGCCACCGCCGCTTCCCTCGCCCGTCTTCGATTCGCACTGCCACCTCGATGCGATGGCGCAGCGGGCCGGCCTGGAACCGACGGCGCAGTTCGTCGCCGAAGCTATGCAGAAGGCGAGAACGGTCAACGTTACCAAGGTGATTACGGTCGGCGACACGATCGCGTCGAGCCGCTGGTGCGTGCAGGCCGCCCGTGAGCATCCGGACGTGTTCGCGGCGATCGCCGTGCATCCCACGGAGATTTCCGGGATGTCTGAACGTGACTATGCCGAGTTGGAGGAACTCGCCGCTGACGAGAACGTCGTGGCGATCGGGGAGACCGGGCTGGACTATTACTGGGACCGGACCACGCCGGCCGAGCAGCAGGAGCATTTCCGCCGCCACATCGACCTCGCGAAGCGGACCGGGAAGCCGTTGATGATCCACGATCGGGAGGCCCACGAGGACGTGCTGGCGATCCTGGAAGCAGAGGGAGCGCCGAATCAAGTCGTCTTCCACGCGTTCAGTGGTGACGAAGTTATGGCTCGGACCTGTGTTGAGCGTGGATTTGTTCTGTCTTTTCCGGGAGTGGTCACCTTCACAAACGCCCCGGCACTGCGAGCCGCCGCCGCCGTCACTTCACTTGACCACATACTGGTCGAAACGGACGCGCCATTCTTGAGTCCTCAACCATTTCGCGGTCGTCCCAACGCCCCGTATTTGGTGCCCTACACGCTGACGAGCCTGGCCGGGACGGTCGGCGTCAGTGTCGAGGAGTTGGCGCAGGCGATAGTGCGCACCGGCCAGCGCGTATTCGGGGCGAACTTAACAGAAATTTAACACCTTACAGACCTGAGAGTTTGCCCTTATCGAATAAGCGAAGTTATGGTTTCGTGACCTTGCTCGACCGCGCCAGGACCCTATGGTGCGCGAGACGCGGGCGAAATCTAGGAGAGTTTTTTCTTGCATCGCAGCATCAAGATTGGCCTATACGGAACCCTGGTCGCCGGCATCATCGGCGGCACGCTTGCCTTCACCGGGACGTCTGACAAGACGGTCACCATCAAGGTCGATGGCGAGTCAAAGCAGATCAAGACCACCGCCGACAACGTCGCCGGTGCGCTTAGCTCCGCGAAGTACACCGTCGGAGCGCACGACGTGGTGGCCCCCGCCGCCGACACCGCCATCAAGAACGGCGCGACCGTCGTACTGAAGCGTGGACGTCTACTGCACCTGGTCGTCGACGGTAAGCCGCGCGACGTCTGGGTCACCGCCCCGACCGTCGCCGCCGCGCTGAGCGAACTCGGTTACTCCAGCACCACCGCCGTCTCCGTCTCCCGGGACAAGCGCCTGCCGCTGACCGAGAGCACCCTCGACGTGACCTCGCCGAAGGCACTGACGATCACCCACGACGGAACCGCGCAGCGCGTCACCACCACCGACGCCACCGTCTCCGCCGTGCTCGCCGCTCAGGACATTGCGGTCGGACCGGCGGACATCGTCTCCGTCCCGGTCACCAGCGCACTGGTCGCCGGCGAGAACGTCGTCATCAAGCGGGTCGCCACCAAGACGGTCATCGAGGCTCACCCGGTGCCGTTCAAGGTCACCTCGCTGCGTGACTCGCAGCTGACCGTCGGCCAGAAGAAGGTCGTCACGACCGGCCACAACGGCACCGCGCACGTCACGTACCGGATCGCCCTCATCGACGGCGTCGCCAAGAAGAAGACCCAGGTTCGCAGCATCGTGATCGCGGCTCCCGTGACCCAGGTGCAGCACATCGGCAGCAAGCCGAAGGCGGCAGCGCCGACGGCCAAGGCGAGCGTCACCGGCAAGGCCGCACCGAAGGACACCAGCGGGCTCAACTGGGACGCCGTCGCCGCCTGCGAGTCCGGTGGGAACTGGGCGATCAACACCGGCAACGGTTACTACGGCGGTCTGCAGTTCAACTCCAGCACCTGGCTGGCCAACGGCGGCGGCGCGTACGCCTCGCGGGCGGACCTGGCCAGCAAGTCGGCTCAGATCGCCATCGCCACCAAGCTCTACAACGCCCGCGGCAGTTCGCCGTGGCCGGTCTGCGGGCAGCGCCTCTAGTCGCTCGCCCTGCTCTGCCCGCCGCCGCTGCGCGGTGACGGGCCAGAGCGACAGGTTCGGGCTTCCCCGTACATCCCCCACCCGGGCCTGAGATCAAGCCGTGGAACTACAGCAATGTAGTTCCACGGCTTGATTTGTGTCGGGCCGAAAATCGCCGATACGGTTCTGTGACCTTGCCCGATACTGCGTCCCCCCAACGCACCCGGATGCAGGACAGCACTGGAGTTTCGTTTTGCGACGTGCGATGGCCCCCCGGATTCGCGTCCACCGAATGTGGATTCTGCGTGCCCGGCTGCGCCGACTGCGCAACTACCGGACTCTGCGAGGGCAGCGGGCTCTAGCTGCCCGGCAGTGGCGACGACCGAGCCGGTCGCGGCCGGTCTGGTCGCCACTGCGCCGTGGGGTCACCTTCGGCATCACCTTCGGGCTGGCGCTGCTGCTGGCCGCCGGGGTGCTGGGCCGCGTCGCGGTGGTCGCCTCGGCCGACAGAACGGTCACGATCAGCGTCGACGGAGCCCTGCGCCGGGTGCACACCGATGGCGAGCGGGTCCGCGACGTACTGGCCGACTCCCACATCGAACTCGGACCGCATGACTCGGTCACACCACCCGCCGACCAGGTCGTCGGAGCCGCCGACACCGTCACCCTCATCCGAGGGCGGCTTCTGCATCTGAACGTCGACGGCGCCCGCAGCGACGTCTGGGTGACGGCGCTGACGGTAGCCGACGCCGCGCGTCAACTCGGCTACGGCACCGACGACTACTTCGCACCCGATGCCGAGGCGAAGCTCGCGACTGATCCGACGGACCTGGTCATCCGGGTGCCGAAGCCGGTGACGATCGTGCACGACGGGAAGACCCAGCACCTGGCGAGCACCGCGGCCACCGTCGGCGAACTGCTGAAGAGCCTGAACATCGTCGTGCAGAGCAGCGATTACCTCTCCGCCGGGTCCGACGATCCGCTGCGGATGTGGGAGGAGATCGTCATCCAGCGGGTGAAGAACGGAACCGTCACCGAAGTGGTGGCGATCCCGTTCAGCGCCAGCACGGTGCCCGACGCCGCGCTGCCAACCGGAGAGCAGCGAGTCCTCACCCCGGGACGTCCGGGGCGGGCCAGAGTCGTGTACGGCGTCTCGCTCTCCGACGGCGTGCAGACGGTCAAGACGATGATCTCGAGCACGGTCCTGACGCCGCCCGTAGCTCAGGTCACCGCCGTCGGGACGGGCGTTGTCGTGACGCCGGCGCCGCCGGCCGTGACTGCGGTCGCAGAGTCGGGCCCGTCGCCGGTGGCCTCAACCGGTGCCTCAACATCAGATACGTCGACATCGGGTAAGTCGGTGGTGCAGGCCGCGGATCATCCACCGGTCGCACCCCATCCACCGGCCGCACCCCATCCTTCTGTCGCGCCACCGGCCGCCTCGCCGCGTCCCAGCGCCGGCCCGCGGCCCACCCCGAAGCCGGCCACACCCAAACCACCAACCCCGAAGCCGGCCACCCCCAAACCACCAACCCCGAAGCCGGCGACCCCGACACCGAAGCCGGCCACCCCCAAGCCGGCCACCCCCAAGCCGGCCACCCCGACGCCGAAGCCGCCAGGAGCGCTCAACTGGGACGCGCTCGCGATGTGCGAGTCCAGCGGCAACTGGTCGATCAACACCGGCAACGGCTACTACGGCGGGGTGCAGTTCAACCTCGGCACCTGGCTGGCCTACGGCGGTGGCGCGTACGCCGCGCGTCCGGACCTGGCGACCAAGGCTCAGCAGATCGCGGTGGCGACGGTGCTCTACAACGCCCGGGGCCGGGCTCCGTGGCCCTACTGCGGGCAGTTCCTCTGAGCCTCCTCTGAGCCTCCTCTGAGCCGCAGCTAGTTCCACTCCTCAGCAGCAGGCACCCAGACGACGCAGGCACCCAGACGACGCGGGCGCCCCGAACGCACCGGCAACCCGCAGACGCGGGCCGACCCGCGCGACACACCCCGTTGGCCCCCTGCTTTGGCGCGCCTGCTGTGCGTACGTTATGGTTTCGTGATCAATCGATGCGACCAGGCACGTGGCGAGCCAGAGCACCCAGCCAACGAGCCGCTTCGATAAGCGCTTCCGGGTAGCCCCGGTACGGCAGTCCTGACGATCTGGAGTCACTTAGTGCGTCGCGGTATGAAACTCGGCATCTACGGAGCCGTGCTGGTTGGTCTGGTCGGCGGCTGTGTCGCCTGGACCGCGGTCGACAAGACGATCACCCTCAAAGTCGACGGTCAGACCAGGACGATCCACACGGTCGCCGACAACGTCGACGGAGTTCTGGCCAGCGCCGGCTACAAGATCGCCAGCCACGACGTGGTCGCCCCCGACGCCAACGATTCGGTCTCCGACGGCCAGACGGTGATTCTCAAGCGGGGCCGGCTGCTGCACCTGACCATCGACGGCACCTCCAAGGACATCTGGGTCACCGCGCCGACGGTCGCCGATGCCCTCGCGGAGCTCGGCTACTCCTCCAGCAACTTCTCCTCGGTCTCGCGGGACAAGCGCCTGCCGCTGAACCCGACGACGATCAACATGCGTACGCCCAAGAACGTCACCATCGTCGTCGGCGGTGACCCGATGCAGGTGAAGACGACCCAGGCGACGGTGGCCGGTCTGCTCAGCCAGTACGACATCTCGGTCGGCCCGAAGGATCAGGTCTCGGTGCCGCTCACCAGTGCACCGGTGGACGGCGAGCAGGTTCTAGTCCAGCGCGTCACCACCGGGGTCATCAAGTCGACGGTCCCGGTCCCCTTCGGCGTCACCTCCAAGAAGGACGCCACCCTGACCCAGGGAAACCTGAAGATCACCAAGGCCGGTAAGCCGGGTACCGCAACGGTCACCTACTCCGTCGTCTACCTCGACGGTGTGGTCGTCGGTAAGACCGCCCAATCCAAGACCGTCACCTCGGCCCCGGTGGCCCAGGTTCAGGTCGTCGGCACCAAGGACCCGGCCGCTGAGGCCGCCGCTGCTGCCGCCGCCGCCGAGGCCTCGGCCGCCGCGGCCGCTGTGGCCGCGACCGTGACGCCGGGTTCGGCCAAGGCCATCGCCCAGCAGATGCTCGCCGCCCGGGGCATGGGTGACGACCAGTTCTCCTGCCTGGTGAAGCTGTGGAGCCGGGAGAGTGGCTGGCGGGTGAACGCCTCCAACTCCAGTGGCGCCTACGGCATCCCGCAGGCGCTGCCGGGTAGCAAGATGGGGGCCTTCGGCTCCGATTGGCGCACCAACGCCGCCACCCAGATCAAGTGGGGCCTCTCCTACATCACCGGCCGCTATGACACTCCGTGCGGCGCCTGGGGCCACTCGCAGTCCAGCGGCTGGTACTAACCCTCTCGCCGCGGTCGCCCGGTGAGTCAATCGCAGTTGCTGGGGCCGGCGGAGATCCGCGCCCTCGCCGCCCACCTGCAGCTGCGCCCGACCAAGTCGCTCGGGCAGAACTTTCTGCACGACCCGAACACGATCCGGCGCATCGTGCGCACCGCCGCACTGCCGCCCGACGCGGTGGTGATCGAGGTCGGTCCCGGGCTCGGATCGCTGACTCTCGGGCTGCTGGATGAGGCTGAGCGTGTGGTGGCGATCGAGATCGACCCCACCCTGGCCCGCCAACTACCGCTCACGGTCGCTGAGCGGGCTCCTGAGCGGGCTCCACGCCTGCGTGTCATCACCGCCGACGCCCTGCAGGTCACCGAGATCGACGGACGGCCACCGACGGCGCTGGTGGCCAACCTTCCCTACAACGTCGGGGTTCCGGTGCTGCTCTCGCTGTTGCAGCGTTTCCCGACGCTGCGCAGCGCGCTGGTGATGGTGCAGGCCGAGGTCGCCGATCGCCTCGCCGCGCCCCCGGGGTCCAAGGTCTACGGCGTCCCGAGCGTCAAGACAGCCTGGTACGGCCGGGCCGAGCGGGCCGGTGCCGTGCCGCGCGCGGTCTTCTGGCCGGTCCCGAACGTCGATTCAGGCCTGGTGCGGATCACCGCCCACGAGTCCCCGCCGCTGCCTGATGGCGTCACCCGGGCCGATGTCTTCACGGTGATCGATCTGGCCTTCTCGCAGCGCCGCAAGATGCTGCGTTCGGTGCTGGGGGAGTGGGCCGGCTCGCCGGCTCGGGCCGAGGAGATCCTGCTCGCGGCCGGGGTCGCCCCGACCGCGCGGGGCGAGACGATCGACGTCGCCGGCTTCGCCCGGATCGCATCGGCTCGAGTCGGCTGACCCAGTCGGCTGACCCGGCGGCCGTACGGACTAGCTCTGGCCGTCGAAGAGGCTGGTGACCGAGCCGTCCTCGAAGACCGCTCGGATGGCACGGGCGATGATCGGGGCGATGGAGAGGACCGAGAGCTTCTCGAACTCCTGCTCGGGGCGGATCGGCAGTGTGTTGGTCACGATGACGTCGGAGATGCGGCTCTCGCTCAGCAGTTTGGCCGCCGGGCCGGCGAGCTCGCCATGGGTGGCCGCCACGATGACCTCGGCCGCACCGGCGCTGAAGAGCACCTCGGAGGCCTTCACGATGGTGCCGCCGGTGCCGATCATGTCGTCGATCAGCAGGCAACGCCGGCCGCTGACGTCGCCGACGACCCGATTGGCGACGACCTTGTTGGCCACCAGGGGATCGCGGGTCTTGTGCACGAATGCGATCGGCGCGCCGCCCATCCGGTCGGCCCACTGCTCGGCGACGCGGACCCGGCCGGTGTCCGGCGACACGACGGTGAAGTCGACGCCGGCGTACTTGCGCTTGATGTGCTGGGAGAGCACGGGGAGCGCGAAGATGTGGTCGACCGGGCCGTCGAAGAAGCCCTGGATCTGGGCGGTGTGCAGGTCGATCGACATCAGTCGGTTAGCCCCGGCGGTCTTGAAGAGGTCAGCCATCAGGCGGGCCGAGATCGGCTCGCGGCCGCGGTGCTTCTTGTCCTGCCGGGCGTAGGGATAGAACGGCGCCACAACGGTGATGCGCTTGGCCGACGCGCGCTTGAGGGCGTCGACGAGGATCAGCGTCTCCATCACCCAGTGGTTGATCGGGCTGGTGAACGACTGGATGACGAAGGCATCGCTTCCGCGCACCGACTCGTCCGGCTTGATGAACGTCTCGGAGTTGGCGAAGTCACGGGCCGTCGTCGGGGTGACCGTGACGCCGAGCTCGGCGGCGATCTCGTGGGCCAGCTCCGGATACGCGCGACCGGAGAGCAGCATCATGCTTTTGCGGCCGGCAAGTTCCAGGGTGCTCATGCTCTAGGTCGTCCTCAGGTCGGTTCGTGATCGTCGCTGTTTGTCGAGTCTGGCTGATCGTGCTGTGCTTGCGCGAGTTCGGCGGCTCGGGCGGCGTCGGTTCCGGCCCGACTGCGGGCCACCCAGCCCTCGACGTTGCGCTGCCGAGCCCGAGCGACCGCCATCGCACCGGGCGGCACATCCGTGGTGATCACCGATCCGGCGGCGGTGTACGCGCCGTCGCCGACGTTTACCGGTGCAACGAACATGTTGTCAGCCCCGGTGCGTGCGTGGCTACCTATCACCGACCGGCGTTTGGTCACACCGTCATAGTTGACGAAGACCGAAGCGGCGCCGATGTTGGTCTGCTCGCCGATGCTGGCGTCGCCGACGTAGCTGAGATGCGGCACCTTGCTGCCGGTTCCGATGTCGCTGCCCTTCACCTCGACGTAGGTGCCGATCTTCACCTCGTCGGCCAAGTCGGTGCCCGGTCGCAGATAGGCGAAGGGTCCGATCTCGCAGCGGGCGCCGATCCGCGCGCTCACTGCGACGGCCCGTGAGATCCGAGTCTCCTCGCCCACCTGACAGTCGGTGAGGGAGACGTCCGGGCCTATGCTGGCCCCGGACGCGATGCTGGTGGCGCCGAAGAGCTCCACTGACGGGCGCAGCGTCACGTCCACTTCGAGGGTGACGTCGGCGTCGACCCAGGTGGTTGCCGGGTCGATGACGGTCACCCCGGCCTCCATGTGCCGGCGCAGCAGGCGGGCGTTGTAGTGGCGGTGCGCGTCGGCGAGCTGAGCTCGGGTGTTCACCCCGGCCGTCTCCTCCTCCACGGTGACCACCGCCCGCACCGGCAACCCGTCACCGCTGAAAATGCCGATGACATCCGGGAGGTAGAGCTCGCCCTGCGCGTTGTCGCTGCTCAGCCGGTCCAGTGCGGTCCGCAGCAGCGCGGCGTCGAAGGCGTAGACGCTGGCCGCGACCTCGCGGATCTCGCGCTGGGTCGCGGTGGCGTCGGCATGTTCGACCACCCCGGCCACCGCATCGCGGGCGCCTCCGTCCTGGCGCCGCAGCACCCGACCGTAGCCGGTTGGATCCTCGACGAGGGCGGTCAGCATGGTGGCGGCCGAGTCGGAGTTCGCCTGCTCGCTGACCAGCCGCTGCAGGGTCTGGCCGCTGAGCAGGGGCGCATCGGCCGGGATGACCAGCACGATCTCGCCCGACCGGGCCGTCGCCGCGGTATCGGCGGCGGCCAGCGCGACCTGCACGGCGTGGCCGGTGCCCTTCTGCTCCTCCTGCACGACGGGCGTCGCGGCGGGGGCTATCTCGGCGAGGTGGGCGATCACCTCGTCACGGCGGTGGCCGACCACCACCAGGGTGCGGGCCGGGGCGACCGCATCGAGGGCGGCGAGGGCGTGACCGAGCAGGGATCGGCCGGCGAAGCCGTGCAGCACCTTTGCCCGCCGGGGCGATTTCATCCGGGTGCCCTCCCCGGCCGCGAGGACGACCGCCGTCACTGGGGGTGACGGCATATCGGGGCTCACGGGGTGATCCTAAGTTGTCTTGACGGGTTCGCTGCGTTTGGAGTCATTGCTGGGGGGCTCGGACTCGAACCGAGACTGCAAGGCACCAAAGGCCTGCGGGCTGCCGATTACCCCACCCCCCACCGGATGGAACCCGTACACCCTATCGCCGCTCGCAAATCCGCCGGTCAGGCCGGAGGGCGGCCGGAGGGTGACGCGGTTGGCTCTAGCCCTTAGCCCCGGAGAATGAAAGACCTACCCGCCAGTAGTGATTTCGGTTACGCTTCGCCGATGATTCTGTCGCGGCACCGTCGGTACCCGGTTCTTCTCCTCGTGGCGGCGCTGACCGTCACCGGCACTGCGGTGCTCGCGGGCACCGGCGCCGCCGCTGCCGCCGCGCTCGATCCGCTGGGACCGCAGGGGATGAACCTGACCCAGGCCTTCACCGTCACCAAAGGCTCGGCCAGCACCGTGATCGCCTACGTCGAGGGCGGCATCAACTGGCAGCTCCCGGAGGCCTCCGGGCTGGTCGACCACATCTACATCAACGCACTCGAGACCCCGGTTCCCTGTGCCACGGTGACCTGCCGGCGCACCTATCCGAGCACTCCGCTGGACGACGACGCCAATCACGACGGCATCGTCAACATCCACGACTGGGACAACGACCCGCGCGTGCACGACAGCAACGGCAACGGCTACCTCGACCCCGAGGACTTGATCGTCGCCTTCGACACCGGCCTGCAGGCCACCATGGACCACGACGGTGACGGGTATCCAGGAGACATCTCCGGCTACGACTTCTACGACAACCAGCCCGACCCGGCCACCGTTGACGCCACCTACAGCCACTCCGACGATCAGATGCTGAACACCCTCAGCATGTGCCCGGCCTGCATGATCATGCCGGTGAAGGCGGGCGCCGAGGCCCTGGACGCGACCGACACCCTGGCCAAGGCGTGGCTCTACGCGGCTCAGGCCGGGGCCAGCGTCGTCACCTCGGTCACCGCCGACCTCGGGTACTCGACCTTCATGCGGCAGACCATCGCCGCGCTGACCAAGCGGGGGGTGGCGATGGTCGATGCCAGCAATGACTTCGACTCCACCGACCACCAGGGCGGCATGTACTGGCCGGGGGTCGTCCCCGGCAACGGCGCGGTGGCCGACTCCTCGAACACCAAGTGGATTCGGGCCGACGAGACGAGCTGGGGCACGCACAACATGTTCTCGGTCGCCGGGCAGGGGAGTACCTCGGCCTCCACGTCGGCCCTCGGTGGCCTCTTCGGGCTGGTGATGTCCTGGGGCCAGCACGAGTACGCGGTCGGCCATCTCAGCCAGCCGTTCACCGGCGAGCAGGCGATCCAGGTACTGCGGGCCACCGCCAAACCGGTCACCGACACCTCGCTGGCCTGGCCCGGCGCCCCGGGCGACTGGAGCCTTCAGTACGGCTACGGCATCCCGGACATGTACGCCGCGCTGCAGAGCATCACCGCGGCCGGCAGCAGTTCGGTCCCGGCCGGGACGCTGGCGCCAACCGCGGCCATCACCTCGCCTGACTGGTACGCCCTCTTCGACCCGCAGTCGCAGGCCAGCGTGCCGGTGGCCGGCAGTATCCACGCCGCCGCCGGGCAGAGCTGGCAGTACACCCTGGAGATGGGGCTCGGCGCGCAACCGGGCAGCTTCACGCCCGTCGCCACCGGCACCGGAAGTGGCGATTGGCAGGGAAATCTAGGGAACTTCTCTACTGCCTCGGTGCCCAAGTCGTTCTGGAACGCCACCTTTGCCGTCTCCCAGACGAAGGACCTGCCGACCTCCGAGCAGTACGCGGTGACGCTGCGGCTGCGAGTGACCGACACCTCCGGACGGGTCGGGATGGACCGGCGGGCGATCAACGTCCACCACGACGCCACCCTGCTGGCCGGTTTCCCGCTGCGCACCTCCTCCAGCGGGGAGAGCCAGCCGGCCCTGGTCGACCTGAACGGCACCGGCCGGCAGGACCTGATCTTCGGCACCACCGACGGACAGGTGCAGGCCATCGATCCGGCTACCGGTGCGGAGCTGCCGGGCTGGCCGGTGAGCACCAAGCCGGTGAGCGTGCTGAACCCCGAGCCGGGGGTGGACCCCGGACATGAACCGATCCTGGCCGATGTGGCCGTCGGCGATCTCTTCAACACCGGCCACCAGGACATCGTCGCCACCACCATCGACGGCTCGGTCTATGCCTGGGACGACCACGGGCAGCTGCTCCCGGGCTGGCCCAAGACGCTCGACACCGGGGTCAGCGCCCCGCCGATTCCGCGTCCGAAACTCTCCTACACGCGGTTGCCGACCAAGGGCGCGGTGGCCGCGCCGGTGCTGGTCGACCTCAACGGCGACGGGCAGCTGGACATCGTCCAGGCCGCCTGGGACGGGCGGCTGCACGCCTGGAACGCGGCTGGCCAGGATCTGCCGGGGTGGCCGGTGAAGGTCGACTTCCCGACCCCGCCGAGCGTCCCCTCCGGGTACAGCCTGGTCGACGATCAGAAGCTCGACGCGACGCCCGCGGTGGCCTACCTGGACGGGCGTAACAAGCCGCCGTCGCTGGTGATCCGCTCGCAATACACGATGATCCAGGGCGCCGGTATCCAGCCGCTCGGCTACAGTTTCACCTTTGCCTACAACGCCGATGGCTCGCTGCGGACCGGCTGGCCGGTGCGGTTGCAGAGCATCATCGAGTTCTACGGATCGGCCCAGGAGTTCATCACCGAGGGCACCTCCTCGGTCGTCTCGGCCGACGTCAACAACTCCGGCCGGGACTCGGTGGCGGTGAGCCCCGACTTCGGGGTGCCCTTCCTGCTCAACGGCGCCGGCCAGACGACGACCACCTACGCCGCCGTCGGCCCGGGCCTCTCCCAGTTCCTGGAACCGGGCGGGCTGCAGAACATCCTCTCCGGCCCACGCTTCCCGGACGTTCCGGCCGCCTTCACCACCTCGGGCGCCTTCGGCAAACTGGCCGGGAGTCTGAAGTACGCGCAGTCGGAGTCCGGCGCGATCTCGCTTGCCCTGTCGGAGCTGGGGAACAACACCGGCAATGGGATCGACGAATACGAGAGTGTGTACAACGCCAACGGCGGTGGGACGTCCTTCGGATTCCCGGCCACCCGGCAGGGCCTCGGCTTCCTGAGCTCGCCCATCTTCGTCGACACCGACGGATTCGGTCTCGGCGGCGTGATCGAGGGCGGTGACTCTTCGGCGGTGATGGGCTACAACGCACTCGGTACGCCGGCGTCGGGCTTCCCGAAGTTCACCACCGGCTGGAACGTCTTCGCCCCGGCGGCCGGCGATCTACTGGGTAACGGCCATACCGACATCGTCACCACCACCCGCGAGGGTTACCTCTTCGCGTGGAGCACCGCCGGGAAGGCCTCCGGGAATGATCAGTGGTGGCGCTGGCAGCACGACGAGCGCAACACCGGCAACTACGGCACGGTGACCCGCCCGCCGGGAGCGGTGCGATCGCTGAGTTGGTCGCCCGGCGCCACGACCGCCTCCTTCCTGGCTCCCGGCTCCACCTGGTACGCCGGGACCCCGGCGGCCTACCTCGTCACGGCTCAGCCGTCCGGGGTGACGACTCGGGTCAGCGCCTCGGCGGCGGCCGGTTCGACCCAGCGGGTTGCCGTGCCGAAGGGTTCGACGGCGGTGAGCATCCAGGCGGTGAACTCGGCCGGGCTGCTGGGGTTGCCGGCGTCGGGGTAACCGGTCGGTGACGGGCCGGCGAACGGCAGCTGGCGACCCGCTGAGACTACGTCTCGGTAACTTACGGTGGCGTAGGTAGTTGCGCTAAGGTTCGTGGCACCTCCACCCGATCAGGTAGGAAACACGGGGCGCACGAAGGGCACTTATCTTGACCATTCTTGACGACGTATCGGTCGATCCGTCCGAGCGCGACGCGACGCAGACCGAGCCCGCCGCCGCGACCGCGGCCAAGCCAGCCCCCAAGCCGGTTTTTGAGGGCGAGAAGCGCAGCTACGAGCAGGCGATTCTCTACGCCATGGTCATCATCCCGTTCATCGCGCTCATCGCTGCGATCCCGGTGGCCTGGGGTTGGGGATTGGGCTGGAGCGACATCACGCTGGCGCTGGTCTTCTACGTCATCTCCGGTCTGGGCATCACCGTCGGCTACCACCGCTACTTCACCCACGCCTCCTTCAAGGCCAACCGTGGGCTGCGGATCGGGCTGGCCATCGCCGGCAGTTTGGCCATCGAGGGCCCAGTGATCCGTTGGGTCGCAGACCACCGTCGCCATCACGCCTTCAGTGACAAAGAGGGTGACCCGCATTCGCCGTGGCGCTACGGGGAGACGGTCCCGGCGCTGATCAAGGGCAACTTCTTTGCGCACATCGGCTGGCTCTTCGATGTCGAGCACACCAACCGCGACAAGTACACGCCGGATCTGATGCGTGACAAGGACATTCGTCGCATCGACACGCTCTTCCCGCTCTGGGTCGCCGTCTCGCTGCTGCTGCCGGCGCTCCTGGGCGGGCTGCTCACCTGGTCGCTGGCCGGTGCGGTGAGTGCATTCTTCTGGGCGTCGCTGGTACGCATCTGCGTCCTGCACCACGTCACCTGGTCGATCAACTCGATCTGCCACACCATCGGTGAGCGGCCGTTCAGTTCTCGGGACAAGAGTGCGAACTTCTGGCCGCTGGCCGTCCTGAGTTTCGGCGAGAGCTGGCACAACCTGCACCACGCCGATCCGACGGCGGCCCGCCACGGCGTGCTCCGCGGCCAGATCGACGAATCGGCCCGGGTCATCTGGCTCTTCGAGAAGCTCGGTTGGGCAACCGACGTCCGGTGGAGTTCAGCCGAGCGGGTCGAGAAGCTCCGCGCGTCCGTGGTCGGTACGCCTAGCCTGTGAGGTAGCTCCGCCGACGTTTCGGCCGGTCCTCGCGAGAGTGTCGAATCCGGTCGCCGCCGTTCGTTGAGTCGGTGGAGGGTGGCCACCGGCCCCCAACGAAGGAGGAGACATGACCGAATACCTCATCGTCTTCAATGACGAGTGGGTGCCCGACCATACCGACGAAGAGTTGCACGAGAAGTCGCTGGCCGTCCGGAGGTTGGTGGCCGAGATGAAGGCCGCCGGGGTGTTCATCTTCACGGGCGGACTGGATGACGCGGCCCCCGTGTTCAACGTCGACGCCTCGAGCGGTACACCGCTGTTCACTGACGGCCCGTTCGTCGAATCCAAGGAGCATCTCGGCGGGTTCGCCGTCGTGGATGTGGCCGACGAGCAGGCGGCCCGACTCTGGGCGGGGAAGATCGCGGTGGCCTGCGGGTGGCCGCAGGAGGTACGACGCTTCCGGGCGCCCGGCCAACCTCCCCCGACTCCTTAGCGCCGCCAGCGGCAAGTCAGTTGATGGGCTCGCGGTTGAAGAGCCGCTTCGACCAGAGATAGCCCCCGGCGCCGATCACGGCGATCCAGCCGAGGGCGATCCACCCGCTGTCGCCGATCGCGGTGGCCATCAGCAGGCCGCGCAGCGTCTCGATGATCGGCGTGAAGGGCTGGCACTCGGCCAGCCAGCGCAGGCCGGCCGGCATCGAGTCGGTCGGGACGAATCCGCTGCTCAGGAAGGGCAGCAGAACCAGAGGCATCGGCAGGTTGCTGGCCGTCTCGACGCTCTTGCTCACCTGACCGAGTGCCACGGCCAGCCAGACGAGGGCGAGTGTCACCGCGAGCAGGAACCCGGCTGTGGCCAGCCACCCGCCGAGCCCGGCGACCGGCCGGAAGCCGACCAGCAGCGCGACGCCGATCACGATCGTCAGGCTGATCGCCGTCTGGATGACGCTGCCGAGGACATGTCCGGCGAGGACCGAGACGCGCGCGATGTGCATGCTGCGGAAGCGGGCCACGATGCCCTCGGTCAGGTCCATCGCGACCGAGATCGCCGTGCCCTGGACCGTGGCCGCCACCGTCATCAGAAGGATCGCCGGCACCACGTAGTTGACGTAGTCGCCGCGCCCGCCGCGGCCGTCACTGAGCCCGGCCCCCAACGTGGCGCCGAAGACATAGACGAAGAGCAGCAGAAAGACGATTGGCATGCCGACGAGCATCACGGTCATCGACGGGTAGCGCTGCATGCGCTTGAGACTTCGCCGCAGCATCGTGGCCGAGTCGCGCAGCGGGTAGACGCGCGGGGGGACCGAGGCCGGACGGGTGAGGGTTTCGACGCTCATGAGGTCCTCGCCTTCTCCTTCGTTGAGTTGGTGGTCAGGGCGAGGAAGACGTCGTCGAGATCGGGAGTGTGGACGGAGAGCTCGCCGACCTCGAAGTGCCGGCCGTTGACCTGGTCGATCTGGTCGATCTGGTCGATGCGGTCGAGCAGCGACTTCAGCGAGCTCAGGCTGCCGTCGCTGGGAACCCGTAGGGCCAGGGCATCCCTGTCGCGGGTGGCGTTGTCGAGCGCCCCCAGAGCCGTCTCCAGATGCTGCCGGTCGGAGAACCGCAGGCGAATGTGCCCACCCGGGATGCGACGCTTGAGCTCCTCGGAGCTGCCCTCCGCGATCACCCGCCCCCGGTCGAGCACGGCGATCCGGTCGGCCAGCTCGTCGGCCTCCTCCAGGTATTGGGTGGTCAGGAAGATGGTGACGCCGGTGGCCACCAACTCCCGCACGATCCGCCACATGTCCCGGCGTCCGCGCGGGTCGAGTCCGGTGGTCGGCTCGTCGAGGAAGATCACCTGCGGGTCGCCGACCAGTGTCATCGCCAGGTCGAGCCGGCGCCGCATCCCGCCGGAGTAGGTGGACGCCGGCTTCTTGGCCGCGTCCCGGAGATCGAACTCTTCGAGCAGCTTCGCCGTACGTCGACGGCGCTCGTCCTTGCCGAGGTGATGAAGATCCGCCATCAGCAACAGGTTCTCCATCCCGGTCAGCAGGTTGTCCACGGCGGAGAACTGCCCTGTCACGCCGATCGCGGCGCGCACGGCGTCCGGTTCAAGGCCGACATCGTGGCCGGCCACCTGAGCCCCTCCGCCGTCGGCCCGGATGAGGGTGGTCAGAATCCTGATCGTCGTGGTCTTCCCGGCACCGTTTGCACCGAGTAGTGCGAAGACCGTCCCCCGTCGCACGCTCAGATCGAGCCCGTCGAGGACGACCTGGTCGCCGAAGGATTTGCGCAGGCCGGTCGTCGTGATCGCCGGCGGGGATTCAGGACTGGTCATGGTTCACTCGTCCAGACTGGGATGGGGCGCGGCGAACCGTGATGTCGCCATAGGACGTGCGCCCGTGCACCTCGACTCGCTGGTCGGAGTCGCCGGGCTGGGCCGCGGGGTCCAGCAGATTCCGGACGTGCCCGAACGCGGTGTTGAGCTGCAGCCAGGCGGCGGTACCTTCGGCGACGCCCACGTCGAGGTCGCCCTTCGCGGTCGCGAGCACCACCGAACCGCCGACGACCTCGCCGACTCGGATGTCGCCGTTGGAGGTCTTGGCATCGACACCGGCTCCGGCTCGGTCGACCCGGATGCTGCCGTTGGCCGAGCGCACTCGCACGTCACCGGTGACGGCATCCAGTTCGGTGTCGCCATTGGAGTTCTTCACCTCGGCTGCGCCGTCGACCTGGCCGAGCTGGACTCGCCCCGATCCGGTCGCGATCTCGGCGTCACCGGCGATCTCGTCGGCGCTGACATCGCCGATCGATGTCTGTATGCGTAGGGCCGCCGACTGCTGCGACCAGAGGTTTCCGACGGAGGTCTTGTACGAGCACTCGCCGAGGCGTCCAGCGCAGTGCAGATCGCCGACCTGCATCGTCGCGGAGAGGTGGGAGTCACTGGGTATCCCGATCGTCACGTCGACCGATTTGGATCGGTGGGAGAAGTCGAAAACCTTCGACTTCGGTCCGGTGACTCTGAGGGTGCCGTTGGTGTAGTCGACCCGGACCTGCTGCGCGGCCTTGACGTCAGAGTCGTCAGCGGGGTCGGTCGGCCGCACCTCGATGACGCTGTCGGTGCGCTCACTGGCGGTGATGCGTACATTGCCGACGCTCAGTTCGAGCGTCACCGAGATTGGTTGCGGTGTTTCGTAACTTGGCATAGTTGTCTCCAGTTGGCGTTCATGTTGGCGTTCAGATGTTGGCGTTCAGGTGTTGGGCGGGTGGGTCAGCGCACCCAGCCGGTGAAGCCCTGCTTGCTGCGCCGGCCACCGCCGTGTGGCTCGGGACGCTGGTCGCGATCGGAGCGCTGTAGCGCGGCGGCTGCGGCCCGCACCAGCCATGCGTTGACCGAGCGACCCTCCTTGGCCGCGGCCGCCTCGACCGAGGTCTTGAGCTGCTCGGGGAGGCGTACGTTGATGCGCGCCGCGGGGCCGTCTTCGGCGACGAGCAGGTCGGCGTCGACGGTGCCAGCCGCGGATCCCACGGCCGCGCCGGTATCGACGTTGTGGGCGAAGTCGGGGGCAAAACCGGGGGCGAAGTCGGAAGCTGGGCCCGCAGGCAGGGTGACGACGAAGCTCGGGTCCCGTCCGCGCAGCCGCACCTCGACCGAACCCGGAGCGAGGTCCCGGGAGATCTCGTCGGCCGCCGCCGACAGGGCATCCAGCAGGGTCATCCGGATCGCTGACTCCAGCGCTCCGGTCAGGCGTTCGACGAGCGTTCGGGCCTCTTCGCCGCCGGTTTCGGCGAGCGTGGCGAACTCACGTCCGAGGTTGTTCACATGCGGTGTCAGATCCATGGTGCCACTGTGGCACATGAATGGCACTACTGCAAGCCACTTTGGCTCACCGTGGCGCCATGGTGGCTCTAGCGGTGGTTCTAGCGTTGGCTCTAGGGCTGCAGGAGCTGCTGCAGAATCGCCATCGCGTCCCACACATCGGCGTAGCTGAGAGTCAACGGGGTGAGCCCGAGGCGGAGCAGATCCGGAGCCCGGAAATCGCCCATCACGCCCTGGTTGATGAGCTCCTGCATCACCTGCAGCGCGTCCGGGATGCGCAGCGCCACCTGCGAACCTCGTCGCTCATGCTCGCGCGGAGTGATCACCTCGACGCCGAATCTGGCCAGTTCGCGGTCGGCGTAGTCGATCACCAGGTCGGTCAGGGCCAGCGACTTCTGCCGTACATCGGCGACCGAGACGCCGGTCCAGACGTCCAGGGCGCTGGCCAGGGCCTGCATCGAGAGCACCGGCGGTGTGCCGATCCGCAGCCGTTCGATCCCGTCGGCTGGGCTAAAGTTTTTAGCCAGCGAGAAGGGGTCTTGATGACCGTGCCACCCGGTGATCGGCAGATCTATGACCCGTTGATGCCGGTCGGCCACGTAGGCCCAGGCCGGTGCCCCCGGGCCGCCGTTGAGGTACTTGTATGAGCATCCGACCGCCAGGTCCGCGCCGAGATCGTCCAACCCGATCTCCAGGGCGCCGGCGGCGTGGCAGAGGTCCCAGAGCGCGATCGCGCCGGCGTCGTGGGCGGCGGCGGTGATCGCCGCGGTGTCGAAGAGCTCGCCGCTGCGGTAGTCGACCACGCTGTAGGCGACGACGGCGGTGTCCTCGTCGGGCGCGAATTCACCCGGTGCGACCCGCAGCAGGCGCAGGTCGAGGAGCCGGGCCACCGACTCGGCGATATAGGTGTCGGTGGGGAAGTTGGCGTCGTCGATGACCAGGGTTCGTCGTTGCGGGCGGAGTCGGGCCGCAGCGACCATCGTCTGGAACAACTGGACGCTGGTCGAGTCGCCGCACATCACCTGACCTGGCGCGGCCCCGACGAGCGCGCCGATCCGATCGCCGATCTGCGCCGGTAGGGCCCACCACCCCTGCGAACCGACCTGCTGCTCGCTGGGCTGCCCTTCTCGTGAGCCGCCGGTCGGACCCCAGGAGGTGATCAGATCGTGCCCCCACTGCCGGGTCACCGCGTCGGCGACGGCGGCCGGGGTGGCGGCCGGAAGCGCGCCCAGGGAGTTGCCGTCCAGATAGATCAGCCCCGGCGGCAGTACGAATTTGGCGCGCACCCCGGCCAGCGGATCGGCGGTGTCGGCGGCAAGGGCGTCGCTGCGGGATTGGATGCTCATTCGGTGCCGGCCGGGCACGAGTTCTGCGACATCATGGCCCCCATCTTCGCGCAGTGCGGTGCAGAGACCATGATGGGTGTGACATGAGCGAATCGGATGCGGCTCCCCGGGTGCGTATGACGGGGAAGCAGCGACGGGAGCAGCTGCTGGATGTCGGGCGCTCCCTCTTCGCGGAGAAGGGGTTCCAGGCCACCTCGATCGAGGAGATCGCGCTCCGGGCATCGGTGAGCAAGCCGGTCGTCTACGAGCACTTCGGCGGCAAGGAGGGCCTCTACGCCGTCGTGGTCGATCGCGAGATGCAGTCGTTGATGAATCGGATCGGGTCTTCGCTCACCGGCGGCGGGGCACGGGAACTGGTCGAAGCGGCCGCGCTGGCCTTCCTCTCCTACATCGAGGAAGAGACCGACGGCTTCCGCGTGCTCACCCGTGACTCGCCGGTGGTCTCCGGTTCCGGGACGTTCTCGACGCTGCTCAACGACATCGCCGGCCAGGTCGAGCACATCCTCTCCGAGGAGTTCGCCCGGCAGGGGTTCCAGGTGGAGCTCGCCGGCATGTATGCCCAGATGCTGGTCGGGATGGTCGCCCTCACCGGCCAGTGGTGGCTGGAGGCCCGCCAACCCCCGCGGGAGGTGGTCGCCGCCCACTTGGTGAACCTCGGTTGGAACGGCCTGCACCGCCTGCAGGCGGATCCGAAGCTGCGTACGGCGATCGCGCTCGGCGACTAGACCTCGTCGGCCAGCTCCAGCCAGGTCAGTTCGGCGGCCTCCTTCGCCTCGATCGTCTCGCGAAGGTGACGATCCAGTTCGGCCGTCTTCTCGTAGTCGGTCGCGTGCTTGGCCAGCTCGTCGTGCAGCGTCTTCTCGCGCTTGTCCAGCGTCGCTATCTGACGTTCCAGACGGGTCAACTCCTTGCGGGCGGCCCGGGAATCACCTGATTTTTCCTTCGGTTTCTGGCCGACCACCGCACTCGACGCATCGTCTGCGACCTTGGCTCGCAGGCTCAGGTACTCGTCGATCCCACCCGGTAGCGCGGCCAGTGAGCCGTCGCCGATCAGGGCAACCGTCGAGTCGCAGATCCGCTCGACCAGGTACCGGTCGTGACTGACCACCACTAGCGTTCCGGCCCAGGTGTCCAGCAGATCCTCAAGCGCGGCCAGGGTGTCGGTGTCCAGGTCGTTGGTCGGCTCGTCCAGCAGCAGCACGTTCGGCTGGGTCAGTAGCAGTCGCAGCAGCTGCAGCCGGCGCCGCTCGCCTCCGGAGAGGTCGCTGACCGGGGTCCACTGCCGGTCGTTGGCGAAGCCGAAGCGCTCGGCTAGTTGGGTCGCGGAGAGCTCGACGCCACCGATCTCAGCGGTGGTACGGACCTCCTGGACGGCCTCGATTACCCTTAATTTGTCAGGTAGTTCGTGAATCTCCTGGGATAGGTAGCCGGCGTGCACCGTCGATCCGATGCTCACCGTGCCGCGCTGCGGCTGCAGTGTTCCGGCCAACAGTCGCAGCAGGTGCGTCTTCCCCGACCCGTTGACCCCGATGATGCCGATCCGGTCACCCGGCCCGACATGCCAGCTGATGTCGTCGAGGAGGACGCGGTCTTCGCCGACGGTGACGGTGACGTCCTCCAGGTCGTAGACGCTGCGTCCGAGCCGTTTCTGCGACAACGAGCGGAGTTCGGTCGTTGAGCGCACCGGCGGAACGTCGGCGATGAGGGCCTCGGCGGCGTCGATGCGGAACTTCGGCTTGGAGGTGCGGGCCGGGGCGCCGCGGCGCAGCCAGGCCAGTTCCTTGCGCAGCAGGTTGAGGCGCTTCGCCTCGGTCGTCTCCGCCTGCCGGGCCCGCTCGGAACGGGCCAGCACGTAGGCGGCGTAGCCCCCGTCGAACTGGCGCACCCCGCCGTCGATGACCTCCCAGGTGCGGGTGCAGACGGCATCCAGGAACCAGCGATCGTGGGTCACCACCAGCAGGGCACCCCGTCGGGTGTTGAGATAGTCGGCCAGCCAGGTGATGCCCTCCACGTCGAGGTGGTTGGTCGGCTCGTCGAGCACCAGCAGATCCGCCTGCTGGACCAGGGCCGCGGCCAGCGAGACCCGCCGCCGCTCACCGCCGGAGAGGCGGTCGACGACGGAGTCCAGACCGAGGGCGGCCAACCCCAGGCCGCTAAGGATTCCGCGGATCGCCGAGTCACCGGCCCACTCATGGGTGGCCCCGGTGCCGACGACCAGGTCCCGGACGGTGGCCCCTTCACGCAGCGTCCCGCGCTGCGTCACCGCGGCCACCTCGACCCCGCCGGTGCGGGTGACCCGACCGGAGTCCGGCGTCTCCAGCCCGGTGATCAGGCGAAGCAGGGTCGATTTACCACCGCCGTTGCGCCCCACCACGCCGATCCGCTCGCCGGAGGCCACCCCGAGGGAGACATCGGAGAGGACCGTGGTGGTGCCGAAGGACTTGCCCACCCGCTCGATGTTGATCAGGTTGCTGGCGGCCATCAGCGCATCACCCGTGCGCCGAGCACCGGTCCGGTGGTGACCTTGGCGCTGCGGCAGGTCCCGGAGGCACCGAGGGCGGCCGCGAGCTCCGCCGCCGCCGGGCCGCTCGGGGCCAGGAAGGCGCAGGTCGGGCCGGAACCGGAGACGATCGCGGCCAGCGCCCCGGCCTCTCGGCCCGCCGCGAGGGTGGTGGTCAATTCAGGCATCAGAGCAAGCGCCGCCGGTTCTAGATCGTTGTGCATGTGCTGGGCGAGCAGGGTCGCATCGCCCGATCGAAGTGCTTCGAGCATCGGCTCGGGGACCGCCGGTTCCGGTGTTGACCCGGTTGCCCCGTCCGCCCGGAGCCGGTCGAGTTCACGGTAGGCCGCGGCGGCCGAGATCTCGGCATCGGCCAGGGCCAGCGCCCAGTGGAAGGTGCCCACCGTCATCACCGGACTGAGCACTTCGCCCCGTCCGGTACCGAGGGCTGTCCCGCCGGTGAGCCCGAAGGCCACGTCGCTACCCAGCTCGCCGGCCAGTTCGACCAGCTCGGCGCGGCTGCTGCCGGTGTCCCAGAGCCGCGCGCAGGCGATCAGCGCCGCGGCGGCGTCGGCTGATCCACCGGCCATGCCGCCACCGACCGGAATGCTCTTGGTGATCTCCAGTGCGGCCTGCGGCGGGAGTTCACAGCGCTCGGCCAGCAGCGCCGCGGCCTTCCAGGCCAGGTTGCGCGAGTCCGTCGGCACACGGTGAGCCTCGTCTCCGAGGACGCTCACGCTCAGGCCGCCGGCGACCCTGGCCAGCACCTCGTCGACCAGGTCAACGGCGTGAAAAATCGTGACAATTTCGTGGAAACCGTCCGGTCGGACCGGTCCCACGCCCAGATAGAGGTTGATTTTCGCGGGCACCCGGACTCGTACGGAGAGTAGGGCGGCGTCAGACACTGCTGCAATGCTAGTACGCTGTACAGGTTGCCCCGGCGAGGGACCGTGTCTGCACCAGACTCGAGTCCGTGATCGACGCGGTGTCGGTACCTCGGCGCTCGTCATCTGTGATGCCCTTGCCGAAGCGACACCGCACCGCCACCCGTGCGCGTCTTCAGTACGCGCGCTTATCCATTCGTGAATTGCACCATCGACGTGTCTGAAACTGATTGAGGAGCTCCACCGTGTCTGAAGTTCGCCTAGAAGCCGACGCCCGTACCGAGTTCGGCAAGGGTGGCGCCCGCCGCACCCGCCGCGACGGCAAGATCCCGGCCGTTATCTACGGTCACGGTGCCGACCCGCGCCACGTCTCGCTGCCGGCCCGTGAGTTCGGCCAGGCCATCAAGAAGGGTGGCGCCAACGTGCTGCTCACCCTGGTCATCGAGGGCAAGGACGAGCTCACCATCCCGAAGGCCATCCAGCGCCACCCCATCAAGGGCATCTTCGAGCACGTCGACCTGCTGGCCGTCCGCCTCGGCGAGAAGGTCACCATCGAGGTGCCGCTGAACATCACCGGCGAGCTCGCCCGCGGTGCCCTGCTGTCGCAGGAGAACAACACGGTCAGCGTCGAGGCCGAGGCGACTCACCTCCCGACCGAGATCGAGTTCAGCCTGGACGGAGTCGCGATCGGCACCATCGTCACCGCGGCCGACCTCAAGCTTCCCGCGGGCTCCACGCTCGCCGGCGACCCGGAGCAGGTTCTGCTGCACATCGCCGAGGCGCCGACGGCCGAGCAGGTCGAGGCTGACATCGCCGGTGACACCGCGCCGGCCGCCGAGCCGGTCACCGAGTCGGCCGAGTAGTTCGATTCGCCTGCGGGCACTCGAAGACATCTGAGACAGACACCTGACGCTGCCCATGACCGACGACCGATTTCTTGTCGTCGGTCTGGGCAACCCAGGGCCGAAATACGCGGGAACCCGGCATAACGCCGGGTTCTTTGTCGTTGATCTGCTGGCCGAGCGGGTTGGCGGGAAGTTCAAAGCCCACAAGGGTCGCTGCGACGTCGTCGAGACGCAGCTGGCCGGAGTGCCGGTAGTGCTGGCCAAGCCGAAGTCGTACATGAACGAATCCGGTGGCCCGGTCGTCGCCATCTCGCGCTTCTACAAGGTGCCGGTCGAGCGAATCGCCGTCGTCCACGACGAGTTGGACCTTCCGTTCGGGGCGCTGCGTCTCAAGCGCGGTGGCGGCGAGGGTGGCCACAACGGGTTGAAGTCGATGACCTCCGCGCTTGGCAGCAAGGAGTACGCCCGCATTCGCTTCGGAATCGGCCGCCCGCCCGGACGGCAGGACCCGGCCGACTATGTGCTGCGCGAGTTCGCGTCGGCCGAGCGGAAAGAACTGCCTTTCCTGGTCGATCGCGCCGCTGACGCGGTGGAGATGCTGCTGACTGCGGGCCTGGAACGGGCGCAGAGCCAGTTCAACGACTGACCCTGCCGACCTGCATGCCTGCCGTGCGCTGACCCTCTGACCTGCCGACCTGCCGCCTGCTGCATAACCACCGCGCCGCTGCTTTGTCCGTGGAAGGGCCGCTGTGCGGGCTGGAAGCGGGTTTTCGGGGGACAGAGCGGAGGTCAGAGCAGTCGCTCGGCCGATGCTTCGTGATCGAGCAGCCAGCGCTTGGCCTCCAGCCCACCTCCGAAGCCGGTGAGCGAGCCGTTCGCCCCGATCACCCGGTGGCACGGGACGATGATGGAGATCGGGTTGCGGCCGTTGGCCAATCCCACCGCCCGCACCGCCTTCGGTGAGCCGATGGCTTCGGCCTGCTCGCCGTAAGTCTTCGTCTTTCCATAGGGAATCTCCCGCAGCGCCAGCCATACCCGGCGCTGGAAGTCCGTCCCGGCCGGGTTCAGCTCCAGCTCGAAGCGAGTGCGACGGCCGGCAAAATACTCCTCCAGCTGCGCGCGGACGTCATCGAACGCGCCGTCGTCCACGGTGGCGTCAGCATCCGTCGAGCTGACCCACTCAGGGTGGCGACCGGTCGAGAAGTAGAGGCCGGTGATGCCGATCCGGTCGCGTTTGACCAGCAGCGGGCCGACCGGCGAGGGGATGTGCGTGTAGCGCACTCGAGGCTGCGATTCGTCGTCTCCCCGGTAATTTTCAGGGTGAATGCTATTGCTCAACTTAGTGATCATGCGAACCTGCCCATAGGTGGTGAGATGCGTAGGAGCCCCACGGCGACCACGCTTTGACGGCTTCGGTGAGGTCGATGCCCCGCAGACCGGCCTGGCGGCGGACGATGAGATCTGATCCGAGCAGCACGTCCGGGTCGCCCAGCACTCGCATCACCAGGTAGTCCGCAGTCCATGGCCCGATACCGCCGATCTCCAGCAATGCGGCCCGGGTGGCGTCGCGATCGGCGCCGCCATCGAGCACGAGCGAACCGTCGACGATGGCCGCAGCAACGCAACGGACGGTCTGCGCCCGGGCCCGGGGCATCGGCAGCAGCGCCGGATCGCAGTCGGCGAGGGTGACCGCGCTCGGGAAGAGACGCCACGATGTCTCGCCTTCGGGCTCCAGCGGCTCGCCAAGGGCGCTGACGATGCGTCCTAGCAGCGTCCGGGCGCCACTGACCGAGATCTGCTGCCCCACGATGGCCCGCACCGCCATCTCCATCGGATCGACCGAGCCGGGGGAGCGCAGCCCCGGGCGGGCCTCGACCAGCGGCGCCAGACTCGCGTCGGAGCCCAGGACCAGATCGATCGCCTGCGGGTCGGCGTCCAGGTCGAGCAGCCCGCGCAGCCGGGAGACGGCCGCGACCAGGTCCCGCTGGTCGCTGAGCGCGAGGCGGCAACGGACGAAGCCGTCCCCGGGGGAGAGACGCACCAGCGCGGCGCCGATCGGCAGCCGCAGCGTCCGGGCGAACTCGGCACCGTCAATGCTCTCCACCCCGGGGATCGCCCGAGCGCCCAAGTAGTCCAGCGTCGCGGTCAGGCTCATCGGCCGCCGATAGGCCAGCCGCAGTTCCAGCACTGCGTCGGCGCCGGGCTGCATTGGACTGCGGTGGCGGGCCTTCTCGCGCAACTGGGTTGGCGTGGTGGCGAAGATCTGCAGCATCGTCTCGTTGAACTGGCGGACGCTGGCGAAGCCGGCTGAGAAGGCAACCTCGCTCATGCCGAGCGGGCTGGTCTCCAGCAAGATCCGGGCCGTCTGAGCGCGCTGCGCCCGGGCCAGCGCCAGCGGTCCGGCCCCGACCTCACTCACCAGCGTGCGGTGCAGTTGACGCTCGGAGTACCCGAGCCGGCGGGCCAGACCGGGAACGCCGTCCCGGTCGATGAGGCCGTCACTGATCAGGCGCATCGCCCGTCCGGCCAGGTCACCGCGCACGTCCCACTCCGGCGAGCCGGGTGCCGCGTCCGGACGGCACCGCTTGCAAGCGCGGAAACCGTCGCGCTGGGCGGCGGCCGCGCTGGGGTAGAACGAGACATTGCGGCGCAGCGGTGTGCGGGCCGGGCACGAGGGGCGGCAGTAGATGCCGGTCGAGTGCACCGCGGTGAAGAACCATCCGTCGAAGCGGGCGTCTTTGCCGCTCACCGCGCGGTAGCACGACTCGTCGTCGGGGATGTTCATGACTACAGTGTGCCCGCCCGCGAGCACGCATGCTGGCGGTTTTCGGACATGACGGTTTGCAGCGCCTCGGCGGTCGGGTCGAGGTGGGCGAAGCCGCCGCTCAGCCGGTGTTGCGCAGGCCGGCCGCCACGCCGTTGACCGTGAGCAGCAACGCCCGGTGCAGTTCCGGGGTCACCTCGGTCTCGGGATCGCGGACGCGGGCCAGCAGATCCACCTGCAGGTAGGAGATCGGGTCGAGGTAGGCGTCCCGGATGCTCAGCGTGCGCTGCAGCACGGGCGAATTGTCCAGCAGTGCGGCCTCGCCGGTCACCTTCAGCACCTCGGTCATGGTGAGCTCGTGTTCGGCCCGGATCACCTCGAAGAGGCGCTGCAGTTCGGTCGGCACCAGGGTGGAGACGTAGTGGGCGGCGATGTCCAGGTCGGTCTTGGCCAGCGTCATCTCGACGTTGCTCATGAACGTCCGGAAGAAGTGCCAATCCTTGTACATCTCCGCGACGACGTCGGTGAGGCCGGCCTCGCGGGCCGCCTTCAATCCCGAGCCGACCCCGAACCAGCCGGGGACGATCTGACGCGACTGGGTCCATCCGAAGACCCACGGGATGGCCCGCAGGCCGAGGATGCCGCCGCCGCTGTCGGGGCGGCGGGAAGGGCGCGAACCGATGTTCAGCTCACCGAGTTGCTCGACCGGAGTGGACGCGAAGAAGTACGCCGGCAGTTGCGGGTCGTCGATCAGGCCACGGTAGGTGGAGAAGGCGGCGTCGCTGATCCGCGTCATCGTCTCGTCCCACTGGGCCAGCTGCTGGGCGCTCTGCCGCGACGTCCGGTGCAGGGTGGAGGCCTGCAGCACGGCGGCCAGCGTGAGTTCGAGATTCTCCCGAGCCAGTTCGGGCAGCATGTACTTGTCGCTGATCACCTCGCCCTGCTCGGTGGCCTTCATCTCCCCGTCGAGCACGCCCCAGGGCTGAGCCAGGATCGACTCGAACGTCGGGCCGCCACCGCGTCCGACGGTGCCACCGCGACCGTGGAACAGCCGAATCCGCACCCCGTGCCGAGCCCCGACATCGCGCAGCGTTCGCTGGGCCCGGTGGATCTCCCACTGCGAGGTCGTGATGCCGGCCTCCTTGTTGGAGTCGGAGTAACCGAGCATGACCTCCTGCACGTCGCCGCGGAGGCGGACGATGAGGCGGTAGGTCGGGTCAGAGAGCATGTCGTCGAGCACCTCGCCGGCCCGGCGAAGCTCCTCCACCGTCTCCAGTAGCGGCACGAAGCCGATGCGGGCGAAGGGTTCGTTGCCACCGCCGGCGCCCGAGCCGTGAATGTCGACCAGACGGGCTTCGCGGGCCAGCACCACGGCGGCCAGCACATCGTCGGCGCCGCGGGTCATCGAGACGATGTAGCTCTCGATGACCTCGGGGCCGTAGGTGTCCAGCGCCTTGCGAATGGCGGTGAAGACGGCGAAGGTCTTGGCCCCGGCCTCGTCCAGCGGCGGCGGCGTCTGGGCCAGCGGTCGGCGCGAAGCCAGCTCGCGGGAGAGCAACCGCATGCGGTAGTCACGCGGCAGGTCGGCGTAGAGCCAGGTCTCCTCGACGAGCCGGTCGATGAGCTGGCCGACGGCGTGGTGGTGGGCGTCGGCGTGCTCACGGATGTCCATGGTGGCCAGGTGGAGTCCGAAGACGGCGATGGTGCGCTCGGCGCGGGCCAGTAATCCGTCGGCGATCAGGCCGCCGGCGTTCGCGTGCAGCGACTCACCGATGATCGCCAGCTCGGCCAGCAGGTCGCCCTTCCCGAGGTAGTCATGGCCGGGCACGTGGGGAGAGCCGGCAATCACTCGCTTGCGGGTGTTGGCGATCTTGTGGTTGATGCAGGAGAGCTTGAGCCGGTACGGCTCGGTGGCATTCAGCGTCGGCAGCCGCGGGTCGAGATCGGGGAGGGTCTCGAGGTCCGCGGCGATCGACTCCTGCAGCGCCGCCGATACCCCGACGACCGAGGACGAGGATGAGATCTCGGCGATCAGGCCGTTGATCGCGGCGGTGGCGACGCGGGTGGCGACGTGGTGCTGCAGACGCAGCACATCGCGGGTGACCGTCGCGGTGACGAACGGGTTGCCGTCCCGGTCGCCGCCGATCCAGGTGCCGAACGTGAGCGGGTGCGCGTCAACCGGCAGCTCCACGCCGTGGCGACGCAGCTCGACGGCGAGGTCGGCCGCCATCGCCGGCAGCGCATCGTCGGCCAGCTCCTCCAGGTAGTAGACGGCATTGCGAGCCTCGTCGACCGGGGTCGGCTTGTGCTGGCGCAGCTCGTCGGTCTGCCAGATCAGGTCGACGATCTCGGCCAGCCCGCGGTCCTGACGAGCCCGCGCCCCGGAACCGGCGGCCGTGCTCACCTCAAGGATGTCGGCCACCCGGCGCAGCTTGGTGAGGATGGAGCGGCGACTGGCCTCAGTGGGGTGCGCGGTGAAGACCGGACGGACGGCCAACGTCGCGATGGCCTGCTCGAGCCCCGCCGCTCCGGTCGACTCGGCCACCGCGGCGACCGATCCGGCCAGCCAGCCCTCGTCGGAGGGTCGGTGGTGCATCAGCCGGACCCGGTGCACCTGCTCGGCCACGTTGGCCAGGTGGAAGTAAGCGGAGAAGGCCCGCACCAGCGCGGCGGCGGTGTCGATCGGCTGGCCGGCCAGCAGTTCACGGACGGCGTCGTAGGCATTCTTCGCCGACATCTGGCTGATCGAGGTGGCCGAGGCAGGTTCAGCCGAATCGCCGGCTGTCAGCTCGTTGGCAGCGGAGTTGGCAGCGGAATCGGCAGCGCCGTCGGTGTCGGCCGAGGTGAACTCGTCGGCGTCGTTCTCCACGACGAAGTCGGCCGGGTCGCTGGGCGAGACCGCCGATTTGCTCTGTTTGGTCAGGGTGCGAACCTGCTCGACGAGGGTCAGTAGGTCGCTGCCCTGCTGACGCACCAGGGATTCCCCCAGCAGGGTCACCACCCGGCGCACGTCGGCGCGCAGTTCCGTGTCGTCAGTCAGTGGGGGCGTGTTTTCCTGCGTCGCGGTCACCCGGCCATTCTCCCCCACCGGCCAACTCGGTGCCTCGTAGTGATCTGCATCACAGTAACTATTCGCTCTTCGAATCGTTGTTACGGATGGTGAGATTTTGACTCCGGAGTGATGACAGTCGATGGACAGAATGCCTATCCCGTTGACTACTTTGCCGTCAAGCGCGATTTCGACTTTCGCATTCACCTCACGCGTTATAGGTTGGCTCCGGTATCAGAGTGCCGGTGGGGCCGGCGTGAAGAAACTGCGAATATTCGGCGGTGCAGGGGCACTGACGGGTCATTCGGTGTCGAGGGTCACAAACTCGGCGTAGTGAACAGATGAAGTATCAGGGGGGCGCGCACTCCACTCTTGGGTGGCAGTGAGCAAATCGGGGGGCCTTCGCAGCTTGCTGCGGAGGGCCAAAATGGGGGAAAAATGAACACCGGGGGCCATTCGGCTGCCGATGTGACGATGGAGAGCGCTGGCTTGCCGCCAGTAAACTCCGCCATCACAACGCTGGCAGCCGCAGATCAGACCGTTACGGTCACAAAGTCAGATTCGTCGGAGTCCGAGCGCGGCATTTCGCCGGTCTCGTCAACCGCGTCAGTGACGACGCAGGCGGCACACCGACTCTTCACTCCACACCGCGTTCGCCGCGGTCAGCGCCGGCAGCAGTCAAGCGTCGCCGCCGCCACCATCACCTACGAAGCCAGCGTCGCCGACGAGTTCGACGCCCAGCGCCGTCCGTCAACGCCGCAGCCGCTGCGCGCCGCCATTGAGGCGAGCACCACCTCGCGTGACCAGTGGGTCGGCCGCTACCAGAACATGCTGAAGACGGTTGACGTCCTCAGCGCGCTGGTCGCCTCGGTCGTCGCCTTCCTGCTCCGCTTCGGACCGGACACCGGTACCGCGCAGCGGATGCACTACCCGCTCATCATCGCGCTCATGCCGCTGGCCTGGCTCGCCGCCATGTCTTTCAACCACGCCTACGAGGCGCGGGTCGTCGGAGCCGGTCAGGATGAATTCCGCCGTGTTTTCCGGGGTTTCCTGCATCTTGGTGCGGCCATCGCGGTCGCTTCTTACGCGGTGCACGCTGAGATCGCCCGGGGCTTCGTGCTGGTCGCTCTGCCGCTGGCCCTCGTGCTGGACGTTGCCGGCCGCTACACCGCCCGCAAGTGGCTGCACCGTCAGCGCACTGTCGGCCGGGCGATGACCTCGGTCCTCGCCGTCGGCGAGCCGCACGCGATCCTCGAGTTCGGCGAGATGCTCAGTCGTGACCGGTACGCCGGAATGCGGGTCGTCGGGGCCTCGCTGCCGACGTCGGCCATGCGCGACCGCGAGGCCATCGCTGAGCTCGCCGCCGCCGGGATCCCGGTGCTCGGCGACGTCGACGCGATCGTCGACTCCGTCCGTGACAGTGGCGCCCACACCGTCGCCGTCCTCTCCTCCGGCGAGCTCGGCGCGCAGAAGCTGCGGTGGATCTCCTGGCAGCTCGAGGGCACCGACGCCGACCTGGTCGTGTCGCCGGGGCTCACCGAGGTGGCCGGAACCCGCCTGCACATCCGTCCGGTTGCCGGGCTGCCGCTGCTGCACGTCGAGGAGCCGGAGTTCAGCGGCACCCGCCGTATCTTCAAGGGTGCCTTCGACCGCACGCTGGCCGCCTTCGCGCTGATCGTGTTGTCGCCGCTGATGCTGGGTGTGGCGCTGGCCGTCAAGTTCACCAGTGCCGGTCCGGCGCTCTTCCGCCAGACCCGCGTCGGTCTCGACGGAGGCACCTTTAGCATCCTCAAGTTCCGCTCGATGACGACCGACGCCGAGGCCCGCAAGGCTGAGCTGATGGATCAGAACGAGAACGACGGACCGACCTTCAAGATGGCGCACGACCCGCGCGTCACCCGCGTCGGCCGCGTCATCCGCAAGCTCTCACTGGACGAACTGCCGCAGTTGGTGAACGTCCTCAAGGGCGAGATGTCACTGGTCGGCCCGCGGCCGCCGCTGCCCAACGAGGTTGCCGAATACGCAACCGAGGTGCACCGGCGCCTGCTGGTCAAGCCGGGTCTCACCGGCCTCGGTCAGATCAGTGGCCGCAGCAACCTGAAGTGGGACGAGGCCGTCCGCCTCGACCTGCGCTACGTCGAGAACTGGTCCTTCACGTTGGATCTGATGATCCTGTGGAAGACCTTCGGCGCCGTGCTTCGCAGTGACGGGGCGTTCTGAGAGGGGCCGAGTTGAAGCGTTCTTCCTTATCAATAAGGGGAATCGCTGACTCAGTCATGCTCGCAGACGGCGCAATCGAGGTCGGCGGGCCGCTCAGCGGCCCGCGACACGATCTCTCCACAGCGGCAGACCCAGCCCGCCGGACGGGCCGGATTGCCCAGCACCAGCTGGTGGGGCAGCACCGAACGGGTCACCACGGCGCCGGCCGCGACCAGGCAGTGCTCGCCGAGTTCGTTGCCACAGACCACCGTGGCGTTGGCGCCGACCGAGGCTCCCTTTCGGACCCAGGTCTCGGTGAGTCGCCACTCGCCGGTGGCCCGGGGGTTGAGGTCGTTGGTGAAGACCGCGGCCGGGCCGACGAAGGAGTCGTCCTCCAGCAGCACCCCGGCGTAGACGGAGACGTTGTTCTGGATCTTCACCCGGTCACCGATCTGGACACCGTGATCCACGAAGACGTTCGCGCTGATCTGAGCGCCGGCTCCGATGCGTGCGTCGCGACGGATGTGCACGTTGCGCCAGATGCGGGTCTCGGCGCCGATCTCGACTCCGGGTTCGATCTCAGCGCTCGGGTGCACGAACGCGGTCGGGTCGATGTGAGTCGGGTCGGTGGCGGTCGGGTCGAAGTCGCCGGCAGGGGCATTCATGGTTATGGCTTCACCTCTCTGAGTTGCCCGATGGTAGTGCGGGTCGGAGCGGGTGTGCACGTCAGGGCGAACACTATTCGGTCGCCACGCGCTTACGCTGAGCAACGGCGCCCGGCAATAAGTACGGTAAGTCCGAATTTTTGGGAATCGAAAGCTGGCGACACTTTCAACAGTTTCCGAGTATTCGTTTCAAAGGGCGGCGAGATAATTTCCGCGTTAAGCTCGTCTGGCGTCGCACACAGCGGGACGTATATCAAGCTCGGGGGAGTTTTGCGATGACAATCGCGCAGAAGGCAAAGTCGGTTCGGGCGCGGCGTTGGACCAGTATGACCGTGGCGACGCTGCTCCTGGCAGCGCTCTTCAACGCACTACCGGCCACCCCGGCCTCGGCCGCAACCGGATCCTCCTGCGGCACCACGGTGAACGCGATCGTCTGCGAGAACCGGCTCCCCGGAACGCCCGAGTCGGTGTGGGACATCGACGGCGCGGGTGATTCGACGATCCAGGGCTTCTCGACCGACATCAGTGTGAACGCCGGCGGCACGATCGGTTTCAAGATCGACACCCCGGCCAAGGCCTACACCATCGACATCTACCGCCTCGGCTACTACGGCGGTGACGGTGCGCGCAAGGTCGCTTCGATCTCGCCCTCCGCCGCGCTCCCGCAGACCCAGCCCTCTTGCGTCACCGACCCGACCGTCAGCCTCGTCGACTGTGGCGACTGGGGATTGTCGGCCTCCTGGGCCGTGCCGTCGACCTCCGTCTCCGGCGTCTACATCGCCAAGCTGACCCGGACCGACACCGGTGGCGCCAGCCACATCACCTTCGTCGTCCGCAACGACGCCAGCACCTCGGACGTTCTCTTCCAGACCTCGGATGAGACCTGGGAGGCCTACAACCGCTACGGCGACGCCGACTTCTACACCGGCTCGACGACCGACATGTGGGATTCGCCGTCTCGGGCCCGCAAGCTCAGTTACAACCGTCCGTTCGCGACCCGTGAAGACAACTCAGGCCGGGACTTCCTCTTCAGCAACGAGTTCCCGACCATCGAGTTCATGGAGGAGAACGGGTACGACGTCTCCTACATGGCCGGCGTCGACGTTGACCGCTACGGTGCCACGCTGCTGAAGAACCACCATGTCTTCCTGTCGGTCGGCCATGACGAGTACTGGTCACAGGCGCAGCGCACCAACGTGGAGAGCGCGCGTGATGCGGGCGTCAACCTGATGTTCCTCTCCGGCAACGAGGTCTACTGGCACACCCGGTTCGAAGCCAGTATCGATGGCAGCAACACCGCCTACCGAACCCTCGTCTGCTACAAGGAGACCTGGGACCAGACGGCCTCCGATCCCACCGGTGAATCGACCGCAACCTGGCGAGACCCTCGGTATGGGGCGGCGCCGGGCGGGTCGAACCCGGAGAACGCACTCACCGGCACGATGTACATGTCCAACTCCGACGACCTGGCCCTCACCGTCACCGCGGCTCAGGGCAAGACCCGGATGTGGCGCAGCACCGGACTGAACTCCATGACGGGTGCCTCGACGGTCTTGGCTCCGCACACGATCGGCTACGAATCCGACGAAGACGTCGACAACGGCTTCCGGCCGGCCGGACTCATCGACCTCTCCACCACCGTCGGTTCCACCCCGGAGGAGCTGCAGGACTTCGGACAGGTAACCGCCCCCGGGACGACGACCCACCACATCACCGAGTACCGCGCGGCGAGCGGTGCCCTGGTCTTCGGTGCCGGGACGATCCAGTGGGGCTGGGGCCTGAGCGACGACCACGACGGCATCGAATCGCCGGCTGACGCACGTATGCAGCAGGCGACCATCAACCTTTTGGCCGACATGCACGCTCAGCCCACGACGCTGATGGCCGGCCTGGTGGCCGCCACCGCCAGCACGGACACGGTGGCTCCGACCTCGACGATCATCAGCCCCGCGGCCGGTGCCACGATCGCCAACGGCACGTCGGTCACCGTGACCGGCACCGCCACCGACTCGGGCGGCGGCGTTGTGGCCGGCGTCGAGGTCTCCATCGATGGTGGAGTCAGCTGGCACCCGGCCACCGGAACGAGCTCCTGGTCCTACACCGGGATCGTGCACGGCGACGGAGCCCTGAAGATCCTTTCCCGGGCCAGCGACGACAGCGCGAACGTCGAGACGCCGTCGGCCGGCTTGACCGTGACGACGAAGTGCCCCTGCACGCTCTTCGGTTCCGCCACGCCGACGACCCCGGACGCGGCTGACCCGTCAGTCAACGAGCTGGGCGTGCGCTTCACGACCACCGCCGCCGGTTTCATCGATGGCGTGCGGTTCTACAAGTCGGCGGGCAACACCGGTACCCACACCGGAACGCTCTGGTCCGCGGCCGGGGTCGCTCTGGCCACCGGCACCTTCACCGGTGAGACCGCCTCCGGTTGGCAGTCAATGACCTTCAGCGCGCCGGTGCAGGTCGCCGTCAACACGACCTACGTGGTGAGCTACTACGCGCCGGCCGGGCACTATGCCGCCGACAAGAATTTCTTCTACTACCGCGACTATCAGGCCAGCCCGCTGGTCGCCGAGGCCAACTCGCCGACCAACCCGGCTTCCTTCAACGGGGTCTTCTTCAGCGGTGGCCACGGCTTCCCGACCACCACCTACGGCGGCGCCAACTACTACGTCGACCCGCTCTTCTCCGACGCCGCCAGCCAACCGCCGGCCATCGCCTCGCAGCTCCCGCTGGCCTCGGCCCTCGGCGTACCGGCGACGGTGACCCCGAGCGTGACCTTCTCGGCGCCCATCAACCCCGCCAAGCTTGCCTTCACCGTCTCCACCGGGGGTACGCCGACCGCGGGTGCCGTCTCCTACGACCCCGCAACCCAGACCGCGAAGTTCACGCCTTCGGCTGCCTTGCAGCCGGGAGCGACCTATACGGCGAGCATCTCGGCCACCGGAACGAACGGGGTCGCGATGGCGCAACCGAAGGTCTGGACCTTCTCAGTGGCCACTCCCTGCCCGTGCACGCTCTTCCCGTCGAGCATGGTGCCCAGCGTCCTCGACTCGCAGGACGGATCAGCAGTAAATCTCGGGGTGAACTTCGTCCCGGCGAGCAACGGCTTCGTCGCCGGCGTCCGGTTCTACAAGACGGCGGCCAACGTCGGAACGCACACCGGATACCTCTGGTCCGCCGACGGCACCCAGCTCGCCACCGGAACGTTCAGCAATGAGTCGGCAACCGGCTGGCAGACTCTCGTCTTCTCCTCGCCAGTCGCCGTCACCGCCGGCGTCACCTACGAGGCCAGCTACTACGCGCCGAGCGGGCACTACTCGGTCGACTCCGGGTTCTTCGCCACCGCCTTCGTCGATGGCGTGCTCACCGCTCCGGCCGGCAACAACGGCCTGTACTCCTACGGTGTCGCCGGAATTCCGACCTCGACGTACAACAGCGCGAACTACTGGGTCGACCCGATCTTCACCACCCAGAACGTCAACAGCGTCTCGCCGAAGCCGTCGGCCATCGGTGTCTCAGTTGCCACCTCGGTGACCGCGACGCTCGGCGCCGACGCGCCGCCGGCATCGGTCTCACTGACCGTGACGGCCGGTGGAACCAGAGTCAACGGTGTCACCACCTATGACGCCGCTTCCCGGACGGTCACCTTCGCGCCGTCAGTGGCGCTGGCGCCGCGCACCGTCTTCACCGCCACGCTGAGCGCGACCGACACCACCGGTGCGGCCTTGGCGGCGCCGAAGACCTGGACCTTCACCACCAGTGGCCCGACCGTCTGCCCGTGCACCCTCTTCGGGTCGGAGTCGGTACCGACACTGGCCGATTCGGGTGACTCCAGCGCCGTGAATCTGGGTGTCAGCTTCACGTCGACGAGCTCCGGCTATGTCAGTGGCATCAAGTTCTACAAGTCGGCGGCGAACACCGGTACCCACACCGGCTCCCTCTGGACGGCCGACGGAACTCAGCTCGCCACCGGAACATTCACCAGCGAGACGGCCAGCGGTTGGCAGACGCTCTCCTTCAGCACGCCGGTCGCGATCTCGGCCAACGTCAACTACGTCGTCAGCTACTCGGCACCGAACGGTCACTACTCGGCTGACAGCGGTTTCTTCACCTCCGACTGGGTGAGCGGTCCGCTGACCGTGGCCGGCGGCACGAATGGCCTCTACGGCTACGGCGGTCCCGGTTTCCCGACTTCGACCTACAACCAGACGAACTACTGGGTCGATGTCGTCTTCTCGACCAGCCCGGTAACCCTGCCGACAGTGACCGCGTCGACGCCCGATGCCGGCTCGACCTCGATGCCGCTCAGCCTCGTGCCGACGGCGACGTTCTCCACCGCCATGGACCCGACCTCGATCAGCTTCACGCTGAGCGCCGGTGGCGCCACGGTGGCCGGCTCGACCAGCTACAACGCGGCGACCAAGACGGCTTCCTTCACTCCCACGTCGCCGCTGAGTGCCGGGGTCACGTACACCGCAAGTGTCGGTGGCGCTGACCTCAGCGGGAACTCGACGGCGAACCCGGCTATCTGGTCGTTCACCACGGCCGGTACACCGGCTTGCCCGTGCGGCCTCTTCTCCACCGCCGCGACGCCCGCGCTGGTGGACGCCGGCGACGCGGATGCGATCACGCTCGGCGTCAACTTCACGCCGGCCCGCTCGGGCTACGTATACGGCGTCACCTTCTACAAGTCGGCCGCGAATACGGGTGTCCACACCGGTTCTCTGTGGGGCACGGACGGCACGCTGCTGGCCACCGGAACCTTCTCCGGCGAGTCCGCTTCGGGTTGGCAGACGCTGAACTTCGCAACCCCGGTCGCGGTCAACGCGGGGACGCCGTACATCGTGAGCTACTACGCGCCGAACGGCCACTACTCGGCGGATGGCGGCTACTTCGCCAACGGATACGGCTACGGTGCCCTGCAGGCGACGGTTGGTGCGAACGGCTTGTACAGCTACTCGTCGACTGGCATGCCGACCTCGACCTTCAACGCCAACAACTACTGGGTGGGGCCGCTGTTCAACGACACGCCGACCGTGCCCACGCCCACGCCCACGCCGACACCTGTCCCGACGCCGACGCCGGTTCCGACGCCGATCCCGGACACCACGCCGCCGACGATTACCGCGGTCAACTCCTCCGGATCGGGCACCACCGCCGTCGTCACGTGGACGACCAATGAGGCCTCGACCAGCACGGTCAACTACGGCACCTCGGCGACCGCGTTGAACCTGACCGTCACCTCGCCCTCACTGGTCACCGCGCACAGCGTCTCGCTGCCTGCGTTGGCCGTGAACACCCGCTACTACTACCGCATCACCTCGGCGGATGGGTCGCAGAACTCCGCCGCGTCACCCTCCACCGCGGGGGCGACCTGGACCTATGCCCCGACCATCGCGCCGATCGTCGACTCCACGACCGCCGACTTCACCCTCGGCACGAAGACGTCGACGGTGGTCTCGGCCAACGGTGCGGGCGAGGTGATCCTGACCCCGGCGGCCAGTGCTGAGTTCACCGGCACCGCGCTGCCCACCGGCTGGACCTCGAGTGCCGCGGTCACCGGTGGGAAGACGACGGTTGCCGGCGGCGTGGCGACGATCAAGGGCTCGACCCTGATCAGCACCGCGACCTACTCGGCCACTCGTAGCTTCGAGACGGTGGCCACCCTCGGGGTCAACCAGACCATCGGTTGGGTCGCGTCGTCGAACAGCTCGGTGAAGGCGAGCCTCACGGTCAACTCCTCGGGCCAGTTGGTGGCATCGGTGAACGACGGGCTGCTGAACAATGCCAGCTCGGTCATCGCCACCGGGTGGGTCGTCGCCTCGCACAAGTTCCAGATCGCGTGGACCTCCTCGGCTGTCACCTTCTATGTGGATGACGTCCAGAAGTACACGCACAACTTCACGGCGCTCTTCGGCGCGATGCGTCCGCAGTTCTACGACGGTGTCACCACCGACGCCGGGTTGGTCGTCACCTACGTCCGAGTGGCGCCGTACGCGACGTCGGGGACCTTCCTATCCCGCGTCATCGACGGTTCGGCCGCCGTGACCTGGGATGCGGCCACCTGGGATGCCACCGTCCCGACCGGCACGACGATGGTCGTGAAGGTGCGGACCGGGAACACAGCCACCCCGGACGGAACATGGACGGCCTACACGACGCTCGCTGCGTCCGGGGCGCTGGTCAGCAAGACGTCGCGCTACATCCAGTACCAGATCACCATGACGACGACTGGCACCGCGCTCGTGACGCCAACCTTCCGATCGCTTCAGTTCGGGCTGCACGTCTGAGAAAGCAATTTCAATCAGACCTCCATGCTCGCAATGTGAAACACTCGAAGAACGATGTATCTGCTCGGAGGGGCCTGCCCGGAATCGGTATGTGCTCTGCGCGCCGGGTTTAGTTCGATGGTCGGCGTTGGTTCGTCGGGCACGATTCTTCGCAGATGGGATGGGCAGGAATGACTCTGGGGATTGGCGTCGTCGGCGCCGGGTATTGGGGACCCAACCTGGTGCGGAACTTCCGCTCCAGCCCCGATTGGGATCTCGTCGCGGTCTGCGACCTGGATGAGGCGAAGGCGCGCCGGGTGATCGGTGACCGCAGCACGATCGAGGTCGAGACGTCGCTGGAGCGGCTACTGGCCCGCGACGACATCGACGCGGTCGCGATCGCCACTCCGGCGCAGACGCACAGCCCGATCGCCCTCGCGGCGCTGCAGGCGGGCAAGCACGTCCTCGTCGAGAAGCCGCTGGCCGACAGCCACCCGGTCGGTGCGCAGATGGTCCAGGTCGCCGATCAGCATGACCTGGTGCTGATGACCGACCACACCTTCTGCTACACCCCGGTGGTGCAGCGCATCGGCGAACTCATCGCCGACGGCGTGCTCGGTGAGATCCTCTTCATCGACTCGGTGCGGATCAACCTCGGACTGATCCAGCCCGATGTCAACGTCTTCTGGGATCTCGCCCCGCATGATCTGTCGATTCTGGACTATGTGCTCCCCGGCGGGCTGCGGCCGGTGTCGGTCGGCGCCCAGGGAGCCGACCCGCTCGGCGCCGGCAATGTGTGTGTCGGCTACTTGACGATGCCGCTGCCCGGCGGTGCCATCGCGCACGTGCACGTCAACTGGCTCAGCCCGACCAAGATCCGGCAGATGGTGATCGGCGGCTCGCGCCAGACTCTCGTCTGGGACGACCTGAACCCGCAGCAGCGGCTGTCCCTCTATGACCGCGGCGTTGACCTGCACTCGGTCTCGGCCGACGCCACCGAACGGGCCCGGGCTCAGGTCTCCTACCGTCTCGGCGACATGCACGCACCGACGCTGCCCGAGCGCGAGGCGCTGGCGATCATGGCCGGCGAGTTCGCCGCGGCGATCAATGAGAAGCGTGCCCCGCGAACCGATGGCCGTGCGGGCCTGCGGGTGCTGGAGGTACTGGAGGCCGCCGACCGTAGCCTCGCCGAGGGCGGCGCGCTGGTGCCGGTCGAAAGTACCGTACTGACAACCGGAGGAGCATCATGACCGCACTCAACGCAGCGAACGTTCTGGTCACCGGAGGTGCCGGAACCATCGGCTCCACCCTGGTGGATCAGCTGCTGGCCGCCGGTGCCGCGAACGTCGACATCCTCGACAACCTGGTGCGGGGCCGGCGGGCGAACCTGGCCGACGCCTTCGCCACCGGTCGGGTGAACCTGATCGAGGGCGATCTGCGCGACCGGGATCTGGTCCATGACCTCACCAAGGGCAAGGACGTCGTCTGCCATCAGGCCGCCATCCGGATCACCCAGTGCGCTGAGGAGCCCCGGCTGGCGTTGGAGGTGCTGGTCGACGGAACCTTCAACGTGCTGGAGGCCGCGGCCGCCCACAACGTGCAGAAGGTGGTCGCGGCCTCCAGCGCGTCGGCCTACGGCCTGGCTGAGGAGTTCCCGACGACCGAGCGCCACCACCACCACAACAACGACACGTTCTACGGCGCGGCCAAGTCCTTCAACCAGGGCATGATGACCAGTTTCCGGGCGATGTACGGCCTGAACTACGTCGGCCTGCTGCCGTTCAACGTCTATGGGCCGCGAATGGACATCTACGGCGTCTACACCGAGGTGTTGGTGCGCTGGATGGAGCGGATCGTCGAGGGGAAGCCGCCGTTGATCTTCGGCAACGGCCTGCAGACGATGGATTTCGTCTACACCGAGGACATCGCCCGGGCGAACATCCTGGCCATCGAGAGTGACGTCAACGAAGGCTTCTACAACGTGGCCAGCGGCGTCGAGACGAGCCTGCTGGATCTGGCTCGGGCGCTGCTGCGCTCGATGGACTCCGACCTGGATGTGGAGTTCGGACCGGAGCGTGCGGTCAACGGGGTCACCCGGCGCCTGGCCGATACCTCGGCCGCCACCCGCGACCTCGGCTTCACCGCCGAGGTCGGGCTGGACGAGGGCCTGCGCCGCCTCGTCGCCTGGTGGAAGGCGGACAAACTCGCCGCCAGCGAGGCCTCATGACCCGCATCAACGTCGCCAAGCCGTGGATGGGGGCCGAGGAGGTCGCCGCGGTGACGGCCGCCATCGAATCCGGCTGGGTCGCCCAGGGTCCGCGGGTGGCCGCCTTCGAGGAGAAGTTCGCCGCCCTGGTCGGGGCGAAGCACGCCGTCGCCGTCTCGAACTGCACCACCGCCCTGCACCTGAGCCTGGTGGTGGCCGGCGTGGGCGCCGGTGACGAGGTGGTAGTCCCGTCGTTCTCCTTCATCGCCACCACCAACGCCCCGATGTACGTCGGGGCCACTCCGGTCTTCGCCGACGTCGACCCGCTCACCGGCAACCTCACCGCGCAGAGCATCGAAGCCGTGCTGACCCCGGCGACCAAGGCCGTCATCCTGGTCCACCAGGGCGGTGTGCCGGCCGACGTCGCGTCGGTCCGTGCCCTCTGCGAGGGCCGCGGCATCGCCGTCATCGAGGACGCCGCCTGCGCCGCCGGCTCCCGCTACCGTGGTGGCCCGGTCGGGCAGGGCGCCGAGATCGCCGCCTGGTCCTTCCACCCCCGCAAGCTGATCACCACCGGTGAGGGCGGCATGCTCACCACCGACAACGCCGAGTGGGCCCAGCGGGCGCGGCGGCTGCGCGAGCACGCGATGAGCGTCAGCGCGGCCGAGCGTCACCAGAGCACACTGCCACCCGAGGAGCAGTACCTCGAGGTCGGCTACAACTACCGCATGACCGATCTGCAGGCCGCCGTGGGCCTGGTCCAGCTGGACCGGCTGGAGGCGATCGTGGCCCGCCGCCGCGAGATCGTCGCCGAGTACCAGCGGGCGTTCGCCGGGATCGCCGGGCTCCGGGTACTCACCGACCCGGCGTGGGGGGAGTCCAACTTCCAGTCGTTCTGGGTGGAGATTCTCCCGCAATTCCCGATGGATCGTGAAGGGCTGCTGGCGCACCTGGCTACGAATGAGATCTCGGCGCGCCGCGGGATCATGGCCTCCCACCGGCAGCCGGCCTACGCCGATCATCCCCACGCCGCCCTTCCGGTCACCGATCATCTGACGGCGAATACCCTTATTCTTCCGGTATTTCATCAGATGACGGCCGAGGAGATCGCCCGCGTCGTGGATGCCGTCCGTCAAGCGGCGCGCGCCGTCGCATGACCGCGCTGATCCTCGTCGCCGCTAGCGGCCTGGCCCGCGAGGCGCTCGAGGCCGTCCGCGTCCAGCAGCGCTATGACGTGGTGGGGATCGTCGATGACAACCCGGCACTGGTCGGCGAGCTGGTCGACGGGGTGAAGGTGCTCGGCGGCCTATCGGCCATCGCCGATCACCCCGACGCCCAGGTGCTGCTCTGCGCCGGCTCGGGAACCGCCCGCGAGGCTCTGGCTCAGCGGCTGGATCTGCCGCCGACCCGCTACGCCTGCGTGGTGCACCCGTCGGTCGCGCTGCCCCCGTCCTGCTCGATCGGGGCCGGAAGTCTGCTGCTGGCCGGCTGCGTCCTCACCGCCTCGGTCGAGGTGGGTGAACACGTCGTGCTGATGCCGAACGTGACGCTGACCCACGACGATCGAATCGGTGACTACGCGACCCTCTGCGCCGGCGTGGTTCTCGGCGGCGGGGTGCGGGTCGGCGAACGGGCCTACCTCGGAATGGCGGCCTCGGTTCGACAGAATCTGACTATCGGCGCCGACAGTGTGGTCGGGATGGGGTCGGTACTGCTCAGGGACGTTCCCGCGGGACGCACCTGGTTCGGCGCACCGGCCCGTGACAGCGAAACCCAAGAAGGATGGCAACCAACATGACGATTCCCCTGGTCGACCTCGCCGCGCAGCAGGCGGAGGTCAACGACGAGATTCGCCTCGGCCTGGACGAGGTCTTCGCCCGGACCGCCTTCGTCGGTGGTCCGGCAGTCGGCCGCTTCGAGACCGCCTACGCCGAATTCTGCGAGGTGCAGCACTGCATCGGCGTGGCAAACGGCACCGATGCGGTGGAGTTGGCGCTGCGGGCCGCCGGGGTGAGCCGGGGTGGTGAGGTGATCCTGCCGGCCAACACGTTCATCGCCACCGCGGAGGCAGTGTCGCGCATCGGTGCCGAACCGGTGCTCGTCGACATCGACCCGACGTACCAGCTGATCAACCCGGAGGCGGTCGCGGCGGCCGTCACCGCCAAGACCCAGGCCATCGTTCCCGTGCATCTCTTCGGCCAGATGGCCCCGGTCGAGAAGCTCGTCGCGATCGCCGAGGCGGCCGGCGTGCCGATCGTCGAGGATGCCGCGCAGTCACAGGGTGCGACGCGCTTCGGGCGCCCCTCCGGCTCGCTCGGCCTGCTCGCCGGAACCAGCTTCTATCCGGGGAAGAACCTCGGTGCCGCCGGTGACGCCGGCGCGGTCACCACCAACGATCCGGCGCTGGCCCGGCAGGTGCGCCTGCTCGGTGCGCACGGCAGCGAGCGCAAGTACGTCCATGAGGTGATCGGGATGAACTCGCGCCTGGATACCGTCCAGGCGGTCGTGCTCGAGGCGAAGTTGCGCCGGCTGGCCGGCTGGAACGAGCGCCGCCGCGCCGCGGCCGCCCGCTACGGCGAGCTGCTGGCCGACGTCGAGGGCGTTCAGACACCCGCCACGGCGGAGGGAAACGTGGATGTGTGGCACCTCTACGTAGTCCGGGTGGCCGAGCGGGACCGCGTCCTGAGTGAGCTGAACGCCGCCGGAATCGGCGCCGGGATCCACTACCCGACGCCGCTGCACCTCACCGAGGCCTACGCCGGTCTGGAGCAGAAGGTCGGCGCCTTCCCGGAATCGGAGAAGGCGGCCGACGAGATCCTCTCGCTGCCGCTCTTCCCGCACATCACCGAGGCCCAGCAGGAGCGCGTCGCCCGGGTCTTGAGTGGCGTTGTAGCGGGCTGATCGTGGGCGGAAGCGTCGGTCTATGTCAGTAGAGACGGAGGTCGAAGAAGACGCCGAGATGCAGTCCCGGGTGCGCCGAGGAGCGCTCTGGGGCGGGCTGAGCTCGTTGGTGCTGAGATTTGCCAACATCGCGATCACAGCAGTCATCGTGCGGATCGTGTCGCCGCACGACTTCGGAGTCTTCGCCGCGGCGCTCACCGTCTACGCGGTCGTCTCCAACATCAGCGAGCTCGGGGTCGCCTCGGTGCTCACCCGCCGCGACACCGACGCCGACGCCATCGCACCGACGGTGGCGACGATCGCGATGTTCAGCTGCTCCGCGATCGCCGCCGGGATGTTCTTCGGAGCGCCCTGGCTGGCGTCGGCGCTCGGCGCCCCCGATGCGAGCAGTTCGATCCGGGTGCTGTCGCTCACCGTGGTGCTGGTCGGTGTGTTCACGGTGCCGGGTGCGATGCTTGCCCGTGAATTCCGTCAGAACGTCATCTTCAAGGCGAGCATCATCTCCTTCGTCCCGTCCAATGCTTTGCTGATCCTTCTCGCCCTGCACGGCGACGGGGCGCTCTCATTCGCGTGGTCGCGGGTCGTGGGCCAGCTGATCATGGGCATCGTGATGGTCATCTACGTCTCGAAGCGCTATCGCTTCGGCTTCGACCGATCCCAGGTCCGCATGGTGCTGACCTTCGGGTTGCCACTGGCCGGGGCCAACCTCGTCGGCTATACGTTGCTCAACGCCGACTACGCCTTCGTCGGACACCTGCTCGGACCGATCGCGCTGGCTGCCTACGTGCTGGCCTTCAACGTGGCGAACTGGTCGAGCGCGCTGCTGGGCTCAATGGTGAACAGCGTCGCCATGCCGGCCTTCTCCCGGTTCGCCGGTGATATCCGGCGGATGAGCTCGGCGATGAGCAGTGCCCATCGACTCATCGCGGTGGTCGCCTGGCCGGTCTGCGCGATCACGATAGCCAGTGCCCATCCGCTCATCGAAGTTCTCTACGGCCGGAAATGGCTCGCGGCCGCTCCCGTTCTCGCGCTGCTGGCCGTCTACGGGGCGATGTTCATACATTCCCTGGTATTCGCCAACCTCCTCGGCGGCTCCGGTCACACCACAGCGCTGCTGATCGTGCAGGTCATCTGGATCGCCGCGTTGATACCGGCCATGGCCCTCGGCATTCATCTGGACGGGCTGCGGGGGGTGGCCATCGCGCATGTGTTGGTGATCGCCATCGTGGTCCTCCCCACCTACATGATCGCCACTCGCCGAATCCTCGGGATCAAGTCGATCGCCGCGGTGCGCGTCGTGGTGCCCTTCGTGTTCGCCGCGGCCGGCGCGTACCTGGTCGACCGCGCCGTAACCTCGGTGCTGCACCAGCCGGTGCTCCAGCTGCTGGTCGGGGCCGCAGCCGGCGGCGTTGCCTATATCCTGCTGACGGCAATTGAGCTGCACTCGCTGGTCGGCGGAATGGGAGGCGGCTCCATCGGTAAGAGGATTCTCCGCGTGCTGGAAGTGGCCGCCGTTCCCCGGGCTCTGCTGCGGCCGGCGCCATCGACCGGGCGCCACTCGATTTCGAGGTTAGAGACCAAATGACACTGCGATCACAGGCGCGACAACTGTGGCGGCGACTGCTGGACTGGGCGCAGCATCACGGCCACCGGCTGCCGGCTCCACTACGTAAGTGGCTGGCTGGTCGCTTCCTCGCCGGCGAGGCGATGACGGTTGAGGATTGGTCGCAACCGCTGATCTCTGCCCCAGCTGACGGCACCGGTCGCCCGACTCGCCGACCGGCTGAGCCGCCTCCCGGATTGCCGCCGCCGTCCACCGGCCGAGGTGCCGCTCGCTCGGAACACCCCGACACCGGATCCGCCGCGGCGCTGCGCTGCCTACTGGTCACCGAATCCCTGGACGTCGGTGGCATGGATGAGGTCGTGGCATTCCTGGCGCGCCGGCTACCGGAGGTCGGGATCGCCACCGCCGTGCTGCATGCGCCGCTCGACCACAGCCAGCCGCTCGGCCGCTTGGGACAGGCCCTGCTGGCCGAGGGGATCTCCGTCTTCGACCATCCGCGCACCGACGGAGCGGCAGAGCTGCGCCGCTGGCAGCCGGACGTCGTGAGCGTGCACGGTGGCCCGGATTGGACTCTCGCGGTCGCGCACGAATCGCAGATTCCGGTCGTTGAGACGCTGCACGGCATGCACTCGCTATTCGGCGCCCGAGCGGCGGACGTATCGGCCCGGGCCGCCATGCTCAGCGGGATCGTCTCGGTCAGTGAGCTGGTGCGCCAGCAGTATCTGGAGATCAACCCGGCTTTCGGCGGGGATCGCGTGATCACCATTCCGAATGGGGTGGATCCGGGTCGGGTGGCGATGCCGGATCGGGCCGCCGCACGCGATTGGCTGGGTCTTACCGATGAATACGTCGTCACGTCGTTGGCCCGGCACTGCCTGCAGAAGAACACCTATGGGCTCGTCTGCGCCTTCGACGACATCGCGGCGCGAATTCCGGATGCCCATCTGGTGCTGGCCGGCCGCCCGGACGACGCGAACTACTCGGCGCGGGTCAAGCGTCTGCAGACCACGATGCAGCACGGAGATCGCGTACATCTGCGGGATCATGCCTCCCGTCCCGAGGTGCTGCTGGCGGCGTCGGACGCCTTCGTCCTGGACTCGTTCTTCGAGGGGTGGGCCCTGGCTTCCATGGAGGCGCTGGTCGCCGGGCTACCGGTCGTGCTGGCCGACGTGGGGGGCGCGCGAGAACAACTCGCCGGCCCCGTGGCCAAGGGAAGCCTGATTTCGAATCCGCTCGGAGATCCGCTGGTCGTCGACTGGCCGAGCATTCGCGCCGCCCGCTACCGCCGGCAGAGTAATCGAGGCGAGTTGGTGGAGGGGGTTACCGCGCTGTCGACCGATCGGGACCGGTGGCTGGCCGCCCGAGCTGAGATTCGAGCCGAGTCAATTGAGCGATTCGACCCGGGCGTCGTCGTCTCCCGGCACGCGCACGTACTGGCCGCAGCGGCCCGGCGAGCACCGTTGAGCCTGCCGACCGAACTGGCGGTTTGAGGCGGGCTTAGCTCAGACGCAGCTCAGACGCCGCTCAGATCCCGCTCCAACGCCGCCGCCGCCACGATACTCTGGCCTGCAGGTTCTTGACGTAGTAGATCGATCGCATCCGCAGCGCGTTGACCCGCGACGGGTCGGCCGAATCGAGCAGCCGCCAATTGCGCAGTTCCGGCGCCGATGCCCAACATTTCGCGGCAAATTCTCGGTAGGCCCGCACTGAGTTCTCGGCATCTTCGTGCTTCACCACGGCGGTGATGGCGTGTTCGAGGGCCTCACGAGCCAGCGCCCGGTGCGCGGTCTCCTGCAGCCGGTCGGGCTGGCGCAGGTTCGGGCGCATGGTGGCCAGCGCGGTGTCGATCGCGTGCTCGCGCTCCTGAAGGTTGGTCAGCACACTGGCGTAGATGCCACGGCTCATGTTCTCGCCGTGCAGCCGGTAGTACGCCTGGTCGACGCCGCCGAGGAGCCCGACGTCAGCCACCGCGGCGGCCCGCAGCCACATCTCGAAGTCTCCGGTGTGCGGCAGGTCGGTGCGGTATCCGCCGATGGCGTGCTGGATGTCCGTCCGCATGACCACCTCGGGGCAGACGATGGAGTTGCTCGCCGAGCGGCACCGCCAGTCGATCCACTCCTCGCCCCCGAACACCGTCCAGCTCTGCACATCCTGTCGGGCCGGCGGGAGCGGCCCGTCCCGGTGGGTGAGTGCGTATCCGTAGACGAACCCGACCGACGGCTCGGCCTCCATCAGCGCCACCGCCCGTCCGAGGGCGCCGGGAGTGAGCAGGTCGTCGGCCGAAAGCAGCACCACGTACTTGCCGGTGGCCGCACTCAGCCCGTCGTTGTAGGTGGTGATGTGCCCGGTGTTGACGGGGTGGTGGATGACCTGGACGCGCTGGTCCCGTGCGGCTATGCCATCGGCGACCTCACCACTGCCGTCGGGCGAGGCATCGTCGACGATGATGACATCGGGCTCGACGTCGGGCTGGGTGAGGATGCTGGCCACGCACTCCTCGAGGTAGCGGCCGTAGTTGTAGCAGGGCACGACGACGGTGACCGTGGGCCGCTGGGCCTGCTGTGATGGCACCTGGGGCGGGAGCACGCGAGCGGTCGAGACGCCGGCGAGGGCAAGTTTCTGCAACTTAACGCTCGGCAATGTGCTCCCTGTCGTGACGTCCGGTGAAGCCTGCGGAACTCGATCCTGACGATCGATCGCTAGCTCAGACTTTAGCGAACATCCGGGCCGTCGGTCAGCCGGGCGGGAGCCGGAAAAACAATTCCGGCCCGGTGAGTGCCCGGTCGATCACCTCAGCCGGTAGGGCGTCTTCGTCGCCGAGTTGGCTGGCGTAGGCCTGCAGCGCCTGTCGCTTCTGCTCGCGCAGCTCGGCTATCCGGACCTTCTCCACCTCGGCGCCGATGAGGATCCGGAGCGCGCGGAGCAGCCCGCGCCCGTTTCGGTAGCGCCGGGACACCGGCCAGTCGGTCCAGAGCCAGATCGGGTACTCCAGCAGTCTCGGTGCGGGATCGCAGCGGGCCACGGCGTCGCGGGCCGCGATCGCGGCGGCGCGATGGTCAGGGTGCCAGTCGGCCTGGCAGGTGGTGTACACGTCGTCCGGACGTCGCTGCTGAATCAGCTTCACCAACTCGTCGGCGAACCCGTTGCGGTGCATGCTCAGCTCGCCGTCGGGGTAGCGCAGTTCGATGACGTCGGCCGCCGGGACGCCGAGCAGGGTGGCCGCCGCCGCAAGTTCCGCGCTGCGCCGGGCGGCCAGCGAGATGGCGTCATCTGTCTCGTGGGAGACCGCTCCATCGGTGGCGACGACGAGCGTGACCCGGGCCCCGCTGCGCCGCGCCCGCAGGATAAGCGAACCGCAGCCGAGCGTCTCGTCGTCGGGGTGCGGAGCTATCACCAGCACGCTGCGACGGCTGCCGTCGGTGACATCGTGAGCCCGCTTCATCAACTGGTCGCGCACGGCGGCGCGGACGCCGGCTGCTCGCCCGCTCATCGGGCTACCGGCGAGTCCAGCGCGGTGCGCACCACCTGGTGGAAGATCTCACCCGACTCGTACCAGCTCGCCTGTTCTCCCGCCCGCTGCAGCCCCTTCTCGACCAGGCTGAGGCGTCGGGGTTCGTCGGCGAGCAGTTCGAGCACCGCGTCGCTCAACCCGGCGATGTCACCCACGTCGCGTAGGAGCGCGGAGACATCGTCGGTGGCGAAATCGTCGACGCCGCCGTTTCGGGTGCTCACCAGCGCGGCACCGCAGGACATCGCCTCGATCGAGGTGAGACCCCAACCCTCGCTGTGACTGCCGCAGAGAAACACAGCGGCGCGACTGTAGACCTTTTCGACGAGTTCCCGACCGACCGGCCGGCGGACGTACTCGACCCATTCCGGTAGCTCGGCCGGTGCGCGGCGCCCGCCGAAACCGATGAAGGTGGCGTCCGGTCGGGCGGCCCGTATCCGTTCGGCCACGGCGATGGTGTCGGCCAGTCCCTTGACGGCCGCCTCGTGGACCAGAAAGGCAACGCATGGACCGCGCCCTTCGACCGGCGCGGCCGGCCGGCAGAGCTCATGATCCAGGCCGTTGGGTACCAGGTGCAGGCGTTCATCCGGGATGCCGAATTCACGTCCCTTGCGCATCAACGTCTCCGAGACCACCGCAGTGTGAAACGGCAGCCGCCAGGTCGCGTCGACCCGATCCACCGGACCACCCCACGTCTCGTAGGCCTGCATGAACTGCAGATTCTGCGCACCGTCGAAGTCACGGGCGCCGAGGATCTCACTGGTGCGCCAATAGGTGGCGATGCGCAGGTCGGCCGGCGGCAGGTCGGAACTCTCGTCGAGGCGGTCGAGGAAGATGGTCCGCACCCGGGGGTCGGGCGTGATCCAGCCGATCCGGCGGCGGATGCTCCCCGCCCGCACGTCGCGGACCTTCCCGCGGAGCAGGTCAACGGCACGACCCGGGTAGGCAGCCCGCAGATGCAGCGGCTGGATGACGCTGACGTCGTAGCCGAGGCGGGCGAGGTGGCTGGCCTGGGTGTAGTAGACGAGTGCGCCGCCGCCGGGGAACCTCGGGTAGTCGGGGGAGAGGAAGCTGATCCGCTCCCGCTGCGGCGTCACCGCACCACCGCCGGCGACCAGGCCTGGGGAATCAGCAACACCGGGCTACCCGTCCCATCCGCCGGTACCTTCCATACATCGTCGACCGCCGCCTGCGAACCACTCCGCGGCACGCCGTACATCACCGTGCTGTCGTCGAGCCATGCGACTTGGTCGTCGATGCTGCGGGTCTCGGCCAACGGCGTGACCTTACCCGAGGCGATGTCGTAGCGGACGAGGCGCCAATGCCCGGAGGGAAGGTTGCCTCGCTGCTTGTAGACGATGGTGCTGCCGTCGGGCGAGAGCGAGGGGCACTCGGCATCCTCGTGCAGCGTCACGATCTGGTGCTTGGAGATGCTGCCGCGCGAGAGCCAGGTGTGCTGGGCCCACTCGGCCGTCACGTAGAACGTGTCGCCGTCGGCGGCGAACGTCACGCCCCAGAAGTTCTCATCAACCGGATGGATCGACTGACCGTTGTGAATGAGGGTGTAGGACTCGAGGTTGCTCGACTCCGTACTTCCCACCTTGGACAGAATCGTGCGGGTGGAGAAGGAGGTGCCGGCGTAGGAGTCACCGGAGATGAAGCTGGTGCTCGCCGCATAGCTGCCGTCGGCTGAGAGGCGGGCCCGGCTGGGGATGCCGGAGAGCGGGAGGTTCTGCACCTTGGTCATGTCGTCGTTGAGCACGGCCGCCGCGTAGGTGGTCACGATGCCGATCTTCGAGGAGAGGCAGAGGATCTTGGAACTCGCCGCGTAGACACGGTCGCAGGACGTGCTGGTGATGGCTCGTGGGCCGGCCGGCGCGCTGAGCGCCGACATCGCCACCATTCCGTACTGGGTACCCAGCGCGGTGTTGCGGTAGACGATGTGGGGCTCGGCCTGGATCGTCGCCGGGCTCGTCGTCTTAACCGGTGCCGCGTGCTGTACCGCCTCCGTCTGGGTGGAGTGGCTGCGCACCAGGTAGATGACGGCGGCGCCGATGGCCAGAACACAGATCGCCACCAGCGCGGCGATCCGCGCCTTCATCCCCGTCATGCGTTACGGGCCCGGCCGGGACGGGTGACCTGTACGCCGCGCATCAAGAGGGCGGCGAACGGCAGAGCCAGCACCAAGATGGGGATGTACCAGCGAATCGCGTCCTGTAGCCCGATCTGGCTCCACAGGAGGCCGACGATCAGCGACGAGACGAACATGGTCAATGCCTGGAACGTCTGCGCGGTGGCGATGCTGCTGGTCCGGATCTGCGGGTCGACGGCGCCGCCGGCGAGGGCGGCGAGGGTGCCGTCGGTGGAGGCGTAGTAGGTGCCGAGAAGGATCAGGCAGCCGATCGAGGTGGCGGGGCCGACGAGCGGCCCGGCTGCGCAGAAGTAGCAGACCAGGAGGGCGATGTGGCCGCCGACGAAGACGCGGCCCCGCCCGACACGGTCGGCGAGGCGCCCGAGCGGCACCGCGACCGCGAGATAGGAGACGTTCATCCCCACCATCAGCAGCGCGTAGTAGTTGTTGGCCAGGTCGTCGCGCAGTTGCAGCTGCAGGTAGAGAAAGGCGTCGCCGACGGTGAGTAGCCCCAGCAGGCCGGCGGCACCGAGCAGCCGCGCCATCCGCGGATTCGCGATCTGGCGAAAGTCGAGGCCCCGTCGCTGCGGGGCTGGGGGTTGCGCTATCTCAGCCGGACTGACCGTCGCGCTGGTCGCCGCCGACTCGTCGCTGTCGCTGTCGCTGTCGCTGTCGCTGTCGCTGTGGGCGGCGCCGGCCCGAACCCGGCCGGAATCGGCGACCGCCGCGCGCGCTCGGCGGCGTGGCCGCATGTCCGGTACGACCAGCAACAGGATGGCGACTCCGACGATGGCGAAGGCCAGTGAGGCCACGAAGACGGCGTGGAAGCCGTTGCTGACCACGGTGAGAATCCAGAAGGCGAGCAGCGGCCCAAGGGCCGCGCCGAGGCTATCCAGCGATCGGTGCACCCCGTAGGCCCGTCCGAGGGACTCCTCGGGTGAGGCGGCCGCGATCAGCGCGTCCCGGGGAGCGGTTCGCAGGCCCTTTCCCAGCCGGTCACCGGTGATGACCGTCCCGATAGCCGTGAGGTTGGTCGCGAAGAGGAGCCCGACCCGGCTCAGTGCGGAGACGAAATACCCGACGAAGGCCACCCATTTCGGGCGATCGGTGCGGTCGGCCAGCCAACCGCCGAAGATCCGGATGAAGGCGCTCACCCCGTTGTAGAGGCCATTGACGAACCCGAACGCCTGGGGGCTCAGTCCGACGACAAAGATCAGGTACTTCGGCAGTACCGCGTTGACCGACTCGGTGGAGATATCGGTGAACATGCTGACTATGCCCAGCAGGACGACGGTGCCCGCTACGCGGTGCCTACTGCCGGCGGCGGCGCCGTCTGCGTCGGCGGCACCTTCGGCGGCGGCGGCACCGTCGGCGGGCTTGCGCGCCGGCCGATCGCGCAGCGTCAGATACACCCAGGCTCCTTCTGGCAGATCGGTGGATCTGCTTCGTCCTTCGATTCTAGGGCGTTTCTGGCAATCGCCCCTGGCGAAACCGATTAGGGGGGATCGGGGCCGCTAGCGAGCGTTCCTGAGGTGATGTGAGTCAAATCACATCAACTCTCTGGAACCGTTTATGAAGGGGTTCTCTTAACCGAGAACTCAGACTTCGGAACTGGGGTGGAATCCCCAAGCGCCTCCCTGCGACATATCCATCACGCTCCGTGTGGTAATGCAATTCTTTGAGCATTTCGGGATTGGCCGGTACCCGCGTCCAAGGCGCCCGACCGGGGCGTGCGAGGGCGTGCGGTCAGGTCTGCCGGCGGAGACGACGGGATTAGCTGCCGCGGCCCTGCCCCAGGTTGGCCGTGGCGTCGGCACAGGTATGGAACGTATTTCGAATTCGTCGATTCAGTCACTCACGGCTACTGATAACGCGGGTCGCCTCACTTGAAACATATATCGGCCAGTTTGGGGATTGGCTCAATCGGACCCGTCCGCTAATTTCAATGGGTCCATTACCGTGATCTGTTCTGCTGCGGTGCTGTGTTCGTTCGGCGCTGATACGTGAATGGATCCCGGTGCTAATGTCTGAGCGCCATTCCCAGTGGGACCGCGGATCGTATTCAACGATTTCGCAGCAAAGGGAAGGGCCGAGCGAACGAAGTCGATCGACTACGCGATCGACCGAACGATCGACTTGGAGGAGCATCTTGCCGAAGCACGGCGCTGCACGGTCTCAAGGCAGCGGGAGTTCGACGGGCTCGACTGCCGTTGGCGGCTTCAGGCAGAGCACGACCAGTCGCGTCGGCAAGCGACGGGCGCGACGGGCTGCTCGGCGTCGCCACTCGATCGGTTTCTTCGGCGTCGCGGCACTCCTGCTCGGCATCGTGGCCTTCACCGCCCAGGGCACTGGCGCGCTCGGCGATCAGGGCACCGTCTTCAGTCTCTACGCCACCAACGCCCGGCCGGTCCAGGTTATGGAGAACGACTCGAGTGCGGTGGAGTTGGGCGTCCAATTCAAAGCAAGTGTCTCGGGCTCGGTGCTGGGGATTCGATTCTTCAAGAGCTTCCGTAACACCGGCGTGCACACCGCCACCGTGTGGAGTCCAACCGGTAAGCGGCTGGCCTCCGCCCAGTTCGAGGACGAGAGCGGCTCCGGCTGGCAGCGCCTCATCTTCGATCGCCCGGTCGCCGTGCAGGCCGGCCAGACCTACACCGCCTCGTATCACACCAATATGGGGTTCTACGCCCAGCAGATCGGCGCCTTCGCCCATGGCGCTCACATCGGCTCCTCGATCCTCAGTGGCGTGAAGGGTGTCTACCGGTACGGCGCATCCTCCGGCTACCCGACCAGCACCTGGCGAGACAGCGGCTACTACGTGGACGTGCTCTTCCGGCCGAGCGGCAAGCCGGCCGCGCGGCCCACTCCGACGGCGGTCCCGGTGCCCACCGCCGCCCCGACCGTGACGCCGGCACCGACGCCGCGCCCCACTGTGGTCGCAGCCAAGCCGACGCCGAAACCGACGTCCAAGCCGACCCCGAATCCGACTCCGAAGGTGGCGGCGACGCCGGCTCCGACGCCGGTGGCGGTATCGACGAAGCCAGGCCTGAGCAGTTTCCCCACCGCCGCGACGACCGGCCCATCCGGTGTGCTCACCGTGCGCAAGGGGAACGTCAGCATCCCGTCCGGGGCCACGCTGAGCAACGTGGACGTCAGTGGCCAGGTGTCGATGGGTGTGGGGTCGAAACTGATCAACTCGCGCGTTCGCTGCATCGGTGAACCGAACTGGTGCTTGGCGTTGGACTCCAATGACACGGTTACCGACGTCGAGGTCGGTGGCGGCGCCAATGGTGTCACCTTCAATCCTGCGATCGGCGTGTACACCGGCGGCCCGAAGAATGTCCTCACCGGGATGAACATCCATCACACCAGCGATGGCATGCGGGTCGACGGTGGGACGACGCTGCAGGACAGCATCATTCACGACCTGATCATCAATCAAATCCCCGGCGTTCACTCCGACGGGATCCAGATGACGCAGGCGCAGTACCCGACGGTCATCAATCACAACTCGATCACCGGTGGTACGTACTGCGCCATCTTCGCCGAGGACAACGGGACGCAGACGCTGACGGTCACCAACAACCTGCTGATGGCTGATCTGGTACCCAACGTGAGCTTGAGCGACTACGGCCTCACGGTTCCGAACCAGTCCGGACACGTCACCCTCACCGGGAACGTCTTCGACACCAAGTGGGAGATCGGTCCTTACAACGTCCCATCCGGGAGCACGAAGTCCGGCAACACCGATCTCACGGGAAAGAGCGTGTAGTCAGACACAACAGACGTGCGGCCGGCGCTGGGGCGCCGACCGGGCGCCATCGAACACGATGTTTTGTCTAGGTAAAGAGACTCGCTAGCGGTCGCGAGCCTCTGAGATTCGATGTAATCTCTACGAGTCGCCAGGCTTTGGGAGCCGGCGAGCGTGCACTGATGTACTGACTAGCCAGTGCCCGCACATGCTTGAAAGGTCTCGGGGACCTCGCTCCAAGTGAGTGAGGCCAGACCGATCAAAGGGGAAGCACCACCATCTCGGGGACGTTTGTCTCGCCGGGTAGACGCATGTCTGCTCGGCGTCAAGATCCAGTTCCATTTGGGGGCCGTCGAATCGGCATGATCCAGTGCAAATCACTGGGGATTGTCGGAGCGCCGGTCGGGGATTTCTGTCCACATGATGATGTCTAACCCTCTCCAGACGGTCTGGATCACCCGAAGTTCGGGTTGGCATCAGCAACGCTAGCGCGCAACAAAGACGCGCCAGTCAGGAGCGAAACCCGTGCTGAAGCACACTCGAATCACCCACGTCCAGAAGTTGCAAGATTCCCCCAGCAAGCGCCGTCGGGCCGCGAAGGTCGCCGCCGGCGCCGTCGCCGTAACGCTCGCCAGCACCCTGTCATTTGCGGCGATCTCCGGCAACGCCTCAGCCGCCACCATCACCAGTGGCCTGTACGCGGCGAGCATTGTTCCGGCTGTCCAGGCCGACAGTGACAGCAGCGCCGTTGAACTCGGAGTGAAGTTCTCGACCCTCAAGTCGGGCTCGATCCTCGGCATCCGCTACTTCAAGAGCAAGAAGAACTCCGGCGTCCACATTGGAAACCTCTGGTCCTCCAGCGGAGCCAAGCTCGCAACCGCGACCTTCAGCGACGAGTCGACCTCGGGCTGGCAGGAGGTCGACTTCGCCAAGCCGATCGCAGTCTCGGCCGGCGCCACCTACGTCGCGTCCTACCACACCAACTCCGGCCACTATGCCTCGCTTGAGAACGCATTCGCCGGAGCGTCGATCAACACCGGCTCGCTGAATGCGACCGCGGGCGTCTACGCCTACGGCGGTGGCAGCGCTTTCCCGACCAGCACCTGGCACGCCTCGTCCTACTACGTCGACGTCGTCTTCCAGGCCGGCGCGAGTGTGGCTCCGACGCCGGCCCCGACCCCGGTGCCGACGGCTGTCCCGACTCCGAAGCCGACCCCGGTCCCGACGGTTGCCCCGGCCCCGACGCCGGTGCCGACGGCTGTTCCGACTCCGAAGCCGACCCCGGTCCCGACGGTTGCCCCGGCCCCGACGCCGGTGCCGACCGCCGCTCCGACCCCGGCTCCGATCTCCTCGGCCTTCCCGTCAGCCGCCAACACCGGCCCGACCGGCACCCTCACCGTTCGCTCCGGCAATGTCTCGGTTCCGGCCAACACGACCCTGAGCAACCTTGACATCTCCGGTGCGGTCAACCTCGGCAATGGCGCGAAGCTCATCAACTCGAAGGTCCGCTGCATCGGTGAAGGTAGCTGGTGCGTGTCGATGGGTTCAGGTTCAACGCTGGACAGCGTTGACGTCGGCGGTGGCGCCAATGGCACCACCTACAACGCCGCGATCGGTATCTACACCGGTGGCCCGAACAACATGATCATTCGCACGAGCGTCCACCACACCAGTGACGGGCTCCGCCTCGACGGTGGCACCACCGTTCAGGACTCCTTCATCCACGACCTGGTCATCGACCAGATTCCGGGCGTCCACTCGGACGGCATCCAGATGACGCAGGCCACCGCACCGGTCGTACTCACCCACAACACCTTCCAGGGTGGCACCAACGACGCGGTCTTCGTCCAGGACATCGGGACGCAGAACATCACGGCAACCGGCAACTGCTTCACCGCTGACGACACCCGCGGCAACCAGACCTCCTACGGTTTCGCGGCTTACACCGCAGGAAAGGTCACGCTCACGGGTAACACCTTCGGTAAGGGATTCCAGGTAACCGGCTACTCGGTTCCCGCCGGTTCGGTTGTGTCGGACAACAAGACCCTCAGCACCGCCACCTGCTAGGCACCGGCCGGCCGGACGTCAGTGACTGACGCCCGGCCGACCCGGATCGACTCGGAAGCGCCCCTGACCTCTTCGGAGGCCGGGGGCGCTTCTGTCTCCGGTTGGGCTCATTTCCCGTGGCCGGTTTCCCGGCGCTGCCCCCGGCGCTCGGATAGTCTTCGGTGATGCTCCGTGTTGGCTTCGCCTGTGCCTGGGATCCGCAGCCCGAAGCAACCTGGTCGCACACCCCGTGGCAACTGCGTGAGGGGATGCGATCGGAGTGCGACATCGTCGACATCGACTTGACCTACCCCGAGCCCGCCCGACTCGCGCTGAAGGCGGCATACGCGCGCCGGCGCGACGGGAAGCTCGTGTCGCTGTGGAAGCACACGAGACCGGCGCGGCTGCTCAACTCAAGCCGCCTCACCCGCGCCGATGAGGCGAACAGGCAGAGCCGTCCCCTCGACGCGATCCTCCAGATCGGCGATCTCGGTCCGACGCGGACGCCCTACTTCTTTCTGCAGGATCTCAGCTATGACCTCCTGTTGGACCTGGAGCAGGCCGACAAGGGCGTTCAGATGCAGTTCTCGTCGCTCAGCTTGGCGACGATCCGACGTCTGCGCGACCGGCAACGACGCCTCTACGAGACCTCGCATGGCGTCATCGCGCTATCCCAATGGCTGGCCAGCCATCTCGTGACGACCTCCGGCGTCCCGGCCGAGAAGGTGCACGTGGTGCATCCGGGGGCGACGGCGGCGAAGACACCGGTCGACCTCTCCGCAGTCACGGCCCGACGCTTGGCCGGCCGACGGTCGCGGTTGCTCTTCGTCGGGCGAAACTTCGAACGAAAGGGCGGAGTGCAGGTACTCCAAGCCCTGAAGATTCTGCGGGACGGCGAGCGGGCGGATGTCACGCTGACCATCGCTGGGCCGAAGGCCTGGCCACTCTCCGGCGAACCGCCGGCCGGCGTGACGTTCCTGGGCCCGGTCTCCAACGAAGAGGTCGCGCGACTGGTCGACGAGCATGACCTGTTTGTCTTGCCGTCGCAGTTCGAGGCATTCGGCATCGTCTTCGTGGAGGCGCTGAGTCGCGGCCTGCCCTGTGTCGGGCGGGACGCCTTCGCGATGCCCGAGATAATTCAGCCCGGACGTAACGGTGCCCTCGTCACCTCGGACTCCGCGGACGAGCTGGCCGACCTGATAACTTCCGCCCTGGACGATGATGAACTGATTCGTCGCACGAGCGCTGCGGCTGACGAATCGCGCGCCTATTACTCATGGTCTCGAGCCGGCCGCCAGGTCGTCGAGATCATGGGCGCCGCCACGAGCTAGCTTGCGAGAGCCTGGGCGCGGCACCGGCGCATCCGGCTGATCCGGCTAGCTGGGGGCGAGTGCGGTCTCGCCCACATCGCCGGCCCTCGCTCTTCGGCGCAGCGCTGCGGCACACCCGAGCAGAAAGAACAGCAGCGTCGTGGCCATCGGGAAGGAGTACGCGTCGTAAAGGGCGGTGCTCAGAGCGGCAGCGGCGAAGGAAGCGGCGAATGCCTGCGCGAGGTCGCGCGTCGATTCGTCACGGGCGACGTTGTGTAGTTTGCGGTTGGTGATGATCGCCGTGAGATACAGCGTGAGGATCGCGGCGACGCCAACCACGCCGGTCTCGACCGCAGCTCCCAGATAGAAGTTGTCGAAAATGTGATAGCCGATCAGGAAGGTGCCCTGGCCTCGGCCGAAGATCGGGTTCGTCTTGATGAAATGTGCGGCCACGGCGTAGCTGTTGGTGCGCGAGCTCGCGCTGCTGTCCTCGCCGATGCCGGTGAAGAGTCCGGTCAGCGTGCCGAGCAGCCCCGGAATGAACAGGTAGGCAACGCCGAGCAGCCCGACGATGGAGGCGTAGGCCCGGCGACGACGTTCCTTGGGCCAGGACGGAATCAGAACGATGAGGGCGACGGCGGCGCTGACGATGGCCGAGCGCGAGATCGAGATCGGGATGGCGATGGCGATGGCCACGACCGGGAACCACCGCTTGACCTTGCTGCGGTGCGTGTCGTAAAGCGCGTAGTGCAGCGCGATCGGAAGAACCATCGTCAGTACGGCGCCGAACTCGATCGGGTGCGTCGCTGTTCCGGCGGGCCGATTGCGTCCGTTGCGTTCCAGTACCGACGTCAGCGCGCTGTTCAACGTCAGTCCGGGAATCACGATGTAGTTGGTGAAGGGCAGCCCGGTCACGAACTGCACGACGCCCAGTGTGGAGAGGCAACCGACGCCGAAGCTGGTGCGCCGTAACAGGATGTCGAGTTCGGCCCGGCTGACGAGTTCGGAGGCGAAGAAGAGGACTCCGAGCCAACTACAGGCGGTCAGCAGTGCGCGGTCGCCGCCGGTCAGTTCGTTCGCCGCGATCGGTCGGGTCGTGGCCGCCACGTAGCTGGCCAGAACGGCGAGCATGTACAGCAGCATTGCTCGCTGGATCGGTTCGAGGGGGGCGTGGCGGGCCGGCGTCGAGAGCCGCTGAAAGACCCAGTAGCCCAGGAGCAGCACGCAGGTCATCTCAGCCGGGGTGCCGGCCGCGCCGATGGGCTTGAAGATCAGACGAGCTGGGATCGCCAGCAGGAAAACCAGCAGGAGGGTCAGCAGCCGGAGGTTGAGACTGTGCTTCTGGATCGCGTCGGGATCGAGTTCGGCCGCTTCTTCGTCACCAGCGGGCGGTGTCGACGCGCGACCCTTCTCGGTGTGAGATGGCTCGTCAGTCACGTTCGTAAGAGGAGCCGCTGCGACGTCGCACCGGAACGTAACCGATCTCCGGCACGGAGATGGCCTGCGCCGGCCAGCTCTGCGCGCCGTTGGCCGCTACCGGCTCGCCTGATGAGGTGCTGTCGGAGGCTTCGTTGTCGGCGGCGGTGGCGTCACTGCTCTCCAAACGGGCGGCTTCGGCGCGGGCGGCGACGTGAGCGGCGTGACGACGGCGGCGGCGGAAGAGCGACCACTTCGCCGGCCGGTCGGCTGCGACCGCTGTGGTTGCTGTCGAGTCAGCTGTGTGGGCGCCGGCCCCGAGCTGCCCCTCGTCGGGCGCCGCGGCGGGGAGCGGAGCGGCGATCGGGGACCCGACGACGCTGCCGTTGTTCTGACCGCCGTTGGTGTGACTGCCGTTGGTGTGCCCGTTCACCGCCGAACCGTTATGGGCGGACCCATTGACGGCGGACCCATTGACGGCGGTCCCGTTCACGGCGGTGCCGTTTACGGCGGAGCCGTTTACTGCGATGCCATCGACGGCCGCGCCATCAGCCGTCTCAGCCTGATCGCCGGCCGCTGCGTGGGCGGCGAGCGCCGCCTCCACCGCCTCCTGCTGCCGCTCAGCCTCGATGGCCCGCTTGCGGGCCCGGCGCGCCGACAGGTTCTCGACTCCGGCCAGCATTCCGAACCCGATCAGCACCCCGATGCCGACGGCGGCGATGATGGCGCGCTGCTGGCTCTTGCGGATCGGCTTCGCGGTGTCGTCGGCATTCACCGGCTGAATCGTGAGGAAATGGCCGTTGGGCACGTTCAGGTTCTGCTGGATCTGCTGCAGGCGCGGCGAGAGGAGCGCGACCACGGCATGCATGGTGGCGAGTGCGCCCTCCGGTGACTTGTCGGTTGCCGTGACCGTGATCAGCGGTGCGCTGGAAGAGTCGTCAGTGGCCACGAGATAGGTGCCGGTCACGCCCTCGTCGGTCAGAATCTTCGCGGCGTCGATGCTGGAGAGGTTCAGCGACAGGACATCGCCGACCCCGTTGAGGCCGCCCAGATCGAGGTAGGGGTTGGCCCCGGCCCCGGCCGGCGGGATCACCAGAACGTTCGCCGTTGCCTTGTAGGTTGCCGGAACCTGGGTAAAGGCCACCGCGACCAGTCCGGCGGTGATGAACAGCGCCAGCAGGACGATGTACCAGCGCCGCAGCAGCAGGGCAACGCGCTTGTGCGGCACGGCTTCGAACCTCCACTGGCTGCTTCGGTTGTATCTGGTCGCTCGGGACTGGCGCTGAGTAGTGGCGATCGGGGAGGGTCCGTGTCGCCGACCGACCTGATCGCCCCCAATCGCCCTAATCGGCTTGGAACGTTGCTGTGCGATCGCTGCGACGAAGTGCTCGACCGTGTTTGCTTTCCGTATTGTATGCGGAGTGAGGACCCAAACGCCCGTTGGAGAGGTCGAGCCTCAGCCGATCCTTGGTTTGGACTCGGAGATCCAGGGCGATCCTCCCGCGCCGCGGCGCTTGGGACGGCGCTGGATTCAGCGGGGTAACCGGCTGCGGTGGGCGTTGGTGCTCACGGCGATCTGCGGTCTGGTGGTGACCCTGGCCGGAGCGATGGTGGCGAGGAAGGCCCCCGGCGTCTTCTTCGCACAGACTCAGGTCAGGTTCGTCATCCCACTCAGCTCGGACAACCCGAACGGGCTCGGCGTCTCGACCCGGAGCCTGATCAGTGCGGCCGGCGTGGTGGCCAAGATCGTGGATCCGGACCCGCTGCCACCGCCGAACGATGAGAGCATCACCATCGTCGGCATGGGGGTGCGCGACGGCTGGTCGGTGACCCTTCCCCAGACCGGCGGCCAGTTCGTCCCGGGCCACACCGAACCGTGGCTCGATGTGCAGGTCGCCGGTTCGAATCCGGACGAGGTGAAGGCCCAGATGGACCAGCTGTTGGTGCGCATTCCGAAGGTCTTGAACGACCTCGAGCAGCAGCGGCAGGTCAGCGCCGAGAACCTGATCCGGACCAAGCTCGTTCCCGAGGGTGAGCCCGAGGTGACCTACCTTCATGGCAGCCGGTCACGCTCCGCGCTGGCCGTCCTCATCCTCGGCGTTTCACTGACCGGCGCCGCCATGGCGCTGCTGCGCCGGGTCGCTCGCTAGGCTGCTACCGAAGATCCACATCCACCGCACAGATCAGTCGGTAAGGGGAGCAGTGCAGATGGGCGCACGGCGACGACGAGTCCTGATAATCGTTCAGAATCTGCCGGTGCCGCTGGACCGGCGGGTGTGGCTGGAGTGCCAGGCGCTGCGCGACGTCGGTATCGGCGTCTCGGTGATCTGCCCGAAGGGCCCGGGCGACCCGTTCATCCAGGAGATCGACGGCGTCCGTATCTACAAGTACCCGCCGCCACCGGCCGCCTCCGGCGTGCTGGGCTACATGTACGAGTTCATCTACTGCTGGCTGGTGACCGCGCTGCTGTCGCTGTTGGTGGCGGCGCGGGACGGTTTCGGGGCGATCCAGGCCTGCAACCCGCCGGACACGTACTGGGCGCTGGCGCTGCTCTACCGCCCATTCGGTAAGCGCTTCGTCTACGACCAGCACGACCTCAACCCGGAGGTCTTCCTATCCCGGTTCGGCGCGCCGAAGTCCACCGGGGCCCGAGTGCAGTTCGGCGCGCTGCGCTGGCTGGAGAAGATGACCTACCGGACCGCGCACGAGGTCATCTCCACCAACGAGTCCTACCGCAGCATCGCGCTGAACCGCGGCGGGCGTGACCCGCAGACGGTCACCGTCGTGCGCAGCGGACCGGACACCACGGTGATGCGCCCGGTCGAGCCGGTCCCGGCACTGCGCGGTGGGCAGGAGCGACTGGCCGTGTACCTCGGCATCATGGGGCCGCAGGACGGCGTCGACCAGGCGCTGCGGGCCCTCGCCGAACTCGTCCACGGCCGCGGCCGCCAGGACTGTCACCTGGCGCTGCTCGGCTTCGGCGATTGCCTCGAGGAGCTGAAGGAGCTGGCCGTCGAACTCAACCTCGACGAGTACGTGACCTTCACCGGTCGGGTCGCCGCCCCCGAGATCGCTGACTACCTCTCGACGGCCGACATCGGTATCTGCCCCGACCCGAAGAGCCCTCTCAATGACGTCTCGACGATGAACAAGACGATGGAGTACATGGCCTACTGCTTACCGGTGATCAGCTTCGACCTGGTCGAGACGCGGGTCTCGGCCGGCGAGTCCGCGATCTACCTGCCGTCCGGAGACCTCGCCGGTTTCGCGCAGGCTTGGGAGCTGCTGCTCGACGACCCCGGTGAGCGGGCCCGGCGGGGCGCCCTCGCCCGCACCCGCGTCGCCGCCGAGCTCGACTGGGCTCCGCAGCGCGACAAGTATGTGCGGGTCTGGCAGCGGGTGCTCGGCCTGCCCGAGGACGGGTATCCGGTCAACCCCGAGGCTCTGGCTGCCCAGAACGCCAGGACCTCCGACGCTCGCGGCCGACGTTATATAGCGTTGGACGATCCGGCGCGGTTGGCCGATTTCATCCAGCATCGGGCCTGACGGTCGCGATCAATCAGGAGGTTGCGGTGTCGGACACCACCTGCCACATGTCCATCTCATTGGACGGCTTCGTCGCCGGACCGGATCAGAGCCGGGAGAACCCGCTGGGCAAGCGGGGGCAGGAGCTGCACGGCTGGCACATCGGCGACCCCCGGGCCAATGAGGCTGACCAGCTCGCCACGGGGTGGCTCATGCGCCCCCGCGGTGCGTATGTGATGGGGCGCAACATGTACGGCCCGATCCGTGGGGAGTGGGACGAGGAAGACTGGTCGGGCTGGTGGGGTCCCGAACCGCCGTACCACGCGCCGGTCTTCGTGCTGACCCACCACCGCCATGATCCGATCCCGATGGATGGCGGGACGACCTTTCACTTCGTCACCGAGGGTTTCGACGCCGCCTACGCCGCCGCATCTGAGGCGGCTGGGGATAGCGGGGTGGACATCGCCGGTGGAGCCTCGACGGTCCGGCAGGCACTCGCGGCCGGGGTGATCGATGAGCTGACCCTCGACATCGCGCCCGTGCTGCTCGGTTCCGGCGAGCGCATCTTCGACGGTGTTGAGTCCTTCGGCTTCGAGCCGGTCGAGGTGCTTCACTCCCCTCTGACCACCCATATTCGCTACCGCCGCAGCTGAGGCCGTCCCGGACGAATCCGGTGGAGATCTTCAGGGTGAGTCGGGGCGGGCGCGCCGGTAGCGCTCGTAGATCACGTGTGAGTCGAAGGTTCTGGTCTCGATGAGGTCGAGGGGTGTCTCCTCGGCCGTCACAGGTAGGTAGGGCGTGCCGCCACCGACCAGGATCGGCAGGCGGAAGATACGCAGCTCATCGACCAGGCCGAGTTCGATCGCCGCGGCGGCGAGCCCGGGGCCGCCGATCTCGGCGTCCTTCCCGATCTCGTCCTTCCCTGTCGCGCCGTTCCCGGTCTCGCCCAGCGCCGTGGCGATCTCCTCAGCCACCGACGAGCGCGCCAGGCGGGCGTTTCCCTGGACGCTATCCAGGGTTCGGCTGAAGACGACCTTCGGTAGTGCAGCCCAGACGTCGGCGAATTCGGCGCCCAGTTCGGTCTCGCGCATCGCGGGCTCGGTCTCCCAGGGCAGCATCGTCTCGTAGAGCCGGCGGCCGCAGAGGTAGGAGCCGAGCCCACTTACGCGCGCGAGGTGGAAGGCGAAGAGCTCGTCGCTCGGGGGGCTCCACCCGAAATTACCGTCACGATCGGCGATGTAGCCGTCCACGGAGACGCCCATCGAGTAGATCAGCACGGCCCGATCGTATCCAGGCAATCACCCGAGGCTGCTGCAGGACCGCGCAGGCACGGGCTTCTGGCATGAGACGTACTCCCGCAGCGGGGCGATGGAGTCGATCTACATCGACATGCCGGCCATTGGCCTGGCCAAATTCGCACCGGTGCAGCCCGCCCGCGGTTCGACGTTCTCGGCCCGGCGCCCACCCAGCCGCAGCCAGTCGGCGGCTATCAGCACCTCAGCGCCAGAACGGGGCGAGTAGTTCGGCCCGGGCTCTTCCCTGCTCGAAGCCGGCTCGGGCGGCGGCCGGGCGCAGCGACAGATCCATCGCATTCGCACCGAACATGTGCTCGGCGTCGGGGTCGGGGAAGATGGTCTCCACCCGGCTGCCGTGGGCGCGAAGCTCCTCGATCTGGGTGGCCAGATGCGTGCCCCAGGCCGGCGGATGCAGTGACCTTCCGCCGAACGGTGAGAGCACGAGTACCCGTCCGTATCCGAGTGCCAGATCGGCGTTCTCGGCGTTGGATCGGTAGCCGCCGTCGAGGTATCGGCGGTCGCCGATGCGGTAGGGCGGGAGTCCGAAGCCGTTGCTGCAGCTGGCCGCGATGGCATCCACCAGCTCGACTCCACTGTGGCGATCGAAGACGACCGGCTCGCCGGTGTCGGCGTCGATCGCAGTGATGAACATCCTGCGGTCCGGCCAGTCCTGGCTGGGCAGCCGGGCCGCCACGGTGGCCCGCCACTGCAGCTGCCGGGGACCGTCCGCCGTCGCATCGCGGTCACTCGCCGCCGCCCCCAGTCTGCGGCGCAGGTCGGCCACGTCCGCGGCGGAGTCGATGATCTCGCGCAACCGCTGCAGCTGGTTGACCACTGGTCCCATCGCCGGCGGCCTGCGGTCGCGTCCAGGCGCCGTCGTCGACGGCTGGGATGCCGCGTCGAGGATGGCGGCGAGCAACTCGTTCGGGGAGGCGCCGCTGATCTGCGCCGCCGCGGTCGATCCGGCCGAGGTCCCGATGATCAGATCGGCTTCGGTCACATCGAGCCCAGCCGCGCTGAGGCCGGCGATGACGCCGATGAGCCACGCGTTGCCGGTCGATCCGCCGCCGCCGAGGACAAGCGCGCGTTCGCCCGCGGTGGCCGTTCGAGACGTGGAATCCGCCTCTGGCTGATGCTGTTCCGAGCTCGACCGGTCAGCGGGGGTCGTCGAGGTGTTGTGCTGATTTGAAAAGGGTGTTGCGTTCATGGGGTCGCCTCTCGCGAAGTGCTTGGTGGGCGCTCCGGTGGCGATTACGTCGGTCGCAAACTAGGTCAGTCGCGCGATCGTGCACTGGAGGGAGCGCCCACTACGGATACTGCGTACATGGGTGTCACCTCCCGACGTTGAATCACGACTAAATCGCGGCGATGGCAACGATGTCACACCCCCGACGCGCTGGGCAACCGGATTACCCGCCGCGATTACCCGCCGCGTTGGCCGTCTGCGCGTCGGCGGTCAGCCGATCCGCTCGGCCAGTGAGACGACGATCCCCTCGGGTCCGCGGACGTAGGCCATCAGCCAGCTGCCCTCGTGTTCTCCGATGCCGCCGACCAGCCCGTATCCGTCCGCGGCCAAGCCGGCGACGGTCGCCCGCAGGTCGCTGATCTCGAAACATATGTTGCGAAGGCCCAGCTCATTCGCCATGGCGGCGGGTGAGCCGACCACGTGGTCGGGCCGGATGAACCTGGCCAGTTCCAGCCCGGTGCCTCCGCTGGGGGGACGCAGCATGACGATCTCGGTCCGCGCGTCCGGTATCCCGCTCACCGTGTCCAGGAAGTCACCCTCCAGGAAGGCGCGCCCCTCGACCTGCAGCCCCAGCCGGACGAAGAACGCCGTCGCCGAATCGAGGTCGGCCACCGTGATCCCGACATGATCGAAAGTCTTGATGTCTGTCACGGCTTCTATCCTGCACCGGCCGTCGGTCAGCTTGTCGGCTAGCGACGTGAACCAGCGGTGAGCGCGACCATGAACTGGCCGCCGCCCGGTTCGACACTGGCGGTCACCGCCAGCTCCGGCGCCAGCCGGCTGAACCGATCGATGAGCCACTCTGCGGTCTGGTCGGCGTCGGCGCGGCTCGGGCACCGGGCCACAACCTCGCGGCCGCCCTTGCGCCCCAATCGTTCCGCGACACCGATGAGCGGAGCCGGGTCGGCCACGAAGAGCCGCGCCGGCCATGGCACCACTGGTTTGATCGCCCCCTTGCGGGTGTTGCACCCGCGGTGGGCCAACCGCTCGGTCGTGCCGGTCTTCCCTTTGGCGGCCTTGGCGCTGGTCAGCCCGTCGACGCTTGGCCCCCGGTCGTCGTTCACCGACATATCCGGATCGACGGGCTCGTCACAGAGCCAGCACCGCCAGCCGTCGCGCTCGGCCACCTCGTCCAGGCGGCTCATCGGCGCTGCTCCGGAAAGCCGTCCCACCAGGACTCCCGCCGGCTCCACGCGACGCGCCACTTCGTGCCACGACCGGTGATCCGTGCCCCCAGGGCTCGCAGCGCAACACCGACTCGGAGCAGGTACACGGCGAACGGCCCCGGCAGGTGGGTGCGGGCGTAGGTGATCTTGCCGGCCAGCAGCAGGGTGGTCTTCGAGCCACCGTCGGCCGAAGAGATGCCGATCTCGTGGATCACCGCGGCGTCCGGAGTGATCGTCGGCCGATAACCACGGTCACGGGCCCGGGCGGCGAAGTCGGCGTCCTCGCCGTAGACGAAGTACCGCTCGTCCAACCCGTGCAGCTCGTCCCACACGGTGCGGGGGGTCAGCAGCAGACAACCGGTGACCATGCCGACCTCGCGGACGGAGTCTCGCTGCCAACTCCCCATCGACTCCGGATCGAATAGCCGGCTGCGCGCAAAGACCGTCGACAGGCCGAGGGCGAAGGTGGCGCTGCTCCAGATCGTCGGCAGCGCCCAGCAACTCGACGGCTCGACCGACAGGTCCGAGCGCAGCGTGCGGCCTCCGTAGATGCCGCGCCCCGGCATCGACTCGGCGAAGGTCAGCAGGCGGGCGAAGGCCTCCGGCTGGGCTTCGGTGTCCGGGTTCAGCAGCAGCACCCAGGGCGCGCTGGAGGCGGCCACTCCTTGATTTACCGCGCCCGCGAAGCCGAGATTGCTGGTGTTGCGAAGCAGCATCACCTCTGGGTACTCGGCGGCCACGATGTCGGCGCTGGAGTCGGCCGAGGCGTTGTCGACGACGACGATCTCCGCGGTCCGATCGGCAAGCGCGGCCGGAATCGAGTCGAGGCAGCGGCGGATCCACTCCTGGCAGTTGTACAGAACAATGACGATGGAGACTTCAGCGTCGCTCACTGGGCCTCCGGCCGATGATCGGAGACTCCCGGTGCCGCGCCGCGTTGACGGATAACCCGAGCCGGCACTCCGGCCACCACACTGCCCGCCGGCACGTCGCGGGTGACCACCGATCCGGCGGCGACGATCGCGCCGTCGCCGATGCTCACCCCGGCCACCACAACGACGTTGGCTCCGAGCCAGGTGTTGGCACCGATGTAGATGTCGGCCTCGCGCTTCGGCAGATCCATCACCGGGCCGTCGCCGGCGTCGAAGTCGTAGTCCGACGCGGTGATGAACACATGTGGGGCGAGCAGTGCGTGGTCACCGATGACGATGCGACCGTGGGTGTCGCCGGCCCAGATCGAGGTCCACTGACCGAGGTGGCAGCCGTCGCCGATCTGCACCCGCTCGCCGTTGCGGATCGAGACGGTCGGCGACATCGCCACGCCCCGGCCGACGCTGGCCCGCTGGATGTCCGCCCCGTCGTAGCCGAAGAAGTTGGCGATCTTTCCGTAGCGCAGCCACGAGCTGGGTGCGAGCAGGCTCATCACGGCCTGAACGACACGGCTGAGCCGACCGGTTGAACTTCTCGCCATCAGCTTGACCCCCGCGTGCTCAAGTCCCGGCTCCATGGGCCGGCGGTGCCTGCTCTGGCCCGTCGCCGGGCGGCGAGGGAGGCGTAGGTGTTCACGCCGACGAAGAAGGGGGCGGCGAATGCCAGGCGCGGGTTGTGCCACACCACCGATAGCCAGCCGGGGCCGTCGTGCTGCGGCTGCAGACCGGTTTTGCGTTCCAGTTCGATGTTGCCGGCGATGATGCGGACGCGCCGCTTAACCAGCGTCGCGACGGTGCGCGGTGCTCTGATGGTGAAACTCGCACCCGGGGGGTTGTGACGCTCGGACGGGGCGAACTGGCAGTAGACGAAACCATCGTCGGAGATGAGGTCGGGGAACTCCCCGAAACGCTCGCGCCCGCTCTCGGAGAGGCCATAGACGCCGGATCCAAGGACGTGACTGGTGGTGTAGCCCAGTCGCGACCAGATGGCGAAGTACCCGCGAACCAGCGGGCTGCCGCCGCGGGTATCGACGACCGGCATCGGGGCGGCCGCGGGGGCTTCGGCCAGGGCGTCCCGAACCAGGCGCAGCGACTGCGTGCTGAGTTCGATGTCCGCGTCGAGATAGATCCGCGGAAAGTCCCGCGCGTGACGATCGCCGACATTCAGGGCGGCGACCTTGGAGGCGGCGTCGATCTCGACAACCCGAACGCCCGGTCGGCTGCGAGCCAGGGCCGCGGTGTCGTCGGTGCAGCCGTTGCAGACCACGACCACGTCGAACTCGTCGGGTGCGGCGTCGGCCAGTGCGCCATCCAGCAGCCGCAGGATCACCTTCGCTTCGTCGTGAGCAGGCACTATCACGCTGGTCACCGCGTAAGTCTCCCTCATCGCTGTCGTGTGGAGCCACCGGACACTCGCTCAATCTTGGTGGCTCATGTGGGAAGGCTAAGTCTGAGTGGTCCGCGCAGGTGCGAACCCATAGGGTTCAAGGCTAGATGAGTTGCTCCGAGGTAGCAGGGGAATGCCGCAAATGGGAACAGAGCAGTCACGGTCTACCAAGTTTCGAATTGGAGCCGCGTTGCTGGGTGCTGCTGCCCTGACGTTCTCCCTCAGCGCCTGCGGTCACGACTCCGGTAAGTCGGCAAGTGCCTCCACACCCGCCACCGGCTCCGCCCCGACCGCCGCGGGCGCAACCTCCGGCACCGCAGCCACCCGCCCCCCGGGCACAGCCGCCACGTCCGCGCCGACTGCCGCCCCCACTGCCTCGGCAACCCCCTCCACCGCCCCCTCCTCGCTGCTTCCGGGGGCCGAAGGGCAGACCGCCGCCTCCGGGCCGAACTGCCGTATCGCCTCAACCTCCGACGTCAAGACCGCCTTCGGGGCCGTGGTGACCAAGTCCGTCGCGACCACCAGCGGCATCGGAAGCCCGCTCTGCATCTTCACCCTCACGTCCTCCAACGCGAAGGCCGGCGGCAGCGTGACGATGTCGCTGGCCACGACGACGCCGGCTGCCTTCGCGCGGGCCAAGGCGGCGGCCACCGGGGCGGTGCCGGTGTCGGGCGTCGGAGATGACGCGTACCTGCTGCCGACGACCTACGTCCTGCATGCCCGCAAGGGGAACAAGGCGCTCTCGATCCAAGCCACGCTGGGGTCGCCGGCCACCGCAGAGCGAGCCGCGCAGGTGAAGAACGACCTCATCGCCGTCACCAAGGCCGCCGCCGCTCAGCTGTAGCTGGCCGTCTGGCCTTCTCGCGACGCGGGCTGCCTTGTCAGTGGCCGCGGGTACGCTTGGAGAATCCCCCTCCGAAGCTGGAATGGGGATATTTCTGCTGTGCCTGAACCAGCTGAGGACCCGAATGAGCCTGTCTGGATTGCGAGAACTCGCAGTCGCCGAACCCTCCCTGACCACCCTGATCGAGAGTGTCGATCAGCCCACTCTCACCCTCACCGGCCCACCGTCGATCCAGGCCTTCGCCATCGCGGGCTTCGCCGCCCGCACCTCCCGGACGGTCCTCGCGGTGACCAGCACCGCCCGCGAGGCCGAGGATCTGGTCACCGCGCTCGGCAGCCTGCTCGATCCGGACACGGTCGCGCTCTACCCCGGCTGGGAGACGCTGCCGCACGAGCGGCTCTCGCCGCGGGCCGATACGGTCGGGCAGCGGCTGGCCGTGCTGCGCCGCCTGGCCCACCCCTCGACCGATGACCCGGCCTCCGGGCCACTCTCGGTGGTGGTGGCCCCGGTGCGGTCGGTGTTGCAGCCGCAGGTGCCCGGACTCGGCCACCTGACGCCGGTCTCGCTCCGCGCCGGCGACACCGATCGCGACCTGGCCACCATCGTCGCCGACCTGGTGAACGCCGGGTATTCACGGGCCGATCTGGTCGAGAACCGCGGCCAGTTCGCCGTCCGCGGCGGCATCCTCGACGTCTTCCCACCCACCGAGCAGCACCCGCTGCGGGTCGAGTTCTGGGGCGACGACATCGAGGAGGTGCGCTACTTCAAGGTGGCCGACCAGCGGTCGCTGGAGATCGCCGAGCACGGCGTCTGGGCTCCGCCGTGTCGGGAGATGCTGCTCACCGACTCGGTGCGGGAACGGGCCGCGGCGCTGCTGGCCGAGCACCCCGAGCTAGGCGAACTGCTCGAGCCGATCAGCCTGGGCACTGCGGTGGAGGGGATGGAGGCACTCGCGCCGGCGCTGGTCGATGAACTCACCCTGGTGCTGCACGAGCTGCCGGTCGGAACGCACGTCATCGTCTGTGACCCGGAGCGCGTGCGGTCCCGCTCGGCCGACCTGGTGAGCACCTCCCAGGAGTTCCTGGCCGCCTCCTGGGCCGCCGCGGCCGGTGGTGGCAGAGCGCCGGTGGATCTGGGGGCGGCCTCGCTGCGCTCCTTCGACGAGGTGCGTGACGAGGCGATCGGGATGGGGCTGCCGTGGTGGGGGATCACCCCCTTCGGCAGCGACTCGGCCCAGACGATCACCTCGACCTTCGAGCCGGCTCCGACCTACCGGGGCGATCTGGAGGCGGCGGTCGTCGACCTGCGCAACTGGACCCGCGACGGCTGGCAGGTGGCGCTCGTGCTCGACGGCCACGGCACCGCGAAGCGGACCGTCGAACGGCTCAGCGACGCCGAGGTGCCGGCCCGTCTGGAGGCGGTGCCGGTGCCCGAGGCCGGGATGGCGCTGGTGACCACGGGTTCGCTGCTCGGCGGTCTCTACTCGCCGTCGATGAAGATCGTGGTCCTCACCGAGACCGACCTCACCGGCCAGCGTGGTTCGCTGACCAAGGACTCCAGCCGGATGCCGACCCGGCGGCGCAACGCGATCGACCCGATCCACCTGGCCGCCGGTGATTTCGTGGTGCACGAGCAGCACGGTGTCGGGCGGTACGTGGAGATGGTGCGGCGCACCATCAACGGTGGCGAGCGTGAGTACCTGATCATCGAGTACGCGGCTTCGAAGAAGGGGCAGCCGGCCGACCGGCTCTTCGTCCCGACCGACTCCCTCGATCAGGTCACCAAGTACGTCGGTGGCGAGGCCCCGTCGGTGAACCGCCTCGGTGGAGCGGACTGGGCCAAGACGAAGGGCCGGGCTCGCAAGGCGGTCAAGGAGATCGCGGCCGAGTTGATCCGGCTCTACTCCGCTCGAATGGCAACGAAGGGTTATGCCTTCGGCCCGGATACCCCGTGGCAGCGAGAGCTCGAGGATGCCTTCGCCTACGTCGAGACCCCCGATCAGCTGGCCGCCATCGACGAGGTTAAGGCCGACATGCAGAAGTCGCTGCCGATGGATCGGGTGATCTGTGGCGACGTCGGCTACGGCAAGACGGAGGTCGCCGTACGGGCCGCCTTCAAGGCGGTCCAGGACGGCAAGCAGGTGGCGGTGCTGGTGCCGACCACGCTGCTGGCCCACCAGCACCACACCACGTTCTCCGAGCGGATGTCGCAGTTTCCGGTGCAGCTGCGGGAGTTGTCCCGCTTCACGGCGTCGTCGGATGCCGACAAGGTGCTGGCCGGATTGCACGACGGCAGCGTCGACATCGTCATCGGTACGCACCGCATCCTGCAGCAGACCGTCCGCTTCAAGGACCTCGGTCTGGTCATCGTCGATGAGGAGCAGCGCTTCGGCGTCGAGCACAAGGAGTACCTGACGTCGCTGCGGACCTCGGTGGATGTGCTGACGATGTCGGCCACTCCGATCCCGCGCACCCTGGAGATGTCGCTCACCGGAATCCGGGAGATGACGACGATCCTCACCCCGCCGGAGGAGCGGCACCCGATCCTCACCTTCGTCGGGGCGCATGACAGCCGGCAGATCGCGGCCGCGGTGCGCCGCGAGCTGCTCCGCGACGGGCAGGTCTTCTACATCCACAACCGGGTGGAGTCGATCAACCGGGCGGCGGCGAAGCTGGCCGAGCTGGTGCCCGAGGCGCGGATCGCGGTGGCTCACGGGCAGATGGGGGAGGACGCGCTCGAGCAGATCATGCTGGGTTTCTGGGAGAATCGCTTCGACGTTCTCGTCTCCACCACCATCGTCGAGTCGGGGCTGGACATCCCCAACGCGAACACGCTGATCGTGGAACGGGCCGACATGTTCGGCCTCTCGCAACTGCACCAGCTGCGCGGCCGGGTCGGGCGTTCCCGGGAACGTGGCTACGCCTACTTCCTCTACCCGCCGGAGAAGCCGCTCACCGAGCTGGCACTCGATCGCCTGGCCACGATTGCCCAGCACACCGAGCTCGGGGCCGGCATGGCCGTGGCTATGAAGGATCTGGAGATCCGGGGCGCCGGAAACCTGCTCGGCGGTGAGCAGTCCGGGCACATCGCCGGAGTGGGCTTCGACCTCTACGTTCGCCTGGTCGGCGAGGCGGTGGCCGAGTTCCGCGGCGAGACCGAGCAGGAGTTCGTCGACGTCAAGGTGGATCTGCCGGTGGACGCCAACCTGCCCTACGACTACCTGCCCGGCGAGCGGCTACGGCTGGAGGCCTACCGGGCGCTGGCCTCGGCCTCATCCGACGAGGCGGTGGAGGCCGTCCGGCTGGAACTCATCGACCGCTTCGGGCCGATCCCGGAACCGGTCTCCAACCTGCTGGCGGTGGCCCGCTTCAAGGTGCTGGCTCGCAGCTATGGCCTCACCGAGGTCTCGATGCAGGGGAACACGATTCGCTTCGGCCCGCTCGAACTGGCCGAGTCGGCCCAGATCCGGCTCAAGCGCCTCTTCGACAAGTCGCTCTACAAGCAGGCGGTGGCCACGGTCAGCGTGCCGCGGCCGAAGGGGATAGTCGGGAAGGACGGCAAGTTCACCGAAGCGAAGTTCGGTGGCGAGCCGCTGCGCGATGTGCCGCTGCTGACCTGGTGCGCGAAGGTCTTAGCCGACGTAGTCGGTCGTGAGTAGCCGACGTAGTCGGTCGTGAGTAGCCGACGTAGTCGGTCGTGAGTAGCAGATCGTCTGGACCGTCTCGCTCGTCAGGTGAACGAACCCACGGCCCGTGCGATGACGAGCAGTGATACGAGTAGTGCCGACGTGGCCTCCAGCGCCATCAGCATCTTGGCCCGACTGGAGAGTGGCATCGTGTCGGTCGGGCTGAACGCGCTGGAGTTCGTGGTCGACACGTAGAGGTAGTCCACGAAGGTGGGGGCCCAGTCGGCGGAGCGACTGGAGCCGGCCGCCACCTCGACGACCGCGTCATGGTCCTCGTCGTGGCTGAACCGGAAATCGGCCAGCGGCAGCTTGTCGCGGGGTAGCTTGCTGCGCGCCACCGGGCCGCCCCGGTCGATGTTCCAGAAGAGGAGGCCGAAGGCGATCACGTTCGTCGCCCAGACCTGCAGGCCGGCCACCAGAAGTGACCCACCCTTCGCATTGTGTTGGGTGAGGTGATCGACCAGCAGCCCGAGCGCGGTGAGGTTGGTGAGGATGATGATCGCCGTGAGCGCCAGCGAGATGATGCGGGAGAGGCGGGACTCCTCGTCCAGGCGGTGCGGGTGCGTGATCACCAGGGCCAGCAGCAGCACTACCTCCAGGGCCGGAAGCAGCAGCCGCGGGCCGAGCAGCAGCGACTGCGGCAAGAGCGCGTAGAGGCCGATCGCCACCACGACGGCCAGGGCCGGGGGCAGGCGGTTCTCCCCGCGACCCTGCTGCCGGTGCCCGTGGCCACGATGGGCCGGCAGATCGGGCTTCTTCGGGGGATCGGTCGAGGCCTGAGAGTTGGGAGACGGCATGGGTCGAGCGTGCACCATCCGCTGCGTTCGACAACGCATCCACGCCGGGGTGACGCGATGCGGGGTGTGGATCAGGAAACCTCAGGAATGGGCCGCTAACCTACCTGCATGACTTGGCTCGTGACCGGCGGCGCCGGCTACATCGGATCGCACGTGCTCATCGCCTTCGCCCAGGCCGATACCCCGACGGTCGTGCTCGACGACCTCTCCTCAGGTTTTCGCCACTACGTCCCCGACGACGTCCCCTTCGTCGAAGGGTCGATCACCGACGCCGACGCGGTGGCCCACGTGCTCGACGAGTACGGCGTCACCGGTGTCGTGCACCTGGCCGGGGTCAAGTACGCCGGCCAGTCCGTGGGGCAGCCGCTGCACTTCTACCGGCAGAACGTCACCGGCATGCAGGTGCTGCTGGAGGCGGTGCTGGCCCGGCAGATCCGCAGCTTCGTCCTCTCCTCCAGCGCCTCCTATTACGGCACGCCGGATCTGGAGATCGTCGACGAGCAGGAGCCGCCGCGGCCGCAGAGTCCCTACGGTGAGTCGAAGGTGATCAGCGAGTGGCTGCTGCGCGACTGCGCCGTCGTCGACCCGCAACTGCGCCACACCTCGCTGCGCTACTTCAACGTCGTCGGTTCGGGGCCGGAGTTCCGGGCCGACCACAGCCCGTACAACCTCTTTCCGATGGTCTTCCGGGCCCTGGCCGCCGGCGAAACCCCACGGATCAACGGCGGCGACTACGCCACCCCGGACGGCACCTGCGTGCGGGACTACATCCACGTGGTCGACCTGGCCCAGGCGCACGTCACCGCGGCCCGCAATCTCGAGAGCGGGGGCGTCTGTGCCCCGGCCTATAACGTGGGACGGGGGGAGGGCTCCTCGGTGCGCGAGGTGATGGACACCATCGCCCGGGTCACCGGCATCGACTTCACCCCGACCGTGCAGCCGCGCCGACCCGGCGATCCGGCCCGCATCGTCGGCTCGGTGGCCGCCATCAGGCGTGACCTCGACTGGCAGGCCAGTCACGACCTGGACGACATGGTCTCCAGCGCCTGGGCCGCCTGGCAGCACTACCTTGCCGAAGCCGAAGCCGAAGCCGAAGCCGAAGCCGGCTAGTCGCGGTGGACGCTGTGCGAGTGGCCGTCGGTGAGAACCTCGTGATAGCGCTGCACGGTCTGCGCGGCGGCCCGTCGCTGGTCGAAATGGGCTCGGGCCCGGATCAGCGCGGCCGGACCCCATCCGGTGCCGTAGCTCGGCATCGTCGATCAACCAGCCCAGCGCGCCGATGGTCTGCGCCGGTACGTCGTGATCCACCAGCACTCCGCTCACCCCGACCTCGGGCACCTCGCGCAACCCACCCCGATCGGAGGCGACCAGCGGCAGCCCGCAGGCCATCGCCTCGATGGCGCTGCCCCCCAGCCCCTCCCGATCGGTGAGCAGCGCCCCGACGTCGGAGGCGGCATAGAGTGCAGCGATGTCGTTGTCGCCGCTGAGCAGGCTCACCCGATCCTGCACCCCGAGCTCGCTGATCAGGCTGCGCAGCGCCGCCTCCTGAGTTCCGCCGCCGGCCAGTACCAGGTGGGCCGGTCGGCCCGTCGCCAGCAGTTCCGGCATGGCTCGAATGAGCAGGTCCTGGCGCTTGCGCGCGTCGAGGAAGGCGGCCTGGGTGATTACCACCCGGTCGTCGCTGATGCCCAGCAGTCGCTGCCGCAGCTCACGCCGCTCGGCCTCCGGGCGGGGCCTGAAGTGCTCCAGGTCGGCTCCGTTGTGGATGCGCTTGACCCGTGCGGCCGAGACCAGATAGTCGCGGCGGGTCTGGGCGGCCAGGTAGTCGGAGACGGCAATGAAGGAGTGCAGGTGGCGCTGGCGACGGTGGCGCGCCAGCCGGCGCAGGGGTTCGCCCCGCTCGCGCTTGCGCTCCGAGTGTTCGGTGCGGATCACCACCGCCCCTGACTGCACCAACTGCGCGGCAGTGTCATGCCGGCCGAAGTGGAAGTGGGCCAATGCGGGCTTCTCGACCGCGGCCGCGGCGGCCACCGCGCGGTTCCAGCTGCCCTGGTCCACGACCCCCTCCAGGACGCCGACCTCGGCCCCGGCCTCGGCGAGCAGGGCTGCGTACCAGGGCGGCGGGGCGGCGATGAAGTAGCAGACGAACTCCCCGCCGCCCGCGCTCCAGAGCCGGGCCATCTCGGCCAGCTGCAGCTCGACCGGGCCGCGCTTGTTGGGGTTCATCATCACGAAGTTGACCACTCGGGCCGAGGCGGAGTGCGGGTTGCTCACGGGTCGAAGTTAGCGCACCCCGGTCAACAGGACGCTTTGTCCGGATCCACGTAGGATTCCGCTCATACTGGTGAGTAGCAATTGCCTCAACGGCGATTGAGATGGACGACAGAGAGGGCAGCGAGCGCGTGACCGTGGAGAATCTCCCGCTGTGCCGGCTCTGTCAGACCCCGTTGAGCGAGACCTTTGTCGACCTCGGAATGTCCCCGCCGTGTGAGAATTTCCTGGTCGCCGACGAGCTCGACGCGATGGAGCGCACCTATCCGCTGCATGTGCGACTCTGCCCCTCCTGCCTGCTGGTTCAGCTGCCCGACTACATCGACCCGGACGAGATCTTCTCCGAGTACGCGTACTTCTCCTCCTTCTCGACAGCTGGGTCGCCCACGCCAAGCGCTACGCCGACGCGATGATCGAACGCCTGGGGCTTGGCCGCGACAGCCTCGTCGTCGAGGTCGCCAGTAACGACGGCTACCTGCTGCAGCACTTCGTGGCCCGTGACATCCCGGTGCTCGGCATCGAGCCGGCGGCCAACATCGCCGAGGTCGCCGTCGAGAAGGGATCCGCACCCAGGTTGCTTCCTCGGTGAGAAGACCGGCTTCGAGGCGGCTGAGGAGTTCGGCCGGGCGAACCTGGTGGCGGCCAACAACGTCTACGCCCACATTCCGGACCTGATCGGATTCACCAAGGGCCTGCGGCCCTGGTCGCCGACGACGGCTGGGTCACCATCGAGGTGCAGCACCTGCTCCGGCTCATCGAGCGGCGCCAGTACGACACCATCTACCACGAGCACTTCCAGTACTACACGCTGCTGACCCTCATCCGGGCGCTGCGATCCGGTGGTCTGGAGGTGGTCGACGTCGAGGAAACTCGCCACCCACGGTGGCTCCATCGGGCCTTCGCCCGACCGGTCGAGGTGGCCGGGCCGGCGTCGGAGGCGGTGCGGCGCGTGCTCGCCGAGGAGCGGGCGGCCGGCCTGGACACGGTCGCCGGGCACGCCGGGTTCGCCCACGCGGTGCTGCAGATCAAGCGTGATCTGCTGGGATTCCTGATCGAAGCCTCGCGCGAGGGAAGACGTCGCCGGCTACGGAGCTCCGGGTAAGGGCAACACGCTGCTGAATCACTGCGGCATCCGGGGCGATCTGCTGCAGTACACGGTGGACCGAAACCCTTACAAACACGGGCGCTTCCTGCCGGGGACGCACATTCCGGTGCACGCCCCGGAGCAGCTGGCGATCACGAAGCCGGATTATGTCCTTATCCTTCCGTGGAATCTGCGTACTGAGCTGGTTGAGCAGCTGGACTACGTCAAGGAGTGGGGCGCCCGATTGGTGCTCCCATACCGCAACTTGAGATCGTGTAGAGGGGACCTCAAGCAATGAAGGTTGTGCTTTTCTGCGGTGGCTATGGCATGCGCATGCGCGACGGCACCAGCAGTGCCCCCAAGCCGATGGTGATGGTCGGATCGCGCCCCCTGATCTGGCATGTGATGCGCTACTACGCCCACTTCGGGCACACCGAGTTCATCCTCTGCCTCGGTTACGGCGCGCACCACATCAAGGAGTACTTCCTCAATTATCAGGAGACTTACTCCAACGACTTCGTGATGACCGACGGGGGACGAAGCGTCGAGCTACTCTCCACCGACATCAGCGACTGGACGATCAGCTTCGTCGACACCGGACTGAAGTCCCCGATCGGCGAGCGGCTGCGCCGCGTGCGTCACCTGCTCGGCGACGACGAGGTCTTCATGGCCAACTACGCCGACGTCCTCACCGATGCCCCGCTGAATGAGATGGTGGGCCAACCTGGAGCGCAGTGACGCGGTGGCGAGCATGATCGCCGTCCCGCCGCAGTCGGCCTTCCACTGCCTGCAGATCGATGAGAGCTCGCACGTCACCGATGTCCGTTCGGTCTCCACTCTCGACCTCTGGGAGAACGGCGGCTACTTCGTGCTGCGCACCGGCATCTTCGACTACCTCTTCGAGGGGGCGGACCTGGTACAGGACGGCTGCGGATCAGCGGCAAAAGACGGGCGATTGCTCGCCTACCCCTACCGCGGATTCTGGCACCCGGCCGACACCGTGAAGGAGCGCGCCGCCTGGAGGAGGCGTATGAGAACGGGTACCGGCCCTGGATGGTCTGGCTCGACGACGAAGCCTCCTCCGACATCCTGGCCCGCGCCTCCCACGATCTCGACGCCCGCTAGGTCGACCGGTTCATGCTGGAACTTTCGCTCGTGGCTGCGCTGCGGGCTCAACCACGCCCGGTGCTGGTCGCGCTGGGGGCGCACTGCGACGACGTCGAGATCGGGGCCGGGGCGACGATCGCAAAGCTTTCCCAGCAGGTTCCCGGTCTCACCGTGGTCGCCACCGTGCTCGCCTCGACCCCGCCCCGGGCGGCTGAGGCCTTCACGGCGCTGCCGGCCTTCGCCGCCGGCGCCGCCGTTGACCTGCAGGTCCTCGAACTCCCCGACGGCCGCCTGCCCGAGCACTGGCTGGCCGTCAAAGAGGCGGTGCACGCAACCCGGGACCGGGCCGACGCCGCCGGTGGCTCGCCCGGATCGGCCGCCGTGGTGCTGGCCCCGTCGGCGCAGGACGCGCATCAGGACCATCGGTTGCTCGGCGAGATCGCCCCGACCGTCTTCCGCGATCAGCTGATACTCAGCTACGAGATCCTGAAGTATGACGGCGATCTCGGCCGGCCGAACGTCTACGTGGCAGTGAGCGAGGAGGCGGCCCGGCGGAAGTCGCAGCTGCTGCATGAGCATTTCGGCTCGCAGCGGGGGTCACACCTGGTTCGACGACGAGACGTTCCTGGCCCTGATGCGCATCCGCGGGTGGAGTGCAACCAGCGCTACGCCGAGGCCTTCACGGCCGGCAAGATTCTGCTGTAACCACAGGCGGTAACTACAGGCTGTGACGAGCAGCTGAGAGGATGAGACGTGCGGGTTCTGGTCACCGGTAGCGAGGGGTATCTCGGCACCATCATGACGCAGGTGCTGACGGGCGCCGGTCACGATGTGGTCGGCTTCGACAGCGGCCTCTTCGAGCCCTGCGTGCTGGGACCGCACCCGACCGATCCGCCGACGCTGCACGGCGACCTGCGAGACGTGACGAGTGAGCAGCTGCTGGACTTCGAGGCGGTGGTGCACCTGGGGGCACTCTCCAACGATCCGCTGGGCAACCTGGCGCCCGAGCTCACCTACGACATCAACCACCACGCCAGCGTGCGGCTGGCCCGGGCCGCCCGGGATGCCGGCGTCCGCCGATTCCTCTACGCCTCCACCTGCAGCGTCTACGGAACCTCCGGTGGGGATGCGCTGGTCGGCGAGGAGGCACCGTTGTCGCCGGTCACCCCCTACGCGGTGAGCAAGGTCCGCGTCGAGGACGATCTGCATGAGCTGGCCGATGACTCCTTCGAACCGGTCTACCTGCGCAACGCGACCGCCTTCGGCTTCTCGCCGCGGCTGCGCGGAGACATCGTGCTCAACGACCTGGTCGCGTCGGCCTACCTGACCGGCACCGTGCTGGTGCTCTCCGACGGCACCCCGTGGCGTCCGCTCGTACACGCCCGCGATATCGCCTCGGCCTTCCTCGCCTGTCTCACCGCACCCCGCGCGGCCGTCCACGACACCGCCTTCAACGTCGGCAGCGACGCGGCGAATCTTCGGGTCAGCGACATCGCCGAAATCGTCGCCGCCACCGTGGCGGGCTCCTCGGTCCGTATCACCGGCGAGGCCGGTAACGACCCGCGCTCCTATCGGGTCGATTTCTCCCGGATAAACAAGCTGGTTCCGCAGTTCGAGGCCCAGTGGACGGTGGCGGCCGGAGCGCAGGAGCTCTACGACGCGTACACCCGCTACCAGCTCACCGAAGCGGTGTACCGGGCGAGCTTCAAGCGCTTGCCGTGGCTGGCGAAGCTGCAGTCCGATCAGAAGCTGGATGACCAGATGCGCTGGATCCGCCGGTAGTCAGCAGCTCCAGATCCGGGAAGGGTGGCCGGATGTCAGCGACGTTGCGCATCGCGGCGACCACCGCGAAGAGAATCCACATCAGCGTCGAGATCTGAATGAATCCATAGGTGTCCAGCACCAGATTGGTCGTGATTACAACCATCATCGCGCCGCCGACGCCGGAGGCGAGTTCGGCCAGCACCGGGTCGACGTTCGGCACCCGCCACCGGTCGATCTGGCTGGCCACCCGCGTCGCGACCAGCAGCGCCGTCACCAGAAGCCCGGCGAAGGCGGTGAGGCCGATGACGCCGGTCTCCATCAACTGGTCGAGGTATTGGTTGTCCAGCACCGGTTGGATGGGGACGTTGTAGGTGCCCAGCCCCTGGCCGACCCAGATGTGGTCCCCGACCGCGTAGTAGACGTAGAAGCGCCCGTAGCCGCGCGACTCGAGCGACCCGTCCTGGGAGCCGGTGACGAAGAGCGTGACGATGGCCGA